>CAZQXM010000135.1:0-3959 GCA_964597205.1 uncultured Gammaproteobacteria bacterium
CTAATAAGCTTTTTGCCACTAATCTCATAGTGATTAAGCAACTTCATAGTCACCCGCGTATCCTCACAGAATATAGTATTAACCTGTTTTAAAATTCTTAGGGCTCTAAAGCTCATATCCTCAAGATTGCCTATAGGAGTAGAAATAAGATATAGGTTGGACATTCATCGCATTATAACATTGTTCTAATCGGATGGATTGCTTCGCCTACGGCTCGCAATGACGGGACTCACTACAACTTAGCATTGCTAATCTTTTCTAAAGGACAAGCGCTGAAACCGTACTACAAGCACTGCATGCTAGAATTGCGTACTTGTATGGCATTTATCAACAAAAAAAGACCAGCAAAACGCAGCACTGTAGAAATCGAAGAAATTCACTACAAGAATCTCGGCCTGCTTAAAACTTTCCTCTCTGAGGGCGGAAAGATCATTAGCCGTAAATATAATGGCCTAGATGCTAAAAGACAACGCAGACTACAAAAAGAAGTTAAAAAAGCAAGAGAATTAGGCTTATTAAGCTCTAACTAAAGGATAATCATGGCAAAAGAATGTGCAATTACAGGTAAGAAAGCGGGCAAGGGTTGGAGATACTCTTTCTTGCGTTCACACTTTAACCCGACTGCTAAACGCAAGTTTCAGGTTAATTTGCAAACTATTACCGCAATCATCGATGGTAAGCCACAAAGAATCAAAGTAAGCACCAAAGCGCTTAAGACTTTCCCTAAGCTCAAAACGGGTATAACCAGTGCAGAGCTCAGAGCTGGTCGCAGCAAAACTCGTAAAGCTCAAAAATAATGTCCGACAATCAAGTCAGCATCAAAGAACTAGCTTCTAAGCTAAAGGTTTCTGATGCATTACTAAAAAAATTCATCAAAGATTTCGATATCGCAACTGTGCGCGATAAAAAACTAGTCTATGTCAGTAACGAATCTTCTGAGATCCTCAAAGAGATCATTAGATTGCGTGATGCTGGCAAGAAAAATATTGAGATCAAAAAACTATTTGAGGAAGCACAAAAAGCTATAGCTCAAGAAACAGCAGCTATTGCAGAAACTAGCAGCCCAGCGGAGCCTAGTCCAGAAGCTGCCGCACCAGCAGCAGTCGAAACAGTGGCTAAAGCAGAAGAGCCAGTCACTACCCCAAATGCTAGCCCTATAAAAGCAGAGCCTAACCATAATATCTCTGAAGAGTATTTCAACGAGTATCTTAGCGAGCAAATCGCTGAACCAGAAACCGAAGTTATATCACTAGCGATGCAGCAAGCTGAAAGCGGCAGTATTGAAGAATTAGAGACTCGTGATCAACAACAGCATCAACACCTAGAAGAGGAAGCCCCTGACGAAGAAGGTGATGATGATGACGAGAGAGACAGCAGTGGTAATAAACGCCGTCGCCGTCAATTTAGTTTTAGATTTATCCAAAGACAGATAGCTAACGATCTTAAGCGGGTTAACTACATCAGAAACAAACTACAACGCGGCAAACTAAGCACGCTGGAGAAATTACATTTAGAGGATTCTTTAGAGAAGCGCTCTAGTCTGCTTAAAGGTTGGACTCATTTGCTAAGATGGGTTAAGAACTAAGCATGGCATTAAGATACCTTACAGCAGGCGAATCACACGGACCAGAGCTGAACATTATCCTTGAAGGGATACCAGCTAATATGCCCTTGCTAGCTGCTGAGATAGACGCTGAATTGCGCCGTCGTCAGGCTGGTTACGGTCGCGGTGGGCGCATGAAGATCGAGCGCGATCAAGTATTTTTCACTGGTGGTATTCGTCACGGTAGAACTTTCGGTGGTGCACCCATCGGCATGAAAATACTAAATCGTGACCACGACAAATGGCAGCACGCTATGAGCGCCGCTCCAGTAGACCTCAATGATGAAGAAGTACAAAACCAACTTCAAGAGAAATTCATCTCGCGTGTTCGCCCTGGACATGCTGATCTAGCTGGCACCATTAAATACAACGCACCAGATGTCCGCGATATATTAGAGCGCTCATCAGCTAGAGAAACCACATCTAGAGTAGCTGCTGGCGCTGTCGCCAAGAAATTATTATCACTATTCGGCATCCAAATCTTCTCACATGTTCTGCGCATAGGTGAGGTGGAAGCCGGTGAGAGTATGGATTTGAGCGCTTTAGCCTTATCTGAGTTTATAGCAAAAGTAGAGTCTAGTGATTTCAGGATTTACGATGCTGAAAAAACTAGTGATAAAGAAACTAGTCGCGAGAAAAAACTCAAAAAATACGTCGACGAGATCCGCAAAGCTGGTGATACTGTCGGTGGGCTTATAGAAGTTTTCGCTGTTGGCGTACCTATAGGACTAGGAAGCCATACTCAGTGGGACGCTCGCATCGATGCTAAGATCGCAGCGGCTCTAATGAGCACCCACACCGTAAAATCTGTCGAGTTCGGCATGGGACGCGGAGTCTCAGAGAATCCTGGCTCAGCAGTGCACGATCAAATCTATATCAACCCAGATTACACTGTTATTCCAGATAGCATAGATAAAGCTGATTTCTTCACTACTACTTCTCTTGGTATTCTTGATTCAACTACTGAAAGCGTAGGAAGATATTTTAGGTACACGCGCAAAACTAATAATCTAGGTGGCATAGAAGGCGGCATGACTAATGGTATGCCTATCGCTTGCACTGTTGCCGTGAAACCTATCCCCACTCTAGTAACTGCTTTAGATTCTATAGACCTAATGACTCAGAGCCCGTCGCCGTCACACTTCGAGCGCTCTGATGTTTGCGTGGTGCCTGCTGCTGGCGTAGTGCTTGAAGCAATGATGGCACTAAGTATCGCCGAAGCTTTCTTAGCTAAATTCGGTGGCGATAGTATGCATGAGCTAGCTACTAATTATTTTAGTTATCTTAGACAGGTAAATTTGAAGTAATTATTAGTGACTAGTTGATCCATTTCTAGTCGCAGGAGATTTTAGACTCTCCCAAGGAGCCGGTGTTTGGTGTGTAGCAGCTCTACCATGAGGTTTATGACCTACTACTTGGGAGTCTTGAGCTACCGCAAGTTGATAAACTCTCCAAGCAGCTTGATTTGCAGCTTCAAAGGCTTCAGGAGAAGCATAATAAGGAGTTGGCGCTAATTGTCTTTTTGCGGCCGTAGGTTTCGTCACTGGACTAGCAGCAGTTCCATTCCTTATATCGGTTCGCCATCTGCGAGCATCGCGTCCAACTTCTGGACTTCTATGAGCAGGTTTCTTACCGGCTTCAGAGGCTCTTGATCGACCTCTCTGATCACGTCCTTGACGTAAACGCTGGGCTAACCCAATATCACCAAATACTTCTATTCTCGCCATATATCTACATAAGATAACACACCTTGCCTAATTCTACAAGGTCACTTATGAAAATTATTATAACAAAAAACTAATTTTACTAATAATTTAGTATCAAAATTATGATATTATCTAGATTATATGCAAGTTGCTGGATTTAGACGACCCCTATATTCACCAGAAGCGACAGCTACAGGCCCTGCTTCTGATGATACTAAAAAAACTCCCACAACAAAAAGTGACGACCCTTGGGCTATTTATACTGAACGATTAAAGCAGAGTTCCGGAGAATCTAATGGTGACAGCATAAGTTTAGCTGCTTTCTTAGCACTACCAAAAGAAAAGCAAGAAGCCTTAGTAAAAGCTGATAGGGAAAGAACCACTAGACCAAAAGCTCAGAACCCTGCAAATTATGCCGCAGGTACATCTCCACAAGATGATAACAACGAAGTAATAAGCAGACCTAGTATATAACTCAAAGTGTTTGTGAGTTTTCAACAATGAGTGCACAATCTGAAATAATGCACTAACAGTTGAAAGCGCAAAAACGTGCCTTAAGGCACGTTTTTGCTACCACCAATGCTCAGGATCTGGGGGCGGCTTGGGCTTAGCTGCCTGCATCTTAGGCGGCGGTGAGTCATTAACCCCTT
>CAZQXM010000136.1:0-3909 GCA_964597205.1 uncultured Gammaproteobacteria bacterium
TGCCTAATTTAAAAGACAAAGATATATTAATCGCAGAAGATATAGTTGATTCTGGACGCACTGCTGAGTTCTTGATTAATTTTTTCCAAGAGCAGGTTGGTGTTAAATCTATGCGCATCGCATCTCTATTAGACAAACCATCTAAGAGACTAGAGCATCTAAAACATATTAAGCCAGACTATAACTGCTTTACTGTTGATGACAAATTTATTCTTGGTTATGGTTTAGATTACGAACAGAAATTTAGACAGTTGCCGTATCTTGGATATATAGAAGGGTTAGCGTAACTACTACTTAACTTTAAACAACTTCGTTACAATACCCCCACCAACATCACTACCCAACTTGTTTATGGCACTAAGCATGGTGTGTGGCAGCTTGTTAAAAAGCTTAGGAATCCATTCGACCATCAATTTATCCAAATGTTTCATAACCGTGGCTCCAAAACCCATTGAAGTGAATGGTCTGAAAAGATGAATAGCATGACCAACAAAAGAGCTAGATTTAATGCCAAAGAGTTTTTTAGAAATGCCATCTTGCACGCGGTTAGCCCACTGAACAATAAGCGGAGGAATGATAGCTTCAGAACATAAATCGTGAATGGCAGTTTTGGCTAAAGCTACACCACCACCACGAATTGCAACCATAAGATTACGAGCTAGTAAATATCCAATAGTAAGACCCCACATAGAAAAATAAAATGGTTTCTCTAACCATGGGGCATAAGCCTTGAAGTGATCTCTAAAAGCTTCAGCAGCTTCATTACAAAGTGCCAGCATACGCGTAGGGTTGGTAGTTTGCATAGTCAAACAAGCTTTATCACTAAAAGTTTTAAACCATTTTGGGAATTTAATTTTAAGGCTATCTTCCAGGTAATTTAACTTACTAGAAACCTCGGCTCTTAATCTAATGATTGAAACTTTATCGGGGTGAAGTTCATGGAGTTGATACTTATCCCTAACTATTTCTGGAGGAGGAGCAGTTTCAGGCAGCGGCGTATCTAGGCTGGCAAGGCCACGCACCGCGGTAGGGAATACCACTTGTTCCGTTAGGATGTCTTTGACTATTTCGGACATGACTAGTACTAGGGGTCAGAAACCCGTAATACTAAATAAATTCTAGCATAATGTATTACATATTAAGTTATAACATTATTATAACTCTGGGCTTTCAGGCTCTATCAAGCCATACTGTCCGTCATCTCTAAGATAGACACAAGCTATTTCATCAGTAAACACATTTAAGAACATATAGAAATCATGTCCGCAATCTTCAAGCATGCCAACAGCTTGCTCAGGACTAAGTGGCTTCATAGAGTAGCGCTTAGTTTTGATAATTTTAGGGGCTTGGTAAGTCTTAGCTTCATCACGAGACTCAAGTGGTATAAGTTCTGGACTCAAATCTTCAATACCGAAATGCTTCACACTTTTGCCACTATGAACTTTTCCATAAACTCTGGTTTTGTATTTGCGAAACTGTTTCTCAATTTTATCGATAGCTAAATCAAGAGCAGCATAAACATTCTCTTCAGCAGCTTCACAGCGAATAACATGTCCGCCCTTAAGGTTAATAGTGATCTCAGCTTTCTGGGTGCGCTTAGCATCACCGCCACCTTTGACCACACTTAAAATCACACGGATACTATTGTTGTTAATAATAGAGTCGAAGTGCTTATGGACACGCTTTAATTTAGTTTCAGCATAGTCTCTAATTGCGTCGGTAACTTCTATATTTTTACCTTCAATAACAGTTCTAGAACCCATAGATTCGGTTGTGGACATATCAAACTCCCTTTATTAGTAATACAATGCAGTAATCGTAGCACGATCCATAATCAAACTTAGTTAAGAGTAAACGCAAAGCTGAGAGCGCAAAAATGTGACGTCGGTCACATTTTTGCTATATTAAATGCAATGAGAATCGCTTATACAGCCGGTGATCCAGCTGGAATTGGATATGAAATTTTTAATAAAACTAAGAGCCAAGGTCTGGACCTTAAATTAGGTCTTGAATTGCTACTAATTGACGACCTTGATGAGCTAGCAAAATTCGCCAAGCAGAAACCAGGTCCTTCAGCAGCTGCTGGTGAGCACGCATATAAGACCCTAAGGCAGGCTCATAAAATGGCTCTCAATAATGAAGTAGCAGCTATTATCACTGGACCTGTCGCCAAAGGCTCACTCAATATGGCTGGCTATAAATTTAGCGGACAAACAGAAGTTCTAGCTGAATTAAATGGCTTAAGTAGTTCAGATATAGAAATGATATTTATCTACAAAGAATTTAGAACTCTATTAGCTACTCGTCATATAGCTATCTCTGAAGTACCCTTTAAATTTCTTCAGCGTGCACCATCAGCAATTAAACATGCTATAACAGCCATGCAAGATTTATTCAGCATAAAGAATCCTCGTGTCGGACTTGCTGGTCTCAATCCGCACGCTGGCGAAGGGGGATTATTTGGTGAAGAAGAAAATCAACTTAGCTGCACACTAGAAGATTTAAGAAACGAATATCCGCATGCTCAGATTAGTGATTTTATGTCAGCTGATTCATTCTTGGCTAAAGCTGCGCAGAATATATTCAAAGGAACAAAGCCCGATTATGATATCTATGTCGCTGCTTATCACGATCAAGCACTGCCACTAATCAAGGGCATCTCAGGCTTCGGGGCGGTGAACCTTAGCTATGGCTTGCCTTATATCAGGGTGAGCATGGATCATGGGACGGGCTTTGATATAGCCGGGCGCAATATAGCATCAGAGGATGGTTTAATAGCTTGCATGGAGCTATTAAGCGGGCTAGTAAAGCGTGAAAAACCCGCTCAGATAGGGTAGAATACTGAATGTGAGAATAACGAAGGAAATAATGTTTGAATAGTAATTTTAATCGGCCCTTTAGCCCCGGTGGTGGGCAAGGCTCCTTCGGCTCAAGACCTTTTAATCCCTCTGGTAGACCTCCATATAATCGTGGTGGTGGCAGACGTGGCAAACCTAACATTCCTCTCAATGAGGGTATTAGAGCGCACACTCTTAGAGTAATCGACGAAGAAGGTACTAACCTTGGTGAGATGAATCGTGATGATGCTCTGAAACGTGCTCAGGAAGTTGGTCTCGACATCTATGTCATCAACGAAAAAACTGAACCGCCTATAGCCAAAATAATGGACTATGGCAAATACAAATACGAACTAAGTAAAAAAGAAAAAGGTCAGAAGAAAAACACCGGTGGTGATCTTAAAGAAATTAAGATGCACTACAACATCGGCATCGGTGATTACAATACAAGGTTAAAACAGAGTAAAGATTTCTTAGCTAAAGGCAAGAACGTGAAGCTCAATATCACCCTGCGCGGACGCGAGATGCAACACTCTGAGCTGGCTAAAAAGCTTGCTGAGAAGTACCTAGATGATCTAATGCTAGAGGGGCACTCAGATAGCGGCGTTCCCTCAAGAATGCAAGGTAGGTCTATAATATTGTTTGTGCACCCTGGACCGGATAAAGTTAGGGTCAAGAAAGCCAAAGAGAAGAAGGAACTTGAAGATGCAGCGAACGATGCTGAGCTCCAAAATCCATAGAGCGACTGTAACCCAAGTAGATATAAATTATGTGGGTAGCATTAGCATTGATTCAGCTTTATTAGAGGAAGCTGGTATATACCCTAATGAACAGGTTCATGTATTGAACATAGAAAACGGTGCACGCATAGTCACCTACACCATTCCAGTCAAAGCTGGATCAGGCATTATTGGCATTAACGGTGCTGCAGCACACCTTTTCGAAGTAGGCGATAAAGTTATAATTTGCTCATATATTGGCTTAAATGAGTCCGAAATTCAAGGACATGAGCCAAAAGTTATACTCGTAGACGCTGAAAACCGCAGTAAAGGTGATTTGCCGGCGGGGTTTG
>CAZQXM010000137.1:0-3889 GCA_964597205.1 uncultured Gammaproteobacteria bacterium
TGGGTAGGTTGTGACTATGAATTCACAAGCAACAGAGACAGCATTAAGCGAAATACAAAAATCACAAAACCTAAGAGACGAGGGAAAGATGACGGCCAAGTTAAGTGTAGATGGCAAAACGATTGAACTGCCAATAATTTCTGGAACTGAGGGCGAAAAAGCCATAGATATTTCTAGTTTGCGCGGCGAAACAGGATACATCACTATGGACCCGGGCTATGTTAATACTGGCTCATGCGAGAGCGACATTTGTTTTATTGATGGCGAGAAAGGAATACTAAGATATCGCGGTATTGATATCGAGGAGCTTGCCGAGAAATCTACTTTCGTAGAAACTAGCTACTTGCTTATTAATGGTAAGTTACCAACAGAAGCTGAACTTAAAGAGTTCTCTCAAGGACTTACTCGTCACTCTCTTCTTCACGAAGACATGACTCATTTCTTCGCTGGTTACCCTAGTACAGCACATCCAATGGCGATTTTGTCTTCTATGACTTGCTCGCTATCAGCTTACTACCCTGATCCAGTGAATGCTAAGAGTGAAGAGCAAATCAAGCTCGACATGACTCGCATCCTTTCTAAATTGCGTACTATCGCTGCGTTTTCATACAAAAAATCAATAGGTCAACCATTGATCTATCCAAACAACTCACTAAGCTACTGCGCTAACTTCCTTAATATGATGTTCGCAGTGCCTGCTGAAGAGTATCATATCGATGCTGACATAGTGAAAATTATGAATCAGTTATTGATTCTTCATGCTGATCACGAACAAAACTGCAGTACTTCTACGGTGCGTACAGTTCAAAGCTCAGGAGCTAGTATCTATGCTTGTATCTCTGCTGGTATCTCAGCATTGTGGGGTCCTAAGCATGGTGGTGCGAACCAAGCGGTACTTGAAATGCTTCAAGCTATCCACGATAGCGGCATGAGCTACAAAGATTACCTAGCTAAAGTTAAAGACAAGCAATCTGGTATTAAACTTATGGGCTTCGGTCACAGAGTTTATAAGAATTTCGATCCTAGAGCTAAAGTGCTGAAAGGTGCTTGCGATAAGGTTCTTAGCAAAATGGGTGTTAGTGATCCATTGCTAGAAATCGCAAGAGGTCTAGAAGAGGAAGCTCTTCGTGATCCATATTTCGTAGAGCGTAAGCTTTATCCGAACGTGGACTTCTACTCAGGTATCATCTACAGAGCATTAGGTTTCCCTGTTGATATGTTCACAGTATTGTTCGCTCTTGGCAGATTACCTGGTTGGTTGGCGCACTGGAACGAAGCGCGCGTTACTGGAACTGGTAACAAGATCACTAGACCACGTCAAATTTACCAAGGTAATACTAAAACTGGCTATGTTGATATAGCTAATCGTAAATAATTGCTACCACTATTAACTACCGATAGCATGCAACTTATCGACTCTGCGTCGAAAGCTGGCGATGAAAAACGTGGTTATAAATATATGCTTAGTGCTGCCGAGGGCTTGCGCAATCTTATCGAGCATCTCTCCAAAGCCGGTAGTGAGCATGCTTCTGACGTTGATATATTTCCTACTGTAACTATACTTTGCGGCAAAGGTAATAATGGTGGTGACGGACTAGCACTTGCCCATTTGCTTAGTAAATTAAATTACGAGATAAAAGTTTACACTTTAACTGATGAATACTTAAATGAAGCAGCAATAGCTTATCAAGATGCGATAAATAGCGGTATCAAACCTCATCTACTTAAAAACAGCGCAGATTTCTTAGAGATCTTAAACAAGGATAAACCAGATTATATAGTCGATGCTTTGCTTGGTACCGGCACTAAATCAAAACTTAAAGACAACTACATAAAATTAATTGGCAATATTAACAGTTATAAACAAAAACACCCAACAACTCAAGTTATAGCTGTTGACATACCTTCTGGGCTCAATGCTGATACTGGTGCTGTGGCTAGTGTCTGTGTTATCGCTGACCATACTGTTTGTATGGGCTACGCCAAGCTGGGTTTCGCTTTCTATCCAGCTCGCAGCGTGCTTGGTGAGCTGCATGTACGCAAACTCGACTACAGTGATAAAGTCCTTAATAAATTCCACAAAGAAAAAATCTACACTCTAGGCTTGCAAGATTTAATCGAATTAATGCCACCAAGATTAGTTGCGGGCACTAAGTTCGATCATGGTACTGCTCTATTATTAGCTGGCTCTAAACATATGGCTGGTGCTGCCGTGCTTGCTGCTGGTGCTGCTATTAATAGTGGACTTGGGATGCTACATATAGCTAGCCCTACAACTAATATTCCTGTAATCAATAGCACTGTTCCAGAAGCAGTTACTCATGCTTTAAGCAATTTCGAGGATGATAGAAGTAATGATAATCTAGGTACTTGCTGGCAAATAATTAAACATAAAGAGCCTAATGCTATATGCATGGGACCTGCTCTATCACTGGAATATAACGTGCAACAACTAGTGCGCAGAATCCTTGAAGAGTTAGAAGAATCTAAGTTTAGACCATCGATAATATTAGACGCTGATGCTATTAACGCTTTCAAGGATAAACCTAAACAACTTAAACATAAAGGCTTAGATATTCTCGTCACCCCGCACTATGGCGAGTTCGCGCGCATTAGCCCAGAGCCAATTACAGCAGAAGAGATTACTGCTTTAAGTCCACTGGAGAAAATTGCTCTATTGCGCAAATTTACTAAGGCAACTGGCTGTAGTATTTTACTGAAGGGCAGTCCAAGCATAGTAGTAGACGCTCATACTAATGATGCTTTTGTTTTACCATACGGCAATTCTGGTCTTGCCAAAGCCGGTTCTGGAGACACTCTTAGCGGTATTATCGTTTCATTAGCGGCACAGATAGCCTGCCGCCAAAAATCAAAATCTAAAACTAAACAATTAAGCGTTAGCACTCAAGCGGCTATCATGGGAGCTTTTATACTTGGTAAAACTGCTGAACAGTTAAGTAAGGAGTACGGTGAATATAGTCTGAGCGCTAGTTTAATTATCAAAGACTTACATAAGGTCTTACGAGCGTTCTAGAGCGTGCCTTGAAAGCCCGATAACTGCGTTACGCTCGCCCTCACAATGCTCATTTACGTTTTAGTAAACTCCGCTTGCTCGGGCTCGCAAGCCTTGTTCTCGAACTTTCAAGACACGCTCTTAGGCAAACGAAACATACTATCAGCGTTAGCTCTGGTGTAGTAATCTCTACCATTGCGCCCAATAAGGTCTAGACTGACAGTATCTATGCGCCCATCTTTAATCAGATCGTTTCTAATATGCAAGCATAGCGCTTCACAAATAATCAAATTACCAGTACCCGTTGTGCCTGCTTTAGAGTCTTGATGTCTGTATAATCGCGTCTTGCCACTAGCATCTTTGCGAAAATTTATAATCTCTAATAAGCGCGCTTCTATCTGCACTGGCGCTTCAGCCACTCTTGGGGATTTAACTAGCGTAGAATCAATGGCTGTTAAATTAGCCAGCTTAAATTCATCTTGGTTAGTAGCTTGGGAGCTAATATTCATTTGCTGAGCTAAATCAAAACTAACCATATTAATTACACAGTCAGCAGTCTCAGCGATGTTGGTATAGGTATCTTTAAAACTGCCATCATCTTTAGAAGCCGGAGCGAAACCCAGCACTGGTGGATCAGCACTAAAAGCATTAAAAAAAGAAAAAGGTGCAAGGTTATTTACACCCGCGGCAGATTTAGTAGAAACCCAAGCTATAGGCCGTGGGGCGATTACAGCAAGCATATGATAGTAAGCTAATGTCGGATCTATTTTAGAAAAATCAAAGCTAGAATATGTCATTTTGCTAATGCTAGAATTTTACCCTGTACCCCTAAATGAGCACCAAAACCACCAGCAAAATCAACCCATATCGCCTGAG
>CAZQXM010000138.1:0-3843 GCA_964597205.1 uncultured Gammaproteobacteria bacterium
CGCTTAGTCTCTGCTATTAACTGCGCTGGTGCTAGAGCTATCGGACTTTCTGGGCGTGATGGTCAAATGATGATAGCGCGCAAGCATCCTAAGAGTGGTAAAGATGATTGGTTAGGTGAGATAGAGTCTGTGGACACCAGTCTATTACTGGAAGTCATGGCTTTAGGGATGATACCTGTTATCAGTTCTATCGCTGCAGATAGAGAAGGTAACGCTTATAATATCAACGCTGATATTATGGCTGCTGAGATTGCTAAGGCTCTTAAAGCCGATAAATTATTATTGATGACAGACACTGCTGGCATACTGCGTGACAAAAACGATCCTAGTAGTCTGATTACAGAATTGAATCTAAGCGAAGCTACTGGGCTGCTCAGCTCTGGTGTTGTCCAAGGCGGCATGATTCCTAAAACTGAATGTTGCATTGATGCTATTAAAGGCGGGGTGGCTGAGGCGATTATACTTAATGGGCTTAATGCGCATAGCTTATTATTAGAGACCTTTACTGACTTTGGTGCTGGGACCTTGATCACCGCAACTCGAAAATAATAGCAAAAACGTGACCAGCGTCACGTTTTTGCGCTGTCACAGCGAGTGCATCATCTAAGCTCGAATATGATGGCTTTCACTTTGCCATATCCTTGCTTTTGACAAAATTTATTTAAATTTTCTAATAATTGTGGTTTAAGAAATTGCAATTCGTTAGCTAGTGACGCCGAGCGCACACCCACCACCAGTTCCATGTTCTTGTTAAGCTTAAGCGCGAAAGTTTTAGCTTTAAGCAGCTCAACATTAGTATTGTTAATGGTTTCAAGTGATTTAGTCCAGAGTTCTAAGATCTTGAAACCCTCTACTTGTTTGCCTAAGCCTAGTCTAGTAAAAAGTCCGGCAAGATCTTTCTGGATGCGACTAGGCTCTTGAGGTTGTTTAGGAGATCGTCGCAAGCGCGTCCTTTATACTTCCACTAACTACTTCTATAATCTGCGCCTCAGTTGACCAAGCTTCTAAATGTTCACCAAGACCGGTGCTGGTAATAATCACTTGAGTCTCTGGGCTAATGGCGTTGAGCAACGCAAGTTGGCGACTTTGATCTAATTCAGCCAGTACATCATCGAGTAATAATATCGGTTCGGTATTCTTCTGCTCGCGCAATAATTCTAATTCTGTAAGCTTGATAGCTAATACTACGCTGCGTCTTTGACCTTGGCTGGCGTAGTTACCAGCGAGCTTCTGGTTAATAGTGATATTAATATCGTGACGCTGCGGACCGATGGTACTATGCATGCGCGCAAAATCTTTAGCCAAGTTCTGGCTGAGTTCAGCTTGAGTGAGCGAGCCGCCCAAGTAGTCTAAAGATAGCTGTTCATCAGGGTTCTGGCAAATAGCACTATAGTGCTTAGCGGCGATAGGTCTAAATCTACTAAGCAATTCTTCGCGCGCAGCGATAACAATATTAGCGGTCTTAATATATAGTTCATCCCAAAGCGCAAGCTCAGAAGCTTGCTGACTATTCAGGCGCGCATAATAAGTGCCAGTCTCAACTAGTTTACTAATGTAGCCGTTGCGCTGACGTAGCATCTTCTCGAAATCTTCAAGCTTAGCTAAGTAACTAGAATCTAATTGACTAGCGAAATCATCTAACCAATCACGCCTAGTTCCTGGGCTACCACTCACTAGCTCAAGATCATTGACCATAAAACTTACTGAACTTACTAGTTGGTTCAGCTCACGGTTAGATTTAGTGACATCGTTGACTTTAATGCCGCGACGACCACTAGGTCTAATTACTATATTGATTTTGTGATCAGAGTCGTTGCGCTTGATACGCGCCTGGATAACAGCCGTCTCTAAATCAAAATTAATCAACTCAGAATCTTTAGTGGCGCGCCGAGATCTAAGCCCGGATAATATTTGGATAACTTCAAGGAGATTGGTCTTGCCTTGGGCATTTTTGCCGATAATAATGGTTTTAGTTGAGCCGAATCTTATCCTCGCCTCAAGGTAATTGCGATAGCCGATTAAGTTTAACTCTTCTACAAACATCTCGCTTACAATTGATTCAGTGCCCGCTCTTCATTGTCGCATACTTATATTAATTCTGGCTCTCTGGCTCGCGAGCCCAGTGTTAGCCATCGGGGCACAACCAGATTTATCTAAGCTAGAAGAACCGATACTCGAAGAGCAGCAGAAGAATCTTCGCGCCCAGAATGGTCAAGAGCTGATGCTTGAAGTTACAGCTGACGAGATCACCTATGACAAGAACACAGAAATCTACGAAGCTACTGGTGATGCTGTAGCTCTCTTACCTAATCGCGACTCAACTCTTTACGCTGACAAGATTATATACAACGGCACAACTAAACTAGTTGAGGCTTTCGGTGCCGTCAAAATGGTTAAAGGTGAAGGTCTTAATCAAACTACTGTCCATGGTACTTATACTTCATTCCAGACTGATACTAGTCTTTTGGATATAACTGCGCCTAGAGTTTTTCTAACAGGAGTAAAACTTAAAGCTAGAGAAGCAAAAGGCAGACTCGATGAGCAGAAAGATCCTGATGAAAAGCAAAGCAAAACTATTAGTTTTATCGATGGTACTCTAGCGCTAGAGCAGCCGCTAACTCTCTATTTGAAAGGCTTTCGCACTGGTACTCGTTATAGCCGCGATACGGTGCGCGAAGATAGAAACGCTGATTATGGTTGGGATGATTTGCCTGAGAAATCTAGTTTTAAATATTCAGCTAAAGAAATAACTTATGACGATACTAAGAAAGTAAATAATATAAGTATCAAGGGCGCGAGGATTTGGCTGAGTGATGATTTTAGTATTCCATCACCAGTGCATATCACCAGTACCATCGGCGATGCTGCCAATACTAAATTTAGCGGACCTGTGATCGGCACCCAAGAACGCATTGGTGGTTTTGCTCTGGGTCCTAGATTTTTCTATGCGCCAGACAATAATATAGGACTATTCTCGGCAGCACCAATATTACAACTTGGTAATGATATGAGTTTCGGTGCTGGTCTAATCGCTACTTATAGTCGTCCTGGTGACACTACTGCGATCATGGGCGGCTACGGCAGTCTCAATGACCGTTGGGTAGTTAATGCTCATCAAAAATTACCTTATGGTTTTGAAGTTAATGTACTTAAAAATCAGTTTATGCATAGTGCGATGTTCGGCACTACATACGTCGGTGAGCTCGCTGAGATTGCTCATAATGCTTTTCTTAAAGTGCCACTAGTTGATCGTCGTGGTATTCGCTTCCACAACTCTGTGGCTGTTGCTAAAGACAACGCTGAACTTTTTAGCGCGCGTAGATTATCGGATCTGCGTGAAAGTCGTTCAGAGGCTGGTGCTGCTACTGGTGATGTGGATCTGCGCAGTTTTAGAAGCGAGCATAATGCAAGTTTCTACACTAAGCCGCTGTTTAGACGCGGTAATGAACAATACAATATTTCTCTAAGTGCGCGCGGACAAGGAGCTTTTAGGTTTTATGGCACGGGTGATCACTTGGCGATCGCTAGTTTTGGTCCTGCACTAGAAGCGCGGTTAGATGATTTATCTTTTGAGATTGATTATCTCTTCGCTGCGGTTGGTGGTGAGTCGCCGTTCTTGTTCGACCAATTCATCGATGGTCATCAGTCGGTGGTCTTCGATGGTGATTATAGAGTTAGTAAATGGTTAACTCTCGGTACCTATTTAACTTTCAATATGGACTCAGAGAAATTCGTGCGCAATCAACTGCGTGCGATGTTCGGACCTGATGATTTCAAAATGATACTTAGCTACGACACTATACTTAATCAAGTGGGTATCGGTTTCAATATGATCATGGGTGA
>CAZQXM010000139.1:0-3759 GCA_964597205.1 uncultured Gammaproteobacteria bacterium
TATCTACGCCGGCTGCCATGACTATATATTATAGCCAACTCGTCATCGCGAGCCGCGAAGCGGCGTGGCGATCCATTAATGGATTGCTTCGCTACGCTCGCAATGACTTCCGTTTAGTTGCCGTATAATTCTCCAACGCCTCTCTAGTACTCACCCAATTACGCCCGATCTTGTAAGCCTCCAGCTTGCCAGCAAGAGCTAGCTTACGCAGATAGGCTTCAGAATATTCAGTGCCTTCACTTAGTTTCTGAAGACTTAAATGCTCACTACTACAAGCATCATTAGCCTCAAGCTCAGTCTCTATGGAGCGCAATAGTGATTGATTGAGAAATTCTGCTAAACCTGCTTTCTTGCCTTGAGCAGCAAGCCCCAGTAACCTCTGATAGCGTTTGCGATCATTATAAAGAACTATGGTTAGTGGTAAGCGAGCTCTAAGTAGTATGTGATTAATCAACAAGAGATTAATTTCTTTAGCTAAAGCCGACTCTCTAAGAGCCTCAAGCATAAAATCAGCAGCAAGATCTATGGGGTGTTCTAATCTCTCACTAGCTCTTAGCCAAGCAAGAGTTTTACCCAGCTTAATAGGCTGCGCGCAAATCAAGTCAGCAAGCTTATCGACAAGCTGCTGTTCAAGTATTTGATCTTTAAGAGCAGAACTGATAACTAATTCCAGTGCCTTACGTATATTGAGAAATTTCTGCACTTCTTCTACGGTTGCTAGCACTGCAAGTCCTGTAGCGATTTTATAAGCTTCAGCTAGGGTCAGAGTCGAGCCTGCTAGCGCCGCAAAATTAAAAGCAAACTCTAGAGAAAATTGTTCATTAAGTGTTGAACTAGGATTGATACCCCGTGCTCTTAATTCAGCAAGTTTATGCTTGAGCAAGTTACTACTATTAGTACTTAAATAAGCCATGGTCTTAATTAAGCATCATAACGCATAACAGGTATGATAGCTACACAAAACAGGTATCATACCTATTAAACAGTACTTTAACCGAGAAGAACTACTATTATCCGACGTTAAGATTATGCACTCATGTTGGAAGCGCAGATACGTGACCAATGTCACGTTTTTGCTCCAATAAAAAACCCGCCACTTTAAATAAATAAATTGGCGGGTTTTTTAGGTAACACTGGCCACTAATTAGTGGTGAGCTTCAGCAGCAGCTGGCTCAGCAGCAGCTTCAGAAGAAGCCTCTGCAGGCGCAGCAGTTTCTTCAGCTTGAACTCCTTCCTCAGTAGCAGCTTGTTGGTTAGAACCACAAGCGCCCAAGAAAATAAGTACTGATAGAGTTGCCATTACCAATCTTTTTATGTTTTTCATACAAGAAATGATTGTATATCCTTTCTTGATTTCTTGCACTAGCCGAGAGACAATTTTTTGACAAAATTTTATTAAGTTCACAATTCAGATATCAATAAAAAACCCTGAAAAGCTCTTGCAGACTGCTATACTGGCTATCATGGCTTCCAATATCAGGATTGTGTATATCACTTTTCCAGACCTTAAAAGTGGCGAAGAAACAGGCGCAACCCTAGTTAAGGAAAGGCTTGCAGCATGTGTAAATATCTATCCCGCTATTAAGTCTTTGTACCAATGGCAAGGTGCTTTTCATTCTGAAAGCGAGACCGTGATCGTGGCCAAAACAACAGCAAAGCTGGTCGAGAAGCTAATGCAGCGTGCTAAAGAACTTCATAGCTATGACTGCCCAGCTATACTTTCACTAACTATAGATGAAGCTTTTAAACCCTATGAAGCTTGGCTTAACTCTGAGCTCGAAAATGCCCATCAATAACTTTATAGAAAACAAAACGCGGATCTCTCAAATCACCATTGGAAGTAAAGGCTCCACTGGCAGCTAACTTCTGACTTAAACTTGGACCAGATTTATAATTATTAGCCTTAGCAGCTTCTAGTAATATCGTAGCAGCCATATAACTACTACCGACATAACCAGCAGCCTCAGTTTCATAGCGCGCTTGATAACGCATAGCAAGATCTCTCGGAATACTAGTACTTATAATTATCGCTCCCTCAGCAGCTTTACCAGCTATTTCAATAAACTTAGCGTTATGCGCTCCTTCCACAGAAAGGAATTGAGCCTTAGGCACTTTATTCTTAAGCTCACGAACTAAATAGCCAGCATCATTATATTCACCAACGAAAAATACTAAGTCTGGATTCAGCTCATCTAATCTATCAACAGTATGACTATGATCAGTAGTGCGCACCGGTATAGTTTCATAGAACACTAATTGCCTAGAATTGTCTCTAGCAAGATTACGCACAAACTCAGAAGCAACAGAAACTCCATAAGCTCTGTCGTTATAAAGCACAGCTATCTTTTTGTATTTAGGCTCAGCCATCGCGAAAGCTGCCGCTGAAGTACCTAACTGTCTATCAGTACCTATAGTTCTAAAAACGTAACCGCGCACTTCACTGCGCTCAGTGTATTTAGGGTGAGTAGAAGCTGGTGATATTTGTGGAATCTTAGCGGCTGCATACTTGCGCGAAGTCTCAACCGAGATTTCAGAATTAAGGTGACCGATTACTCCTAAGGCATTCTGCGCTATAGCAATATCAGCGCGGCCAAGCCCTTCAGCAACCAATCCACCATCATCCAAAATAACAGTACCGATTTTATGATTAGCATCTTGATTACGATTAAAATCTTCAACAGCAAGAGTTACCCCTTCTACAATAGTCTGACCAAGCGCTCTATAAGGGCCCGTTAGTGGTGCTGCAATCGCTATATAATAAGTACCACTTACAGTTTCAGCAGCTAGCGGCGACTCATCACTAAACTCACTAATAATATTAGGCAATGCTATCTCTGAGCTTTTACTACAGCCAGAGAACATAGTTAGCGCAATAATAAAAGCGACCAATAACTTGTGGGGATGTTTCACTTAACAAATTATATCTTTTTAGATAATACGCGTACTGTTTAAGATAGAGTTTATGCACAAGCTTATACTCAGCAAACTAAAACACAAACTCGAAGCAGGGAGCAAAGTTGAGTACTGTTTAAAAATCAACAAAGAAGAGTCTATTAGTCTTAACTCACTATTAGGTCAAAAATTTAGCCTTAAATTTCTTGGTGAAATAAATTGCATAGCCTGCAACCGTAAAATCAAAAAAACTTTTAATAACGGTTATTGCTTCCCTTGCTTGCAGACTCTTGCTGAGTGTGATCTTTGCATAGTTAAACCAGAGCTCTGTCACTATGATGCAGGTACTTGCCGCGACAACGAGTTCGCTACTGAGCATTGCAATATCGAGCATAGTATTTATCTCTCACTTACTAGCAGTGTTAAGATCGGCATCACTAGAGCTCATCAAGAACGTTCACGCTGGATAGACCAAGGAGCCAGCCAAGCAGCAAGGCTCATCACAGTACCGAGACGCAAGCATGCTGGCATGATAGAAGTCAGACTTGCTAAGAATCTACCCGATAAAACCGACTGGCGTAAAATGCTACGCAATCAATGCGACGATAATGATTTACTAGCACTTCGCAATGAAGCTAAAAAGCTTATAGCTACAGTGATTGAAGAATTGGCTGTTGATACAGAATATGGCTATCTCAAAGCTTTAGATTTAACTGATCATCCTATAGTAGATATAAAATATCCAGTACTTGAGTACCCTGAGAAAATCAAATCACATAACTTAGATAAAGAACCCCTAGTGGAAGGTACCTTATTAGGCATCAAAGGACAGTACCTTATATTAGATACTGGTGTGCTTAATATGCG
>CAZQXM010000140.1:0-3719 GCA_964597205.1 uncultured Gammaproteobacteria bacterium
AAGAGGGTAATTCGTCACCAGCGAAGCGTGGTTTATAGTGTTCACCTATTGCGGTCGCTACTGTTTCACCCAGTCCTTGCTTGCGCGCATAAACGCCACCAATCTCACCTTGCAGTTCAGTAAACTCAAAGACTAGATGGCTAGTCAGGTCAGACTTAGCTAATAGAGCTGCTTCTAGTATGGCAGCAACTTGCTTAGAGTCTTGCAAATTCTCGCCAGCACTAATAGTAGGGTTATTAGCATAAACATCTTTAAGCTCGTTAATAATATACTGAGTGATTTTCACCATACGCTGAGATTTTTGCAGCATATTACCAGCTTGGAAATTAATTTTCTCTAGTTTAGTAGAACGCTGAGATAGAGTAGTTTTGGCATCTTCCTTAACGAAGAACTCCGCGTCTTTAAATCTTGGAGTGATAACTTTTTCGTTGCCTGATTTAATATTGGCACGCGCTTGCGTCAAAGGGTTATTGGACACCGCTACAAAATACGGCATCAGCTCTCCATTCTTAAGCAAAGGAAAATACCTTTGATGTTTAGCCATCACCGTAATTAATACTTGTGCTGGTATCTCAAGAAATTTCTTATCGAAATCACAGAGAATAGGCTCAGGCATCTCGACTAGATTTACTATCTCATCTAATAATTCTTCTTCTATAGGGATTTCAGCATTAAGTGATTTAGCTATTGCAGCACACTTCGTGCGCACCAAATCCTTACGCTCACTAGCTTCTAGTATTACGCTACGCTTAGCTAACTCTTCTCTATATTGTTTAGAATTTTTAACCTTGAAAGCTTCAGGCGCCAGGAATCTATGCCCGTAACTAATATCACCCGATTCTAAACCCTCAAGCGAGAACTTCAATAAATCAGAACCCAATAAAGCCACTATCCACAAAACTGGTCTTGAGAATTTAAGCGTGCCATCAGCTGTGCGCATAAAACGCTCACCAGGCACTTCAGCAATTATGCGCGCAATATTCGCTGTAAGTAATTCTGCTGTACTTACGCCGCGCTGAAGAATTTTGGCATAAACATAGCCATCACGTTCATAAAGTGTCGAAGCGTCAGCATTATTCTTAGTAGCAAAACCAAGTGCCGCTTGAGTCGGTTTGCCATCTTTAAGAGCGATATTAGCTGGCGGACCTTTAATCTCAAGTTCAGTATCACTAGAAGCAGCAGCTAGGCCAGTGATCTCGAAAAATAATCTGCGCGGAGTGTAGGCAGTCTCTATATCTTTAAAGCTCAGCCCCGCATTAGCAATTAAAGTACTGAGAGCTTCTTTGATATGATTAGAAATAGGCGCAAGCAGCTTGGCTGGTAATTCTTCCACCCCAATCTCTAATATGAAATTCTTCGTAGCAGCCATCCAAAAATCTATATTAGCGTTAATTCGCCTCTACCGCAGCACCGCAGCTTTTCGCCAACCCGTATGTCGTTTTACCCCTACTTGCTCAGAATACGGGGAAGAAGCAATCACACGCTACGGAATAATTCGCGGCAATATTTTATTAATAAAGCGACTGCTTCGTTGTCATCCACTTTGCACCTATGGTTTTGATCCTGTTCCCTAGCCATGTCATAGCAAAATCGACACTAACGTGTCGGACCTGCGAATTCAACCACGAGTGCACAATATTAAAGTGCCGCAAGCATTATAATGAATGAGAACAAAATTTTATGGATATCTCTGCAATAACGTATTCGGTTTTTCTTCCCTTACTCAATTTTATACATGTAACGGGTAAAAGCATAGGACTTGAGAGCTTCGGCTGGTCTATTGTCTTGCTTACCGGCATCATCAAGCTGATATTAACGCCACTAACTTTTAAGCAAATTAAAAGCACCAAGAAGATGCAGAAAGTGCAGCCTAAACTCAAGGCTTTACAAGAAGATTTTCGCGCTAGAGAAACCAAACACAAAGATCACCCTGAGAACCTTAATAAGGTACGACTAGAATTCCAACAAAAAATGATGGGCTTCTATAAAGAGCATGACGTGAATCCACTTGGTGGTTGCCTTCCTCTACTTATACAAATGCCTATATTACTCGGCTTATTCTGGACTTTCTCTGGACCACCATTTCAAGCTAAGCCTATATATGTAGATCTAAAAGTAGTACCCACTGCTGAAGCTACTCGCAAGGAAGTTAAGCCTGCAACCAAGGGTGAGATCTACGTAGATGCCGAAGGTCGCCGTGCACGCATAGCGATCAACACTAAAGGCATCACTTTAGTAGAAGGTGAGAGCTACAAACTAAGTACCAGTAGAATCACTGGTGATGCTGAACTAGCGCCTGATGCTATTAAATGGGCTTTTCAAGGATCTAAGAGTACTAACGTAGCTACTATCCAAGCAGAAGCTAATGGTAATGTTCTAGTCACTGCTCTTAAAGCTGGTACTGCACGCATAGAAGCACTACTACCAGCCACAGTTACTAATGATAGTTTCTTTTTTATCCATGACTTTAGTGATTCTGGTGTTATTGATAAAGCCACTGGTAAATTCAATCTCGATATTTTTATACTTGCTTGTTTATTTGGGCTTAGTATTTGGTTCTCATCGAAGATCAGCATGCCATCTCTTCCAGCTCCTAAACCAGGTGAAGTTGAAGATGCGCAAGCTGCTATGCAACGCTCAATGGCAACCATGATGCCAATTATGATGACGGGAATGATGTTCTTCATCCCGCTACCTGCTGGAGCCTTACTATATATGGTGGTGAGCAGTATTATTCAAGCGGGGCAGACTTATTTCGCCATGGAGCGTTATAAGCATATTACGCATAGTTAATAACGGCTTATACAAATATTCTGTCCAGGTTTAATCTTTAGTGCTCTAAACACTTGCTGCCCGGTCTGATCCATATCTCTATACTGAGGATCTGGCTCCTTAGAATCTTTATCATAGACGGCATAGAGTCCGGGCTCTACTATGCCCGGCAGTTCATTGGCTGAGAAAAATTTAGCGTTACCGTTATAGACCAAGTTGGAACTCTGACCTGGACGATCAGCTAAAGTTACATGAAAATTTCTCTTTACTTGATCTTTCACGAAAACAATACTGGGATGTACCAAGACTCCAGCTGGCACCGTAGTTGAAGTTTTATTAGTCCAATCTAACTCTCCTTGTTTAATTAAATTATTCATTCCTTCAACCATTGATCTTAGATCTTTAATCGTTTTCTGGTATGCAACGCTGCTCAATGCTGCTATAGCAGGAGCACTAAACAACGCCGCAATGGGTAAATTAAGCCTCCGAAAAGAACGAATCGCAAATATGTCTTCCAAGCAGGTTTGCTCTGCAAGATTTAGATTAATTTTCCTCTCTCTTAAATGCTCTGCAACTTCATGACGAATAGATTCTTCTTGAAACATACTTAGCATAGGTGCAAGTATTGCGGAGCTAGAAATAAGTAGAGAGAGTTTTTTAATAAACCCCGAACGATTCAACATAGAGGATTGGAAAACTGATGGCACTCCTTCAGGCTTAAGTTCAGCAGATACTATTGGACCATTGAAAAAGAGCTGCCCGAAACTAGCAGCAAGATCTCCTTCTCTTTCCGTATGCTCCTTAAGCGTTGGGGCAAGATGCTGAGCGTAAAGATTGCCTAAACCTGAATATAATGACAAAGCCATAAGTGTTTCCCTACTAGCTGCCGAGCGTACTGATTCCGTGAATTTAGATGCAGGAATTTTTTGCCTTGCCTTTAGCGCAGC
>CAZQXM010000141.1:0-3706 GCA_964597205.1 uncultured Gammaproteobacteria bacterium
CCCGTTCACAGGGATTTACCGCTGCTGCAATTGTTATTCTAGCCGGGGTTTAGGGGCTTAGGCTAGTGTATTCTTGGTTTTACTCGTTAATATTTACTTAGACTTTATGCAGCTTGCTCTTGAATATGATTGATTGCATCATGTGTTGTTCTGGCTGCGAGCTCTCCTATTTGACTAGGTAGACTGCCTAAGCTTGCTAAAAACGAACTAAAGATTTGGCTGATAGTTTCGGTCACCTTATTTATAGCTCTAGTTAGTATATTTGCTTGACTTGAAGCTTGATTGGCTTCGGCTTGGTGATTTACTGTAGAAGCTGGTAGTGCTAGTGCGTTACTGCTTCGAGTTTTTGTTGCAACTAATGGTTCTACAATGCTTGTGGGTGATTGAGCACTAATAGTTTTTGTATTGTGAGTATTATAATTAGACGCAAAACTGACTACTGGTAATGACCTTGGATAATGAGTGACAGGAATTGTTTTGCTGAATGTTTTTGTTGAGGCTGCTGTATTTATTGAAGCCGTATTGGAGCTAACGGTAAGCGACCCTAGTGTCCGACTACTCTGTGTGGCCGGACTGGCAATTGGCAAGGTCTGCTTCAAAAGCAGCATTTATAATTCCTTAATCAACATCTTAATATGCTAATTATTAATAAAAAATAAAAAGAAGTCAAGTGCCTACAGTAAATCAAGGTCTATAACTGGTTGTAAAGCTGCTCCACCTTCTTTCACCGCTTCTCCACTGCAGAGTTGATTAGATAGTGCGCTTGACAGTCCATTAGGTCCAAAGATTACCAAGAGATGAGCTTTATCTTGATTTGGTAGCTTTGCTACTTGTAATGCAATATCTTTGGCCATAGAGGGAAGTACTGATTTTAATAGTATTCTTCTCTTACCATCAATTTCTTTTGCAATATCTAAAGGTGTTTTACTTGCTCCAGTAAACTCACCATTATTAGCTCTTAGTGTTGCTAGTATGAACGAATCTGGTGAGACTATTTTATAAAAGAAAAGTCTAGGATCTAGTTCTCCACATACTTTGGCTAAATAGTTATAAGTGCTTGCAATTGAGTGTACTGCACCAGCTCTTCTCATATAATTCAAACTAAGATCTGCAATCGCATACATTCTGTCTAGAAGTTCATGTAAGGGTCTACCTTTGAGTTTTGCAGCTTGCTCTAAATATGGTTCAATAGCGTCATTAGAGTCAAGAGCTTCTTGACCAATAGTACTAATAGCTCTTCGTCGCATTTCCGCTAGATCTTGAGTATCACCGAGTTGCTCTATCATCCAACCATTAGCTACTCTTCTCATTGCTTCATGATCAAAGCCTATAACTTTATTTCCTACTATTTCATTTTCTATAGCCTCTGGAGCTGTGACGATAACGGTATGAGCAAACTGTTTGCCGTCTAGTGGTTTTATTAATTTAAGCGCCATGTGCAAAGCTTCTGTTGCTTTGCCAAAGTCTAAGCAGTTTATCCTTTGAAATAAGTCAGGTTGTTGAAGAACTAATACTTTGGTTACTCGTCTCCTTCCAAGCCCAGGAATATCAAAAAAATCTGCTGCTCCAAGGACGACTTTTTGTATTTGTTCTGCAATGGGGTGCATCCTCTTGAAATGTTCCATCCCCATCGGATGTGCAATCAATTCACCAAATAACCTTACTGTGCTTGGTCCTGCTGTTGCTGGTGTTTCATATATCTTAGGATCGGGTTCCTGCGAGCTTGAGACCGGCCTTAATCTAACAGGTACCGGAGCCCGACTATCTCTAGCCAATTCTGATGTAGCATTGGTCGTCGTTGAGTTCAGCTGCTAGACCCCCAGAGCCAATTATAAATAATGTCAATGCATATCTATAATAGTAAAAGTATAGCAGGTTTAAAATAACAGTGCAATATAGCCCTCTGACCTTTTTAAGCAGCCTAGTTTGGACTGCACTTGATTTTAGGGCTTGGGATTGTTAAAATATAGTGTATATGGACTCTGGTGTTATATCTTTTAGAACTCCAGGAACTGCTGCTCCGGCTGGCCGTCCTGTTCATGATTTGCTTCATAGAGCAAAAGATTTTATGAAAAAGCCTGGGAGAGCGGCAATGTCGGCTATTGCTGGTACGTTGGCTTTAGCGGCTACGGCTACAGCTGGAGAGACTAATGCTCCAAATGCTTTGGTGAAGAGTGTCAAAGAGAATGGAAAAGAGGTTTCTAAAGGTTTTGATAATGCGCTTGCTGCAAGTAATGCAAGGGTAGCGCAGCTCGAGCAACAAGCTAAGGCCACTGATGACGCTGGAAAATCAGTTGCGGCAAAAAAACAAGCAAATCGAGATAAGGCTAAGGCTACTTTGTTAGAGAAGCATGGTCAAGATGTATCAGTTGAAACTCTTGTTGAGAAGTACCCTGCTAACGCAGAATTTATAAGAAGTTTATTTATTATTGCTCCAAAGAAGTAAGTTTTTGATGTTTTAGTGATAACCCTAGCTGATAGATTAATCAGCATTAATATTTGTCATATAATAGCTGTAAACCCCTATTTGGCTTAACAATTTCTTATTCTTATCTTGATAAATTTCTTTTGTAGATAGATTCAATCGGGGACGATGGTAGAAATTACAAATAAGATAGCTGTGCCTTCTGGCGCTGATATTATTTCAGCTAGCATTGCTTCATCAAGCGCTTCTGCTACCAAGGTTGTAGTAAGTAGTCCGACTAAGGTAGATGAACATTTAAAATTAAATAACCCTAATTTAACTCAAGTAAATTCTTTAAATCTTAGGTCCTCAAGTGTTGTCGTGGATTCTCCAAAACTTCCTGGTCTTGAATTCTCAGATGATTTATCGCAAATGCTTAGTGCTGTTGAATCGGAAGATCGAGATCTTAGTGCTGAAGAAAAATTAGTTGAAGAAAATAAGTTGCTTGTGCTTAAGAAAAAAGAATCTGAGGAAGCTTCGAATAAAGAGCTCACCGGCAAAAGAGCCTCTTTTAATAACTTCATGGATCGCTTCAACTCGCCAGAAGAGCGTCAAAAACTAACTTTTCAAGATTATATTAAAGCGGTAGAAGACGCTAAGTTCTTGAAGAGTAACGCTATGGTTGGTCCCGCGGAGCAAGAAGCTATCGTTAAAGCTGTCGATAAAATCGCTAAAGGTGCGTCTGATTTCGTTCAGCAGTTTAAAGAGTTTATGTCTAAGAAATTGACTGAAGCTTTAGCTCAAATAGATGCCAATCTGAAGTCTGAAACTTCGCCAGCAAAGAGGGCTCAACTTGAAGAAGAAAAGAGAAAAAATAATGAAGCTATGAAAACTGTTAATGAGATTGACTCCATGAAAGATAAATCAGTCTCCGAAATTGTTGAAGTTTTAAAGAAGAATGGAAATGAAAAAGTTAAAACAGCTTTGGATTTTGTTTTGCAGAATGCGACGGATGATGGTACTGGCAAGCTTAAGTTAGAGCCGGAGCAAATGCAAGAGCTTAACGAAAAATTGTATGGTGTGGTCTTCAAAACTGATGAGCAACGTCGTTTTGTTGCAAATACATTATTTAAGCTTGATCCGGAGATATTTGGAAAATTTTTCAAGGCTACTAGTGTAGAAGGCTTAATCGGTGATCTGAATAAATATGATCAAGAACTCGCTAAGAATCGCGAAGAACGTAAGATTGAAGAAAAACAAGCCACCGCTGCCACTCGCAAGCAAGAAGAAGCGGCGCGTAAT
>CAZQXM010000142.1:0-3600 GCA_964597205.1 uncultured Gammaproteobacteria bacterium
TGCTAATAGGATTAGCATTATTATAAGCAAAAGATCCCTTAGCAGAATAACTAACCAAACTAGTTCCTTGATCAAGATCATCAGTTCTAGATTTAATAGTTGCTATTACCACAGGCAAAGGTTCTTTGATTTGCAGAGTAGAACTAGCGAGACTTACTAAACCTTTCTTGTCAGTAACTTTAAGTTCGATATTATAATCACCAAAATATTGAAACTTATAATTTAACTTAGGCTCCAAACTAGTAATAGTACTAACAGGACTAGTGATCTGCCACGAATAAGAGCTAATGTTGAAGTTAGGGTCACTAGTTAAAAACCCGTCAAGGATAGCATTACAAGCGAAATCACCGGATAACTGGCGCTCTAATTGAATAGAATCAGCAGAGACTAATTTACAATCCAATACAGCCTTATCAAAGGCCGCTACTGGCGGCAAATTAAGTGGATCAACAGTAATAAAACCAAGGCTCTGAACTGAAGACTGACCTCGATCATCTTGAACTTCTAAAAACGGCTTGTAAATACCAGGACTATCATAACTATGCGAGCTAAGAGCATCGGTTGAACTTGAACCATCACCAAAATTCCACTTATAACTAAGTGCACTAGACTCAGGATCATGAGAAGCAGTGGCATCAAAGTTAACTAGATGAGGAGCTTCTCCTTGAGTTGAATCAAAAAACCCAAAAGCTAATGGAGCCTTATTACGCTCCTTAATATTAATAGTTTTGGTTACTTGAGCAACTTTATATGAATCTTGTAATATATCTAAACTTAAAGTGTAATTCCCAGGCTTAGGCACAAAGAAAGAACTTGATTTATAAAGCTGCTCCAAAGATAGATCGGGAGAACTTAGTTTAAATTTATAACTGAGCCCAGTCTCACTAGTGTAGGCACTAGTATTAGCCTCAACCGTCAAATATCCAGGTGCTTCCAGATATTCACTTTTAACGATGAAGTCTGCGGTATTACAGGTCTTAGCTAAGCAAGGCACTGAGCGCTGAGTAGCACAGCTATTGATTTGTACTTGCGATCCAGCTTCAGTACTACCGCAATCAGCCCTGCAATATCCCAAATTAGTCCAGGTTTTATTAGCACAAACAGAACTCTGCGGCACATTGACATTCAATATCTGATTAGCACTCTTAGCTCCACTGGCGTTCTTAACATAGAAAACAACAGAATAATCACCAGGCTGAGTATAACTATGACTAATAGTAGAAGCACCAGGAAGACTAGTATGGGTAGAACCGTCACCGAAATCCCAAACGTAAATTAAATCATCGCCATAGCCAGTAACTGGGTCAAAACTACCTTCACCGCTAAAAAGAACCTGCACTTCATTACTAGCAGGCATGTCACTACGTTTGACTATTGATAGACTTGCATAAAGTCCTTGACTGGATATTTTTTTAACTACTATGGGTTCTCCATAGCGAAATATTTTAGATTTAAGATCCTTAGAATAAGCGACCAGTAGTGGAGTATAGGTGCCTGGACTAGTATACTGATGCGAAAGCGGTGGGAACTCATTTAACCTAGCAGTGAAATTACTATAAGTTCTATAGTAGTCATCACCCCAAAATAAAAAGACTGTATATGGATGACTAGTGGACTGAGCACTAGTTATGGAATAAGTAGCAGTAGCAGAGCCAGCACTGTAATTATTCTTAAATGCGTTCATTGAGAGCTGTAAATCAAGTGGAGCTTCGCTAAAGTCACTAATATCTTTTTGTTCAACCTTAATTTCATCCAAGAAACGAAATACTCTCTGCTTAAGATCAGGCGAATAAGCAATCAAAAGTGGTCTGTAAGTACCAGGCTTAGAATAGTTATGACTTAAACTTTGAGGGATACTAGACTTACTGGAGTAAGAGGCGTGTGAGCGATAAAAATCATCACCATAGAAAATAAAGACTGTAATAGCCTCATTAGTCACTTTTGAAGAATCTATAGTGAAAGTTACATTGGAGCTGCCGGCCAACAAATTGTCTGATTTATTACTGACAGAAACAGCTAAAGTCTCTATACTTTCAAACCCCGTTGTAGCCTTGGCTTCAAGCATCAAGAAATCTAGATGTAATTGTTGAAATAAAAGTACAAACAACATTGCAATGCGGACAGCAAATCTACGAAATATATAATTAGTTCGCTTACAACTTTGCAAAAACAACCTCGAATGAGAATCTTAAAGAAAAATTAAGTCAATTGTCAAGAAAATATAACAAAACTATTGAAAAATTATAAAGATTTGGGTTATGATAGACCCTCACGATTAAGAAGGAAGTACCAAATGAGACTAAACAAAAGACTATTATTGCAGATTTGCCTTATTGTAATAACGATATTTGGGCTTCAAAACAATAATGCCTTTGCCGAGGGTGATTTTATAACCATACACTCAGCAGTTTTCCATCCTGGACCAAATCTACCAGTAGGAGCGTTTGTGGAGTGGGATTTCAATGCTGATGGCATAACAGATTCAACTACTGCAGATTCAGCTTACGTCTTCCCTGGTCCAGGCAGCTATCCGGTGAAAATGAAAAGCACTAGTGCTGCTGGCGTCAACTCTGTAAGTAAAACAATAGTCATCGGTGAACAAGTCAATGCACCCGCACCAATTATCACTAAACCATGGCTAAACTCTTCCTGGAAATACAGAGTAAAACTTACAGTGCAAGCTGCACAAGTAAAAGGAAACTTAACAGGATTTCCTGTCTTAGTAGATTTATCTACTTTGCCAGCAAGTTTCTTTAGTAATAGCAAAGCTGATGGTAGTGATATAAGAGTCACAAGCTCAGATACTAAGACCGAAGTGCCAGTCCAATTAGTTAGCATCAATCCTGCCGCCAAGACTGGTGAACTATATTTTAAGGCTCCGACTTTATCAGCTACAGAAAATGTTTTCTATATTTACTATGGCAACCCTGCAGCAACAGCAGTAGCAGCTGATAGTAGCTTGGGAGCTAACAATACCTGGTCTGCTTACAGCGCAGTCTGGCACATGCAAGAAGATCCTAGTAAAACTGCTCCACAAATCAAAGACTCCGCAAAAAGTATTAATGGCACTACTCATGCCAGTATGGGTGCAGCCAACTCGATTAGCTCAAAAATTGGTCAGGGGCTAAATTTCGATGGAGCTGATGATGTAATTAGAGTTGGCGATAATTTATATTATTCAGAAACTAATACTTTTACTTATTCTTGCTGGGCTAAAACCACAGCTATAGGAGCTAGAACCATGATGGCTAAAGGTACTAATTCAAGCCCATATACCGGCATAAATTTCTTCAACTATGACGGTAAGCTGAGATTATCAATGGTTCCTGATCTTGGTGTTGGTCCTTCAATATGGAAAGAATCTACAGCCGTTATCAATGATAATAAGTGGCACCATCTAGTAGCCACTTATGATGGTTCTAAAACTAACGCTGGTATCAAACTATATGTAGATGGTATTGCTAGCACTGCTGCCGGTACTGGAACTTGGGGTGGAACCATGCCTAGAGGATATTTATTTAATATCGGTGAAAGAACTGGCGGAGTCAACTGGTCAGGTCAATTAGATGAATGTAGAGTCAGCAGCTCAGCTTTAAGTCC
>CAZQXM010000143.1:0-3558 GCA_964597205.1 uncultured Gammaproteobacteria bacterium
ACTAATCATTATTCGGCGTCGAATTAAACGCCGATTTAACTAGTGTGAAAGCTATTCTCCTAGTTTCTTTATCTGTTTTAGCTTTAAGCTCAGGAGATGTCGCGCCTTGGTAATCCATTCTATCCATTACGTTAGGTAGATTCTCTAATACGATGTATGCGTACTCAACTTTGTTTTGGCAAGTGATGAAAGCTTCACCAGTGTACATTTCTTGACAATGTTTTAGTGATTGAGTTTTACTTAAGTCTAAAGATTTTTGATAGGTAGTTCTACTCACGAGTTTTTGCTCAAGGGTTTCTGCATTTGCTTCATATTTGGTAACTTCTTTAATAGGGTTTTGATAGTTCAGCGCTAGGGCGGCATTATCCTCAGCTTTGGCTGTTAACCAAGTGCTGGATATTAATAATGCGATAGCTATAATTTTGCGCATTTTGCCCCTTGTTCTGTTTCTACCCTAGATAGATTAAGCCTAGGTTAAATGGGGGAGATTGTTATTACGACTCGATTTTTTGATCAAATTTCGAGGTATTGGCTTAATACCTCGATTGAATCGAGGTATCTTAATAACGCATCGATTTTTCGATCAAATTTCGAGGTATATGCTGTAATACTCATATAGGTATATGAGCTTTGATCCGCAAATACCTTATAATGAGTTACCACTTTTGCCTCCAGCTAAAGAGTTGGAGACTAAAGAAGTCCTTAGGGCGACGATTATAGCTAGCCGCGCTTTAGCTAAACTCAATGGCTCGATTAAGAGGATCCCGAATCCCAATATATTACTTAATTCAATTGTCTTACAGGAGGCTAAGTCAAGTTCTGAGATCGAAAATATTTTAACTACGAATGATGATTTATTTAAAGCTTTAATCTCAAAGAACGAATTAGCACTTAACCAAAACACTAAAGAGGTTCTGCATTATCAAGAAGCACTTTGGCATGGCTATCAACAATTATTGCAGAGACCTTTTTTGTCGACTAATTTATTTGTAGAGATAGTTCAAATAATCAAAAAAATTAATTTCAATATCAGGAAGACCTCTGGTACTAGAATTGCTAACTCGCAAGGTGAGAGCATCTATACTCAGCCTGAAGGCGAATCAATAATTAGAGATAAACTTGATAACCTGGAAAAATTTATTAATGATATGGATGATGGTCTTGACCCGCTGATTAAGCTTGCTGTGCAGCATTATCAGTTTGAGGCTATACATCCGTTCTATGATGGTAACGGTCGTACTGGAAGGATTATTAACATCTTGTTTTTAGTAGAGCATAACCTCTTGGATCTACCAATTTTATTCCTGAGTAAATATATTATTGATAATAAAAATGACTATTATAAGAAGCACAGGGCGGTGACTGAGTTAGAGGATTGGGCTGGTTGGATTTTATTTATGATTAAGGGGATTGAGCAAATGTCGCTTTATACTCAGAATAAAATTGATAAGATCGTGGATTTCATTGAAGAAGATACTGAGTATATTAAGCTAAACTTCCCAAGAATTTACTCTAAAGAATTCATAGAAATTCTGTATTCTCAGCCCTACTCTAAGATTAGATTTTTCGAAGATGCTGGTCTCGTCAAAAAAGAAACTGCTAGTAAGTATTTGTCTGAATTAGAGTCGGTTGGCTTATTTGAAGGCTTTAAATTTGGTAGAGAGACCTTATATGTTAATAAGAAGTTGTTTACTTTATTGAAGGAGTAACGGCGTATAGCAGTATGTTCCAGAATGGAACTAACTGGAATTAGCTCATGTATAAAAATCAGTATTTTCTGTACATGAGGAGCGTAATATTCCCTATATCTAGGAATATTTACGCGTAAAATTACCTAGTATCAGGATAATTTAAAAGGGGGGGTACAATTTATACCCTAGTTGATGTTTGTTAAGTAAGCTTACGAGTTAGTGATGTCTCGTTTAGACTTGAAGTAGCAATATTGCGTGTAGTTGTAAGCGCATAATTGAGCCACTGGCTCAATTATGCTAACCCTCGGTATGAAATCACAGATTTCGCATTGAGACTTCGACCCCGGTTATTCAAATATAGAAGGGGGCTTAAGCCCCCTTCTATATTTGTAATGGCAGAGAGGGAGGGATTCGAACCCTCGGTAACTTGCGCTACACAACCTTTCCAAGGTTGCACCATCGACCGCTCGGACACCTCTCCATATAATTGATCTGCGGTCTATGATATTGTAACTTATCGTGGGCTTGTCAGTTTTTATTATCTGCAAAAATGAAGAGCGCATTATTGAGCGCACTTTAGTGCAAGCGCGTAAACTCGCTGATGAACTAGTAATAGTGGATTCTGGTAGCACTGATCGCACGCTTGAGATCGCTAAGCCTTACGCGGATAAACTCGTTCATCAAGACTGGTTAGGATATTCAGCGCAGAAGAATGTCGCTCTATCTCTCTGCACTCAAGATTGGTGTTTAAGTATAGATGCAGATGAGGTTTTAACTGATGCTTTAATAGCTGAGATTAAAGAAGCGCTGACCTTACCCAAAGCTGATGCTTATCGAATCGCTCGCAAACTATATATAGCTACTAAATGGATTTGTTATGGCGGCTACTATCCTGATTATCAACTTAGATTATTTCGCCGTCAGTTAGCTAGTTTTGCGCCGCGTGCTGTTCATGAGAGTTTAACCCTGAATGTTGAAGCTAGGATCTCAGATTTTAAAGAACCCTTAGAGCATTATGCTTATGCTAATGTTCAAGAACTTGAGCAAGCTTTTATGCGTTATGCTGATCTGGCTCATAGATCGAAATCTATATTTTATGCTTTGATAAAATTCATTTACACCTTTATCTGGCGTTATATTTTTCGTTTAGGATTCTTGCATGGACTAATGGGCTTGCAATTAGCTTGGGTGCACGCTAAATATACTTATAAAAAATACGCTTAAACGTTGTGCAAGGCTAATTTCATGTCTTTATGAGCACGCTGAGCTACTTGTTGTTGAGCTTGCTTAGCACTGTAAGCTCTTAAATTCTCGTCCATAGTACTTATAGTACGACTTAATTTAGCAGCATTAGCTTTAGTCTGCATTGAGCGGGTGAGTATAGCTTTAATCTCATCTGCTGAGAAAGTAGTTTTGATGTCTTGCTCAAGCGCACTTTTGATTTTGATATCGATGAATTTTTTTACTTTGATCGGCATCTCACGTAGCGGCTCGAGAATATGCTCGTTGAGATTATCAAGTGGTATCTCATAAGCGAACTTACGAATAGTCTTGATACTTTGTTCTATATAGTTTTGTATATGCTCTAGAGAAATAGCATCTATTACACGGTCATAAGCTTTGGTGATCTCAGCTCGTAATTGGTTAAGGTAGTCAGTTGCTGTAACTACTATCTCTTGGATATAGTCACGGCGTTGCTCCTCTAATGCTGTAATGAGAGCTTCTGCCTGTTCTTCTTCTTTAGAATCCTGCTCTTCTTGCTGGGTTGCGGCTATTATCGTTTGGCGAGCTTTCTCCTCAGCTTCACGGCGTTCTTGCTCTGCTTTAGCTTGAGCGTAGGCCATGTATTTGTTCTGCTCTATCATCT
>CAZQXM010000144.1:0-3554 GCA_964597205.1 uncultured Gammaproteobacteria bacterium
AGTGAGAACGGAGACTCGCGGGTAACTACTGTGGCTTTGCCTTTATAAAGTTTCAGCCCGATAGTACCAGTGACGCGCTCTTGAGTCTTCTCGATAAACGCATCCAAAGATTCGCGCAATGGATTAAACCAACGACCACTATAAATCATCTCAGAATATTTAAGATCTATCATTTTTTTGAAATGCTTCATTTCTTTAATCATGGTCAGGTACTCTAGATCCTCGTGCGCCATATTCAAGATTACGCCCGCTGGTGATTCGTAAATCTCACGCGATTTGATACCGATAACTCTGTTTTCAATTTGATCAATTCGGCCGATGCCATGTTTGCCGCCGATCTCATTGACTGTGTTCACTAGTTCTACTGGATTAAGTTTCTTACCATTGATAGCAACAGGCACTCCGCGCTCAAAACTAATACGCAAATGCTCAGGCTGCTGCGGAGCAAGCTCAGGGGATGTAGTAATGCCGTAAGCCTCTTCTGGAGCTTCTTTGGAGCTGTCTTCTAGCACTCCGCACTCTGTAGATCTACCCCAAAGATTAAGATCAATAGAAAATGGTTTGTCTTTTTTAACTGGCACAGGGATTCCATGCTCGCGGGCGTAATCCATACACTCTTCGCGGGTCATTCCCCATTCACGCGCTGGCGCTAATATTTGCATTTCCGGCGCAAGAGCCATAATAGATACATCAAAACGTACTTGATCGTTACCCTTGCCAGTGCAACCGTGACCAATAGCATCGGCTTTATGTTTGCGGGCGGTATCGACAAGCAGTTTAGCGATCAGCGGACGCGCAATGGCGGTCGCCAAAGGATATCCAGACTCATACTGAGCATTAGCTTTAAGACCTTTAAAACAATAGTTATTAATGAATTCTTCGCGGGCATCTATAACTTCACTTGCGCTAGCACCAATAGAGAGCGCCTTATCGCGTATCGGTAGTAGTGACTCTTGCGCCCCGCCACGTCCCATACCTTGCCCAAGGTCAATCGCCACGCAAACTACCTCATTGCATTTATGCTCCAAGAGCCAGCGAATAGCAACGGAAGTATCAAGACCACCACTATATGCAAGAACGACTTTATTAGCGATTTTATTAGGCATGGGCATGATTATATCGCAGCAGGGAAGAGGCTGTAATAGAGGATTTCCATAGCTGAGAACCACTAACTTGGACTCTTAAGGGTTATTACCCATAAAAAACCTAGCCCTATGATCTTTTTACTAACAAGAGAGAAGCTCAAAAAGGAAAAACATCATGGGATCAGGACAAGCAGCATTATTAACAAACAAAAACGCAAACTCATTTGAGAATGATATGTCAAATAGACGTGAGGCTATCAACGGTGTCAAAGTTAATAATCAAGGCGAATTAGTACTAAGTGCTAAATTCAAAGCATACGCTGACAAAGGTGATTATTCGATTTCACAAGAATATCGCCCTGATTGCAGCACTGTTATTAAAGTCATGGCTAAAGATGGTCGTGAACTCAAAAGCTTCACTTTAGCCTCTACTGATGCAGCGCTTAAAGTTAAAGCTGAGGATCAAAAATATATTCAAGCTACTGCAAAAGCAGCAGCGCCAGTTCCTAAAAATGATATTTTCACAAACAACCCTGAAGTCTTAGCTCTTAAGAGAGCTGGTTATCAAAAAGATACTATTGGTCGTTGGACGAAAATCGATCCAACAGGTAAAAAATCTCCTGTTATTGTTGGTCAGAAAGAACTTAATGCAAAATTAGCTGAATTAGGAAGTACTGGCAAAGTACACACAGCTGAGTTTGATATAAGTGCGAATAATGCTGCGAAAATTGAAGCCGACAAAACAGCAGCTAAAGCAAAAATAGATGATACTGCGAAAGCTGCTAGAGATAAGGAAGACGCAGCTGAAGCTAAAGCTCAGGCTAAAGCAGAATCATTAATGCTAGCTGAACACAAAAGAATTGTGAAAAATGGTGTTAGCGTTGATAAAGATGGAAACCTAGTACTAAGTGACGCTTATAAAAAACTAGCTGATTTCAATGGTTATAAAATTTCATTTGCTAAGCAAACTAAAGGTTCTAATGAAGATGTCATCATCTCAGCGCAAGACGGTAAAGAAATAGGAAGATTCAGCCATAACAAAACTCTTGTTATAGCTCCATTAAATCGTGCCTATCTTAGTTTAGAGACTTCAAAAGTTTCATCAAGTACGGGTACCGACATTTTTATAAAAACACCATCAACTAATCCTGCTACTCCAACAGAAACAGCTAAGCCAGCGGTTAAAGCTCCTGATCTTAAAGCACAAAAGAAAGCGAAAGAAGAAGCTGAAGTTAAATTTGCTGCTGAAGCTAAATTCAAAGCAGAGTCAGCACATAAACTAGCTGTCGATGCTAAAAAAGCTTATGAAGCTAGAGTAAATATAGATCTAAAACATGGTCTGACTGAAACTGAATTGGCTTTCATTAAAGATCTTGGTTATGCTCATGGCAAATATTTTGGCTATACCAAAGATGGCAAAAAAGTAGATGCTAAAGAGATACAGGCAGTAGTAAAACTTCGTAGAGACACTCATCAAGCAGCTGTAGCAGCCTTGCCAGCCGCTAATGAAAATAATCACAAAGCTGCGCAGGCGGCAGACGCGGCAAAAGTAGCTTGGCTAAGAGCTGGTGATGCTGTAGCAAAAGCTGCCACCGTTAAGAGTAGTATAGAGATTAACCCAAAGGTATCGCAGACAGTCCTTAATGCTCTAGAGACAAATGATAAAGAGTTGAAAACTTCTATAACAACAGCAGCAGCAGCAACTCAAGCGGCTCAGAAACTTGACATTGCTCTTGAATATTACAAATCCATTAAAGACAACAGCACAATAAAAGACGATCAAAAAAAGCTAGCATACGATCAAACTATTAAAGCTCGTGATGAGGCTACTAGTAAGCATGCTGTGGCTGAAACAGCACTGGGAATATCACAGAAAGCCCTTAAAGCTTTAACCGATGCCCAGCAAGCTTATTCTGATGCCAGAAACAAAAGAGATAAAGCTATTCAAGAAGCAACTACGGTATATAACCAAGCCCTTAAAACTCATGAAGAAACTCAAAAAACTTATGAGACTACTATGACAGCAGCTAAAGCTGCAACTGAAGCGGTTACTAAAGCTGAGCAAGCTACTACTGATAAAGCTATAGATGCTGCAACCAAAATTAAACTCAACGAAAGGGCGGTAACCCCAGCAAAAAAGTAACAAGCGGAGAACTAACTCCGAAGACTAGAACACTAGTTAATGATCAAGGTAAATTAGCAGAGCTAACAGATTCAATCGTTAATCGTTTTATACCTTCGAAACCGTTTTCTGTAGTAGGTTCAACTCTCAACCTAGAGCTTTTCACATGGTAGTTTTCGGTTAAATTATAATATAATTATAATTTACTCCTCGTCAAATCAAGCATTCTCACTAATTAGAATAAAGCCACTATAATTGTTCTTGATTATGACTAAAAACATCAAGACCCTAGTAAATGCCCTTAAAACTAAGCAAGCACTTAAAGTTATAGCTGGCATTAATAATTT
>CAZQXM010000145.1:0-3527 GCA_964597205.1 uncultured Gammaproteobacteria bacterium
GCTTCTTCTTTATTAAGTAGTTTTTTCATTTACTTTAGTTTTAAAACATTTATCCATTAAACAGTCATTAGGTAGAGGGCATTCACTAGAGTCTTGCATTTTTACCCACTCTTTACGAAAACACTCGCGGGCATTTACATAGTCAAAAGCAAAATCAAACATCTCTTCCATAGATTTATCATGTTTAGCAGCCAAAGAAGGCAGGGCATAAAAATCCTCAGTATAACCAAGTGCTAGGTTTATATTAAACATGCGCCGGCAGACCGGCATATCAGTAATGCAGCATTTGGCGACTTGGGAGTGGTTGGATTTTGGCACTTGTAGGAAACTATTTATCATTATGCAATAATCCGCCACATGGCGCGCCTAGCAGAAATGACATACTGATGTCATTTCTGCGCTGTAAACTACGAGTATAGATCCTAACTGCTACTTGCAGCTTAAAGCGCAAAATCGACATCAATATGTCGATTTTGCTCTGCTACAATGTAGTTGCAAATGATTCTCAGTAAGCTCAAAGCAGGAGAAAGCTGCGTACTAGTCAGCATCCCCGACGATATAAGGACCGACTTAATAAGGTTGGGGTTTTGCGAAGGGGATAAGGTCTTGTGTATAGCCAGTATCCCGGGTGGGCCTACGGTAGTACAGAAAGGATTGCAAGAAACAGCTATAGGTAATGAATACTGCAAGCACATTAACATCGAAAAAAGCAATTAGGGTTGCCCTAGTAGGGAATCCCAATGTCGGCAAGTCGGTGATTTTTAATTACCTTACTGGGATCTATGTGGATGTTAGTAATTACCCTGGCACCACTATTGAAATCTCACGTGCCCGCATAAAAGACAGTCCTGAACTTGAGTTTGAAATCACCGATACTCCTGGGGTCTATGGTATCTCCGATACTAATGACGAGGAGCGCGCCACCAAGCAATACGTTATGAGTGCTGATCTCATTATTAACGTAGCTTCTGCTCTTAGCCTTGGTCGTGATTTATTTCTCAGTCGTCAGCTTGCTGATATGGGCAAGCCGATGATTCTTGTTATCAATCAGATCGACGAAGCTAATAGTCGTAAATTGGAGATCAACACCGAATTACTTAGTAAAGAACTTGGCGTAAATATTGTTAGCACCGTCGCTACCCAACACATCAACTTGGATAAGATTAAAAACGCTATATTATCCACCTATTATCCGCAAACAAATAATATATTATCCTTTAAAACTGGTAAGGTTTCAGAGATAGTAAGCGAGAAACTAAAACGCTTTGAGGGAGAGGCTTTGACCCGCTCAGAGGCTTTAGCTATGGCTGAAGCTGAGCCTAAATTGCGCGAAGAAATATATCGTCAACGTCGCCAAGAAGTAAATGAATTAACTGAACGCTGTGTATCTAAAATATCCTTCTCCAAAAGAGATTTTCTAGGCAGATTACTACTCAACCCAATAGTCGGCTCTATCGTTGCAGCTTCAATTCTTTATCTATTTCTCTATTTATTCTTGGGTAGTTTTATAGCTGGCACCGTAGTGGATATTATTGAAAAAGGCTTCTTTAATAAATACTACGAGCCTATAGTTAGGGACCTTGTCTCATTAGCACTACCTATCGCTAGAGGTGATGTGCTTAATAATATAGATCTTAAAACAGCGATCGGTACTGTTATTGCTGGTGATTATGGACTCCTAACCCTTACTATCACTTATTTATATGGATTGCTATTGCCTTTGGTTTTTGGTTTTTATTTAGGGCTAGCTTTACTAGAAGACAGTGGCTATCTTCCTCGCTTAGCCGTACTTGCCGACGGCATTCTCTCTGGTCTAGGGATGAACGGACGCGCGATTATCCCACTAATACTTGGTGGTGGTTGCGTTACCATGGCAACAGTAACTACTAGATTACTTAAGAACGACAAAGAAAAACTAATCACCATGACCCTTTTAGGACTTAGCATCCCTTGCAGCGCGCAGTTGGGAGTTATTCAAGGTTTACTTATGAGAGTTGGTGGTATTAGCCCTTGGTTAATTTGGACTGGCACTTTAGTTATCATTTTTAGTCTCACTGGAACCCTGATGAATAAACTAATTCCAGGTAAATCTGGTGATTTTATTTCTGATATTCCACCAATGCGCATCCCGAGCATTCAGAATATCTGGAAAAAAACATACTCTCGCACTTCAGTTTTTATGAACGAAGCGACGCCAGCTTTCTTCCTAGCAGCTTTAGCTGTAGGGCTATTACAAGTAAGCGGCTCTTTAATTTATATTATTAATGCTATTAAACCTTTGATTAGCAATGTACTTTTACTACCACCAGAGGTCACTATCAGTTTTATACTCGGCATGATACGCAGGGATTTTGGTGCTTTTGGTTTACTGAGCATACCGATGACTGCGGTTCAAACAGTAACTGCTTGCGTAGTCTTGACCCTATTCGTACCTTGCATAGCCACCGTAGCAGTAATGATCAAAGAAAAAAACCTAGCAACCGCCTCAGCCATTTGGTTTAGTTCATGGATTCTGGCTCTACTAGTTGGTGGACTACTAGCAAGAGTACTAGGGGTAATCCTCTAAAATTTTCAAGAATTAAGGCCTATAGCGTATTTAGTCCATAGAATATCCGTAATTGCACGGAGTGTTTTATTCATAAAAATTTCACATAAGAGGGACAAGGACTCTGAAAAGGTTCTTCAATACAAATGGCAATCGATAGCATAAAAACCGCTGGCTCAACTCTGAAAAACATTCAGACGGCCATTGACGTAATAGCGAATAACATCGCAAACGTTAATACTCAAGGTTTCAAAGAGAAAAATGCAAGCTTCGAAAGTGTAATGAGCACTATGCACGGAGAAACCACATTCTCTGGTTCTATTGTTGGTGCTATTAATACTAATTTCAGACAAGGACCACTTAAAGCAACCACTTCTGGTTTAGATCTGGCTCTTAGCGGATCAGGATTATTCGCAGTAGAGAATGGTGCCGGTGATGTTCGTTATACTCGCTCAGGTAGTTTTGGTTTTGATGCTGAACACAACCTGGTTGATCCAGCTGGTAACTATCTAATGTCAGTTGGTGCTTCACGCATAACTATTCCTAGCGATGCTACTCAAGTACAAATCAACTCAAACGGCGAAGTACTAGTTCAACGCGGTGAAGGTCCTGATTCTAGCTTCGAACTAATAGATCAAATACAATTAGTTAATTTTACTAACCCAGCAGGTCTTGAAAGTATAGGACAAAATCTTTATAGAGAAACAGCCAACTCTGGTCAAGTTGAATTTGGCACAGCCTTAGGTATCGGCACTTCATTAGCCGCTACTACCTTAATAGCTGGCAGCCTTGAGCAATCTAACGTAGATCTCAGCACTTCTCTAGTCAATCTTGTTGCACTGCAAAGATCATACCAAGCAGTTTCTAAAGCAGCAGATACAGACAATCAGATAGCACAAACAACATTAGGATTAGCAAGTTAAAAGATTTTAGGAGAACATTATGCCAACACCAGCATTATTTACAGCCGCAGGAGCAATCA
>CAZQXM010000146.1:0-3525 GCA_964597205.1 uncultured Gammaproteobacteria bacterium
TGCGTATTGAGAGTATGCCTTCATCAAAGGGATTAAATTTAGAACTAGAGTTGCCAGCGATTGAGGTGCGAGCGTAGTGAACTAAGTCTTTGATTTGTTTTGGGTCGATCGAGTTTTCTATTAGTGCTTTTTCGTTAATATAGTTAATTGTTTTTGAGTGCAATAATTCAAGTTCGTTTGAGTAGGAAGAATGTTGATGAATATACACTAGCTCGTTTTGTAGTTGACTAATACCACTAGAATTGCCTAGAATGATTACCTGTTGCAACTCTTGTTCAGAGCGTGACACAAGGTAAGTTTTATAGAATGCAAGCTCGTCAAAGCTCTGCGAAGAATTGGGTTGTAATGATCGTAATATATTAAGAGCTAATTGTACTTGTGATTGCTCATTATAGGCATCACTACTTAATGCATCCTGATACAGTGACATTTTCTCGTGTATAAGCTGCATCATTGCTTGGGTTTCAGGGCTAGGGTTGTCTCCATAACCTGATAAAAAGTAAGTTTGATCAATGTATTCATGCAGATCAGAGGAGCCTACACTTTCTCCAAGAATTAGCATCTGCAATTTATTTTCAAGACCTGACAGGAGGAAGTTTTTTATAACGAAAGCCTCTGCAAGTCCAGTATTCGTTATATAGAGTGATTTTTCTGATTTACAGACTTGAAGCATATAGCGAGCAACTTCAACTCTTGGAATGCTGCTGCGTCCAAGGGCTTGGGATTTTTGCAGGTATTGACTTAGTTTAAGATTTAGTGTCACATTAAGTTTGATTGCAGAAGCGGTCTTTGGGTATATAGATGGGCTAATAACAGAATTAACAAGACCTGGTATTGAATCTGCTGTACTAAGGTCTGTGATTGGACCGCTATCGTCGCCCAGTATTAGCATTTGGAGATAATGCTCAAGTACGGCGGAAGAATAATTGAAGCTGAAAATATCTTTGTATAGAGTGGTTGCTAGTCCAGTCGAGTCCATCTCATCATCTATGGAAAATGAGTTAACGAGTGCTTTTAAACCTAAAATATTGATATCGTTAGGCTCAATTTGCGAATTTAGATCTTTGTCTGTAGGTAAGCTTTTAATAGCACTAATTAAATTCTTTTCATAAATAGTTCTTGGCGCAGATATGTTTTCTAATCCTGTTAGCAACTCTTGATAGCTTAGTTTTGCCTCGTATTCTTCTTGCATGTAGACGCGCAGTTGTTCATGTGAAAGTATTTGAGTGAGATCTGTTTTAAATTCATTGAAGGATCTTTCTTCTTCCGCAGTTGGTGCTACCAGAATAGGTTCCGGATGAATTTCTATCGGTTTCTTGATTGAGTCTGGTGGGAGAATATTTGGTGGTAGATCAATAATAACTGGTGGTAGTTCAATGCGGACTGGTGGAATAGTAGGTGTAACAATAGGTAGTATAATCGGAGCTTTAATATCTGCTTCAAATGGAGTAGTAATAATTGGTGATTTAGCAGGGAGTGGTTTTTTACCCCTAGGCTTTTTGCGTATTTTGTTTTCCAAGGTCCCTTGTTTTAATTGGGATGATATGTCTGACTTGGCTGCGTTAAAGGTTGTACTAAGAATTAATATGGCACATAATGCAAGTTTGTTTATCATGTCTAAGCCGTCATACCAGAATGATGTTAAGGTTCTGTTAAGAGCTACCTATATCTAGGCTAGGTTGTAGCAGCTGGGTCAGTTTCGCCACGCCTTCCCCGTAAGCTCCGCTGCTGAACTAACTTTCATCCTCTCTAGTGCTTCAGGCAAAGATTCAATAATCTCTGGTGCCACCATCGGGTTAATAAAATTCGCTGTGCCAATAGCAACCGCGCTAGCACCAGCAAGTAGAAACTCAAGTACATCATCTACGTTCATAATGCCGCCCATGCCGATTATAGGAATACCGACACGCTGGCTAACTTCATAAATCATTCTTATAGCAACAGGTTTAATTGCTGGTCCAGAAAGCCCACCGCTGCCGCGAGCTAATACTGGTTTACGCGTGCGCAAATCTATGCGCATGCCAAGTAGAGTATTAATCATCGAGAGTCCATCAGCACCAGCCGCTTCTGCTGCGCGAGCGAGAGCTACTATATCTGTTACGTTAGGCGAAAGTTTCACGAATAAAGGTTTCTTCGATACAGCTTTAGCAGCGCGCACCACCTCAGTTAGCGCACAAGTATCTGAGCCGAACTGTATGCCGTCTTTAACGTTAGGGCATGAGACATTAAGTTCTATAGCTGTTACGTTAGGCGCTGCTGAAATCTTCTCCGTGACAGCTACGTAATCATCTATAGACCAGCCTGCCACATTAGCGAAGATAGCAGTGTTGTAACTTTCAAGAAACTTAAGTTCAGAAGAGATAATTTTATCGACACCAGGATTCTGCAGACCAATAGAATTAAGCATGCCAGCCGGAGTCTCAGCTACGCGCGGAGTGTCATTACCGCGGCGCTCTTCGACAGTAGCAGCCTTGATCATAATGCCACCAAGAAGACTTAAATCATAGAACTTAGCGTACTCGCGCCCGAAACCAAAACAACCGGAAGCAGTTAGTATTGGATTTTTAAGTTTAATACCGGCAAGTTCTACGCTTAGATCTATTTTATTAGCTGCTTTATTCGCCATTTGACTTTAATTTATAGTACCACCTCAGATTGGATATCCTGCCAGTGAGGCTTTTGTGAGCTAAGGGAGCCACTTTAGTATAATTAGCTCTGGTGAAGAAATCAAGCAGTAATTGGTTGCAGATCGCAGCTAAAGATTTGAGAATGGCTAAGGCTGCACTTGGTATTGAGGAGCCGCTAGGTGTTATATCTCATCTTCATGCTTGCATGGAAAAAGTTCTGAAGGGTATTGCCGAAGAGAATAATATAGAACCACCTCGTATTCATAGTCTTAAACGTCTTGCTGTTGATACTTGTAAAATTCAACTTGAGTCGTATAGAGAAGATTTGCTTACGACCTTAGATAAAGCATTTATTGATTCACGTTATCCAGAAGATGTAGTTCAGTTTGAGGCTGAGTATGATATGGAAAATTGTGAGAGATTGTATAAAGAAGTGGAGGGTGCTTTTAAATGGCTGAAAAGTTTACTAGAGAAGAATTAAACACCATCCTTCGTGATTATATTTCTAGGCTTGAGGGTAAGATTAAGCTTGATAAGGTTATTCTTTATGGCTCTTACGCGAAAGGAACTGCGACTAGAGATAGTGATATAGATGTTCTTGTTATATCTAGTGGATTATCGATCAATAAACCGAAAGGTGCTAATGGATTATATTTGGATAGACTTGTTGGACTCTCTAATGTTAATCCATATCTTGAAGTCATTGGTGTTCATCCTGATAAATTATCTAACCCGATAACTAAAAGTTTTTTTGATGAAGTACTTGAAACTGGTTTGCAGGTGGCGTAGATTGCTTATTTAGTTGATTTCAAGTAGCGCACCAAGCCCTTAATAGCAAACCCTGTCGCCCCTTTATAAGCCCAGATCCCATCGCGCTCCCAGAAGCCCATACCAGCTA
>CAZQXM010000147.1:0-3500 GCA_964597205.1 uncultured Gammaproteobacteria bacterium
GTAGATATAGAAGATTTTCTCCCTCAATATCCCTAGAGCTCATATCATTACCGATAGTGTAGCCAACTAGATCAGCCTTAGAGTTAAAGACTAAAGTCATCTCTGGTTCTGGAACGCTTACCTTGGAATCATATCTAATACCAACTTCATCACCATGACCAACAGAATCGCCCGGGTCAGCTTTATCGAATATCTCTGGTCTTACCTCTAATGGATAAACACGATCATATGCCGTTAATTCTGTAGTACTTACTCCTGCTGCTCGTACGTCATCAACTCTTGCCTTTTTGCTCCTTAGGTAGGTAACGCCTGCAGCTCGAACTGGCATCGAATCAGATATCGGTGCGTGCAGTACCACCTCATCCACCTTAAATCGAGGATGCTTCTCCTGAGCTATAACTTTTAATCTTGCGAAACGATCATTCCATTCAAAGACCTCACTAATATCTCCTTTGGCTGGCGTATTAATGTCAATCACTTCATTCTTAACTTCATCTAAAATACCAACGCGTTTGGTTGGTGAGTGACCTTCAGTAAAGCGAACTAATTTAATTGCATCATCTGACATAGAGATAAACATAACATATTTCTCTTATTATTTTTATATTATCTGAGAACATTCTTAAAATAATCTGCGTGTCAAAACCAGTACTTACATATTATTTAGCATCCACTAATTCAAATAAATTATTCAAATAGCCCGTCTTAACCATGGCTTCAATAATATGTGATCTTACTGGATCAGAATACTGCGGTTCTTTTTTATCTCCACGTAACTTGAGTTTAAATCTCTGGTTCTCACCCATCATCCCTCTTTCTACTATTTTTTCAAAAACTCTCTTAAGATCATAAAGCTGTAAAAACTTGAATTGTCTAACAGCCTTTTTATCAAAAGTACTACCAAACATTGCAAAACCTGGCGCCAAGCGCTTCAAATTAATCGCGTTCAAGTAGAGATCAGCACACTTCTCTGTAACTATTCTTAGTATTTGGTAAGCCTCTGCGTGCTTGCCACGTTTATACAAATCCCAACCTTCATTAATTTGAGCTAAAAATTGCGAGTGAATGTACTCTGCAGTAGCTTTTCTATGTTCAAAATCCTCACCTGCAACTGAACAAAAACCTCTCGGACGAATATCAAAGCGTGATTGAGGACTCTGCAAACCATAGTGCTTAACTAGTGCTGCTAAATAGAATGCCGCCAACCAAGAATTATCACAACTATTTAGTACATTGCTGGTTATAGACGAATTAGCCAACATATAATCTTTAACCTTTTGCCAAAAAGCTTCTTGCTTATCATTACAAGGCCAGCCAATAGCGATAGGGATCTGATAGTTTGATATTCCAAGTTGAGCTTCTTCTAGTTCTTGTTGTTTAGCAATATAAACTAATCGCCTAGCCATCTCATGAAACCGTGCATCTAAGTCCTTATGATCACCCCAAACAGTACTAGCTTCTGGTATTAGTTCAATATCATTAGGGCTATGTCCTGATAAAGCTGAGAAGCTAACTTTATCTGTAAATCCTGAAATACCCACTCCATAAAATTTAGCTATAGATTGCGCTTCTAAAGATCTACGAAGTTTATTAGAGCTAGGTTCCCTTACTGCGACAGGGTCATCATCATAGAGTCCTGCTAATGGATCAATTTCAGTAGAAGCAACTATCGGTCTTTTTTCGATCAGATTTATTTGATCTTGCATTTGCTGGCTAACAATAGTAGTTGGATCAAGTTCTGGATCACCTGCATATCTAATAACTAATTCAGATGCCTTATATGGTAATTCAAATATTCTTACTAACTCTTCAGCTATTGCTCTGCGCACTTGCGGAAAATCTAAGAGAGGAAGCAACCAATCATCCTTAGTAGCACCAATGGTAAAAACCTTTGAGATTGAGCCTTCGATACCTGAAGATTTATATTTATCCTTCACTTCTTCAGCCATAGCCATAGTATTAATGCGAGCTAATCTAACTAAAGCTCGCATAGATCTCTTATCACCAGCCTTAGCTTGCTCACAGTAAAAACGAATAGTCTCTTGAGAAACTCTAGGATCTTGATCAAGCCCAGCAGTCGCCCTAACTGCAAAAGATTGAGTACTCGGGTGCAGCACTAAAGCTGGATCCCGATTAATCAATATAGATTTTGCAGGGTCATATCCTAGACCCTGCAGTTTAATATGAATACTTGCGAAGCAGGCTTCAAGCAATGGATTATGATTTTGTAAATCAATTCCAGCAGCTCGAGCGGGTTCAATAAATTCTGAGAATTTAGAATCAAAAGGCCAAGATACATAAACAGGTACTCTATAAATAACGCGATTAGGAAGTTCGTCTCGTGATTTTTCCACAATAGCGAGAATTGATTTGTCCATTTTTGCAAGAAAACCTGTGATATTGCCAGAAGGCATCGTCCAACTTAATTCAGGATCAGGAATCGTTTGCCCGCTTGCATCAGCTCTTAATACAGTAAATTGATATTCGCTTCCTCTTACTGATACAGCAACAGCATAAAAATTGCGCTTGGGCTCTTGCACTGCGGACTTTAGTTCTATAGTTTCAGCACCAAGACAAGCTCGCATCTGCTCCCGCATATCAGAAACTACTACATCATCGATATAATTATCTCTACGTGAATGCGGAAAACTTAGAATAAGCTCTTGATCGGGATCCATTCCCGCTACTCTTTTTACTTCGTCTGTAAAAACCTTAGTTAGCTCAACACTTCCATGAATCAGACGATAAAGTGGTCTATCTATTCTTCCCCAGTGAATTACCCCATAGTGTTCTAGTAAATCACTATTCCCGCCGTGATTCCTTAGCATTTCTATCCCTGTTTCATAAGCAAGCTTCCTAATAAAACCAATCTGAAACTCTCTTGACTGCTGAAGCAATAAATCATCTGCAAAAGGAAAGTACTGGAATTCAATATCATTATCAAGAGTAGAATACTCATAAGCAAAAGGTGCAAGCTTAATTTGATCTTCCCTTCCTGGAATAGCTTCATTAAACTGATGATGAAAACGTAAACTTAAAGCTTCTCCAAGAGTCACTGGAATACTTGGATCACCACCACTAGCAAGCTTCACTGCCTCTGTTAATTGCAGTTGATGATATTCATGCGGCAAGGCTATACCAATAGGAAGCACATAAGGTGCTTGCAAATTAGCTAATCCAGTTTGAGATTTAAAAGATGTTAACTGCTGAGTAGTACTCTGTATCAGTCTTGTAATAAACCCATTGAAATCATGTACTGGCTTAGTTGGTATCAATCGCAAAGGATCTAAGTCCCAGCTTAGCGAGGGATCCATTCTAATATCAGTAGGGTTAGTTCCCCTGTAGATCTTCGCGTAAGGTCTGCCACCAAGATTTTGGGTAGATGCTGCTATGCCAATAAATTGCACAAAGACAATAATATCATTATCTTAACAGGACTCTAGATAATTATCATAACCGGCAATTTGTTATAATATATCTCCGCCATTGCCTTGGAAGCA
>CAZQXM010000148.1:0-3495 GCA_964597205.1 uncultured Gammaproteobacteria bacterium
GTTATACTCGTAGACGCTGAAAACCGCAGTAAAGGTGATTTGCCGGCGGGGTTTGCTAGTTTAGAGATTTAACTATTATACTGTTGTTATAACTTGACGTATTAATAGTGAGCTTGGTATTATTTGGACTATGAGTGATTCAACTTTATCAGGTTTAAAGACAACAGTACCGACATGGAAAAAAGTATTAGCTTCAGCGCTAATAGCTGGTCCAGCAATGGCAGGTGGTGCATTTGGCGATCAAATACCTCTGGACAACACTTCAACTTTAATTAAAAGAACTATTGGCGCCTCAACAGCTGCGGCAGCAGGAGCAGCATTAGTAGGATTAATCTCTAAAGGAGATACTAAGGCAGCAGGCTTAGACCCTTTTATTAAACTACTGATACAAGCAGCAAGTAGACCTTATGAAGATCTAAACATTAGCGACCCTATACTTGCTGATACCATTGGCAAAAATAAATGTAGGCTCGACGATTTACTTACAATTCTTAATTCAGAGAACTTCGCTGACAAAGTTAGTAAAAAAGAAATAAGCCAAAAAACTTTTAAATCAATAGAAGAAACTATGAGAGCTGTACTTGCAATTAGCGCTTCTACTGGTAATTTCTATGCAATGAGAGAGATATTGGATAGATCAAATCTAAGACCTAGATCTGAGATTAGGGAAATTAGTGAAAACGGAACTTACTGGGATATTCCTCAAAATGTTTTAACTGCAGCTTTCAACAGACTAACAACACATCAAACTCCAGTATTAAAGCTTGCACTAAACTTCATGGCTATCAGCTCAGCAAAATATGAATTAGAGTATGGTGACAAGAGCTCAGTAGAGATCAAGGAAGCAGTAAAACTAATTTTCAGCTCTGAAGCTTGTAATGAAATACGCAGCGATTTCGCTATTAGAAAGACTGACGAAACTGGAGGATGCACTGCTATAGATTTCAGTAGACCAGTTGAAGAGACTGAAATACCCTCAGACCCAGAAGTGCTCAAACAAATACTAGACAGAGGTGAGGAAATTTTAATAAAGGGAAGAGTGAATGGAAGCACAAGAACTATTGTTAAAACCATAGGTAATGATCCAGACAATGGCAAATACTTCAATCGTATTTATGGAACACATCGCAGCATCGCAGATCTAAAACTACCTAGCTTGATTAACGAAGATAAAGAATACACTTATCAAGCTGATCTTGAGGGCGTTATATCATGCTATCAATATCTGGCAAATATGTTCACACAACTAACAGATAGAGGAGCCGATCTCAGCATTGCCTCATTCGCCGCAGTAAGAAAAAAAATGAAGCAGAAGGCTACTTTCTTAAACGTTAATACTCACTAAAAAGGCATTGCAAATGAGTAATGTAAGCAAGCCAACAGGAGCACGAACAGAAGCAACAGCAGGTTCCTCAGCTAGAGTTGATACCACGGCAAGAACAAGAGGAGCAGTACGCGTACCAAAAGCAAAAGTTGCCAGCTCAACGCCATTAGAGACAGTTCGAACGAGTGTAAGAACTATACATCAAGCAAAATTTACTAGCTCTGAAGAGTATTTAACAACTGTAATTTCTAAAGAAATTGAAAAACCAATTAGAGAGGAAGCTAACTTTGCAAAATTATTCATCAAAGAACCAGAAAAAATAATTACAACAGAGGAGGCAAATCGTAGCAAGCTGCGTTTTCAACTAAAAAAGCTACTGCAAAATTGCATCAATACAGGCATTCCATTTCTAAAGTCAATAAAACCTGGAAGCGAACACTTATACACTAATGAAAATAGAATCATAGGACATGTAAGACAAAGAACCGGGAAAATTATCAATGCACAACCAGCACACAAACGACTTCAACAACTAAATCATTTACTCGCTCAATTAAACTATTTACTATACCCCAACCTTGAAACAGACCTTGATCTTCTGCAACTCACGATAGACGCCAACGGGGATGCATATCGAGTAAAACCCGAACTAGATGATCTTGAACTTGTAGTAGTTGACCACACACCTGGACAGGCTACAAAAGTCAATCCAACTCCTACAGACGACCGGGCAAATGCAGAAGCAGACCCAGAACAAGCTCAAGCTCTTATTAAAAAATATTCACTCTATATAAATCAACTACTGGCAAAAATTTTTAGATTCGACGACGGACCCAATTCATGGTCAGAGGAGTATCAAAATGAAATTAATGTAAGTCTAGAAGAGCTACTAAAAGCCAATCATAAATCTTGCAAAAGTTTCTTAGATTTATTCGAAGGTCTAACCGATAAATCTATTGTTTCAGAGCTAAGACCGAGACTCTTAGCCTTAGCTCTTAGAGAATTAGTATTGGAAGAGATCTCAATCGAACAATCTAAATGGGTTAAAAAAGCTGCGCATATTACTAAAACTGCAACAATCAAGCAACTCAATAGAGCACTAGAATGGGCAAAAGAAAATCCAAGCTCTGCCGTGTTTCGCGCTGCCGTTGCAGCAATATTAATAGCACTTGCAAGTGATAGAGTCACAAGAACAGATAACTCAAATAATGAACCTAACACTCCTAAAGTACATCCCAGCACTCCATCAAGTCCTATAGAGCGCAAAGCACCTGTATTTGATCACAAGGCTCTAATCAATAGCACACTGAACGAACTTAAAACTCAATCAATAGTAATATGGGACCCAAACTTACAAGCAACCGATAACACCGCATCAGGGGCAAATAAAGATCCGCAAGTAAACAAAGCCAGGTCTATAGCACAAGTAGTCTACAACTTGCTCTACTTACCAGACGGTAATACTTACTGTGTCGGAAAATTAAGAGTAGTTCCAGGTGATGGATTTAAAATCAAACAACAAACTACAGCAACACCAGCTGGAACAAATACATCTCTACTTACTATAGAGCTAGGTGATATCTACCTTAAATCAAAAGCTAAAGACCAAGAATTGCAAGCTAAAATTTATGATGAACTTAGATCTCTTGCACGTATCAAATCAGGTCAAGCATATCCTCTCGTAAAAGGTGCAACCGCCCAAGGTACAACCACGATGTTTACATATCCAACCTCAAAACCAAGCTCTGAACAAGTTACTGAAGAGTTTAATAGAATAGTACTTGGTCTAAAGAAGTAATTAATGATTAAACTTGACCGTCTGGTGCGCCGCTGTCACCAGCAATTGGCTCAGTAGTTTCACCATCTTCTACGGTTTCCGTATCACCATCATCTACGGTTTCCGTATCACCATCATCTACGGTTTCCGTATCACTATCACCTACATCTGTACCACCACCAGTATATCCAGCATAACCACAGCTGTAGTTGCCATACAGACTTGGATCTCCACATAAATAATCACAAACAGCAGCTGCCGCAGCACACACACCATCTGTATAATCAAATGTTGAAGTAGAACTATCTGATGAAGAAGACTCTGTAGAGCTTGTACTGTAATCTGTAGACTCTTCGGTGCTTGAACTATCAGATGAATCACTTGAGCTAGAATC
>CAZQXM010000149.1:0-3468 GCA_964597205.1 uncultured Gammaproteobacteria bacterium
AATGGTATTGCGGCGTCTGTTTCTTACCGTCAAGGTGCTAAGTACGCGAACGGTGAATTTATTCAAGTGCACCCGACTGCGATTCCTGGCAGTGATAAAGATAGGCTGATGTCAGAATCTGCGCGCGGTGAAGGCGGCAGAGTTTGGACATATAAAGATGGCAAGCCTTGGTATTTCCTCGAAGAGAAATATCCGAAGTATGGTAATTTGGTGCCGCGTGATGTGGCTACCCGTGAGATATTCGATGTAGTTACAAGGCAAGGTCTTGGAGTGCATGGCAGACCTTGTGTCTATCTGGATCTTACTCACAAGACTCGCGAAGAACTTGATCGTAAGCTGGGTGGTATTCTTGAGATTTACGAAAAATTCAAAGGTGTAGATCCGCGCGAAGTACCGATGGAAGTCTTTCCTTCAGTGCATTACAGCATGGGCGGACTTTGGGTTGATAATGAGCAGCAGATGACTAATATCCCAGGGCTATTCGCTGCTGGTGAGTGTGAATATCAATACCACGGTGCTAATCGTCTTGGTGCTAATAGTCTTCTAAGTTGTACTTATGGTGGTATGCTTGCTGGCACTACAGCTACTGCTTATACTAAAGGTCTTAAGAAACAGACTAAAGATGTCCCTGAGTCTGTCGCCGCAAAAGCACTCGCTGACGAAGAGGCGCTAATTAAGAGACTTACTAGTCAAACTGGTAATGAGAACGCGCGCAAACTTCACGTCGAGATGGGCGAGAATATGACTAAGAATGTTACTGTGGTTCGTTATAACAATTCACTGCAAGAGACACTAGAATATCTTGGTGAACTTACTGAACGCTTCAAGCGTGTTGCTATTCCTGATGGCGGCAAGTGGGCGAATCAGAGTCTCTTCTATATGCGTGAGCTTTATTACATGATAGACATCGCCAAGATCATCACTAAAGGTGCTCTTCTGCGCAACGAGTCTCGCGGCGCACATTACAAGCCAGACTATCCAGAGCGTAATGATGCTGATTGGCTCAAAACTACTATTGCTAGTATCGGTGCTGATGGTGATCCGGTGATTAGTTATGAGGCTGTTGATACTCAGTGGGTGAAGCCTGTAGAGAGAAATTACACTAAATAATATGATATAATTATCTTATCATGGAAATATCTGACAAGATAAGGGCGGTCGCAAGGAAAATCCCTGGGTTCTCGCGTCCAGTAAGACTGGAGTCTAAAAAAATTAGTAAAAAAGATGATGATGAAGCCTCACGTATTGCAGGTGAAATGCTTGCAGCTAATAAGCTTTCGGATTTTTGTCGCATTACTAATGGATCACAGTGTTTAGATTCAATTTTAAAAATAGTTCAATGGGTCGAAGCCTTAGCTAAACTTGCTAATCCTTTAAAAAAAGCAAAATCAGATATTCAAGTTGGTCCTTTTACTATTAAATCATTTGCTAGTGATGAGAATAGTCCAGGAGGAAATTCCTTAGCTTTTTCTGATAGCATGGGTAATCAATGGGAAATATGGAAGCCTAGTGGTAGTGATGGTGAGCTGGCTATAACCCAAAGATACAGGCTTAAACCTAGCCTGGATATGCATTTAAAACTTGTTATAGGTAATTTGAGAGACAAATACAGTCAGGTTAGCCACTATTTGACTGCATCAAGAATCAAGAGGCTAAGTTAAAAGTTATTCTCATAGCTGGCATCTGATTTTGCTATTTATTTCAACTCTGGATCTAAATAGCACTAAGGTTCTTGCTTTTTATAGCTCATAAAATCGCATATATTGCTATAAACGAGTGATTTATAGCTCATGATTTTTATAATTATGGTCTGCAAATATACTGAGAAGAGTGCTTTTACGCCAAATAATCAAGCCCATCTAGCTGCAGATAAGAAGAAGTTATAATTTATGCACGATGAGAGTTTCGGTTAAAGAGGTTGGAGGAGATATAGCTACTGCTGTAACTCGTGCAATCCTTTCTCGAAGATTTAAATTTAAGCCAGGAATGAAATTGGGTCAGCTCCCAGTAATCGAACAAGACAGAGCTAAAATCTGTGCTTTATCCAGACCAAATTCTAAGCAAAGAGAATTAGGTGGGGTTTTTAAATCAAAAGGTAATTATAAAAAATGCAATGCTCATGGTGCAACGAAGCCTATTAGGGCTAAACAGGTTTTCAGGAAAAAAACTGGACAAGTAGGAGGTTTTGAATTTATAGATATGGCTATTATTCCACCTAGATCTTGGGTTGGGTTGCATCGACACGAAGAAGAGGGGCATAAATCATCCCAAGAAGCTTACGTAATTACTGATGGCACAGGGATAGCTGTATTGAATAATAAAGTGATAAAAGTTAAACCAGGTGATGTTATGGTCAAAGGTCCGCGTGGATTTCATGCAATTTATAATTTAAGCCGCAAGAAGAATTTACGAATGGTTGTCATAGAAGCTGGTGTCAAACTTAAAAAGCAGATGCTACCCTTAATTAAGTGAATAATTTCACCATCTACCCAGCCATAGACCTGCGCGGCGGCAATTGTGTCCGTCTCTATAAGGGCGACTATGAGCAAGAGACTATCTATGATAGTAACCCTGTCGATGTCGCGCGTAAATGGAAAAATCTTGGCGCGGAGTTTCTGCATATTATAGATTTGGATGGGGCACGTTCTGGTAAGCCAGAGAATCTACAAGTAGCTACCGAGATAGCTAAAGCTACTGGACTTAGAATACAATTCGGTGGTGGTATTCGTAATTATGAACTTGCTAAGGAAGTTTTAGCAGCAGGTGTTGAAAGAATAATATTAGGTAGTTCAGTTTTGAAGAACCCAGACTTTGTTAAACGTATACTTGGCGAAAATGCTGAGAGTGTAATTATTGGTATGGATTGCCGCAAGGGACGCATCGCTGTAGAAGGTTGGCTAGAAGATTCTGATGTAACGGCGGTGGCGCTCGCAAAGGAACTTAAGAAACACGGTCTAGTAAGAGTGAATTACACAGATATAGAACGCGACGGTACTCTTGAAGGTCCGAACTTCGCGGAGACTGAAGAGTTCGCGCGTAGTACTGGTGTGAGTACTATAGCTAGTGGTGGTGTCTCGGGTATTGCTGATGTCAAACGGCTTCGCGAGCTAGGTTCGCCAGTTGATGGTGTCATCATTGGTAAGGCGTTATATACTGGACGCATAGACCCAGAGGAATTATTCGAGTTTGCGCGTAGTAAATAATCCTAATTCAGATCTTAAACTTAAGCCTTCAGCCGTTGCGCTAGGGTTCTTCGATGGAGTGCATCTTGGGCATCAGCAGATTATTTCAGAGGCTGTTGATTATGCTCGGACACATGGACTTGTGCCTACGGTTTTAACTTTCGATAAGCATCCGCGTTCGCTTACTTCTGGTGGTTCGCCACTGTTAATTACAGATCTTAATCAGCGCTTAGAATTATTTGCAAATTTAGGCGTCGAGACTACGGTATTGCTAGAGTTCAACGAT
>CAZQXM010000150.1:0-3466 GCA_964597205.1 uncultured Gammaproteobacteria bacterium
TGTGACCCTCTGCTTAGAAGGCAGATGCTCTATCCAGCTGAGCTACGGGCGCGTATCCTTTAGTTTGATAAATGCCTTTAGATAGGCATAAAACCGTTAAGAATATAGCATAACGAGCAAATATTAAAAAAATATAAGCTGCAACTGTTAATATTTCTGTTATAATTGACAAAATACGTTAATTACTCAGAAATCCTTTGTTTCATACTCATTGCTACGGTATCTCCGAAATTCCTTGATGAGTTAGTAGCTGCGCCGTTTCAGACTTGCCATTACGGCGCAGTGTTATTTTAAATTAAAACCCCTTTGAGTTCGCAATAATTTTGCGGGAATAATGTATCTATGCAGCTATTAATTTCGCTTATAACGACGCATCCGATTTTGGCTACTGCTTTAGCCTTGGTCATTACTTTAGTAGTAGTTTTTATTTTTGATATCACTCAAACCAAACATGCGATTCGTCGCAACTATCCAGTCATCGGTATCGCTAGATATTTCCTCGAATTAATTGGTCCAGAGCTGCGTCAGTATTTATTCCATGATGAGCGCTCAGATCGCCCTATTCCTAGATATATTCGCACTTGGATTTATGCGAGCGCTAAGAGCCAGCTCTCGACTGTGGCTTTCGGTACTAAGAAAGACTTAGATAAACCAGGCACTACTTTGATTCGTCATAGTGCGTTCCCAATTAATTATCAAGAGTCTGATTGCGATGTTGAACATCGCATTACCATTGGTTCTCAGCGTCGCTATCCTTATAGCTCTTCGCTATTCAATGTCTCGGCAATGTCTTTCGGTGCGCTTGGCAAGAACGCTGTTCTGGCTCTTTCGCATGGCGCCAAGGCTGGTGGTTTTGCGCTGAATACCGGGGAGGGCGGAGTATCTCCTTATCACTACGAAGGCGGAGCAGATTTAATTGCACAGATGGGCACGGCGAAGTTTGGTTTCCGTGATGAGGAGGGAAATTTCTCTGAGGAGCGTTTCCTTGATATCGCCCGCAATCCTCAAGTAAAAATGATAGAGATCAAACTCTCTCAGGGAGCGAAACCTGGTAAAGGTGGAGTGCTGCCTAAAGAAAAAATTACTCCAGAGATTGCTGCTATTCGTGGTGTCGGTATGGACAAGAGTGTTTACTCGCCGCCGCGTCATAAAGACTGGGACGACGAGGAAGGCATGCTGAGATTTATAGATCGCTTGCAAAATCTTGGCGGCAAACCTATAGGACTTAAGTTCTGTCTTGGTCGCGAAGAGTTCGTGCACAATCTTATTAAAGCTATGCTCAAGACTGGTATTAGACCAGACTACATCGCTATCGACGGTGCTGAAGGTGCTACCGGCGCGGCTCCCCTCGCGCATACTGATTATGTCGGTTTCCCGCTGAAAGACGCTTTGATGTTTCTTGATAACCAACTGCGCATCGCAGGTCTGCGCGATGAGGTGAAGATTTGTGCTTCAGCTAAAGTTTTTACTGGAGCTGATCTAGCGATCATGCTGGCGCTAGGTGCGGATTTCTGTGCAAGCGCGCGCGGTTTCATGCTTAGTATCGGTTGCATACACGCCCTCAAGTGCAACACCAATCACTGCCCAGCTGGCGTAGCTACTCACGACCCTTGGCTTCAGCGAGGACTAGTAGTCTCCGAAAAAATCCCACGCGTCGCGCGCTATCACTCTGCTGTAATTCACGAAGCGAATAGTTTGATGTTCGCTTGCGGTTACACTCACCCGTCGCAGTTTAAGCGTAGTGATGTGGTGAAGATGGTGGATTACCATAAAATTATTGGCATGGATGAGATAGTCCCGCAGCCACCAAAGCAAGCTTGTAAGTAGGTCGCTCCCTCCACATTCCACAAATTAATTAATCTACGCACGGAATTGCTATAATGACTATCAATGACAACCGCAAACATAGTCGAGATCACCGAGAAGGCTCAAGCCCAAATTGCTAAGCTGCTTACCGCTGAGGCTAAAGACCCTACGACTTATGGTCTGCGCCTTGCTATTAAAGGCGGCGGCTGCTCGGGGCTAAGTTATGATCTGCGCTTCGATAATTTGCAAGAGAAAGACTTCGTACAAGAAGCTGGTAACTTTAAAGCATTTATCGACCCTAAAAGTTCCATCTATCTTAAAGGAATGACTGTTGATTTCGATGATAGTTTGATGGGTAAAGGTTTTGTTTTCAAGAATCCTAATGCTACTAACTCATGCGGTTGCGGTGAGAGTTTTTCGGTGTTTTAAATTATGCGCCAGAAAGAAGTTTTCGTTAGTGCTACAGAGATGCGAAATATACTGCACGACAAGAAACTTATTACACAACTTAAAAAAGCGAGCAAGTCAGCTAAGCTCGGGCTCGGTAGGTTTGTAAAGCCATAATTCGTTGGATGGTGGATCTTAAATTTCAAATCGAATCCAGTAATCAAGGTGCTCTTGAGTAAGCAAGCTTGAAGCATCTACTAAGCTTGGATCAGTACACTGATTCTTTAAGTTATGAAGTAAGTGAGTGGCGTCATTATTCCCTTTTCTGAGCTGTCCTGCAATTTTAATTCTTGTCTTTTGTACATCAGCTTCATTCATATTGCTTTTTGTTGATGTTAGGGTTCTTATCCAGTGCTTAACTAGCTCGGAGAAAATATTTAATTGTGCGATGACATCCAGCACCCGCACTTTAAAATCATCTGGTGCTAATTTACCGTGTCTTTCAGTTGCATTAGCAAGTTCTGGAATGGGAGTTATATCGCTTGATAATTTTTTTAATTGTTCTAAGCGTTCTGCTAGCTTTGTGAGACAGTATCTGGCAGGTTTCATTACTTTGCTATGTTTAAATAGCTTTTTACCTTTTTTCTGTATTGTGCCTTTGGGGCTGGCAGTTGAACTTGATGTTCGCATATCTCTTATCTTAATCTATTCCCGCGCTAAAATCAAGCCCATGTCCTATTCTCGTATTAATCTGAGCGGTACTGACGCTAAAAGCTTTTTGCAGCGCCAGTGTAGCCAGGATATAGCCTCTCAGGATGCTAATTACGGGGCTTTTCTCACCCCTAAGGCTGAGACTATTGCACTTACTTATATCGTGCAAGGCGCGGCCAGTGACTACGCATTAATCGTTCATAGCGAGCACGCCACCACCCTTAAAGAACACTTAGAGAAATTCATTATTCTCGATGATGTTGTTTTAACTTTAGAAAAAGATCTTGGCGATATTATTCTGCCAGCAGATTTTCTTCTCGAAGAATTTACTCCTAAGCAACAGCTAATGAAAATTGTTGATGTGAATAAATATGTTAGCTTCACTAAAGGTTGCTACCCTGGTCAAGAAGTAGTCGCTAAGTGGAACAATGCTGGTCATCGTAAAAGAACTGAGCGCGCGCAAAAATATTTAGATGAGGCGTTAACTGTGCATGCTGCTGCATCGAACGTCTCGGGGACTAGCGCGCCATTAGATGAAGCTATAGAACTATTGCGCAAAGCT
>CAZQXM010000151.1:0-3448 GCA_964597205.1 uncultured Gammaproteobacteria bacterium
TGCAAGGATTTTTGATAATTTTGCCTTTGCCTTTGCAGGTTGGACAAGTCTGTGCGTGACGAATTTGTCCGAGTATAGAATTCTGTACAGAAACTACTTCACCGTGCCCGTCACAGCTTGGACAAGTTTGCATATCAGTGCTTGGATTTTTAGCACCGATACCATTACAGTCTTTGCAATTCACTAGTGGGTTAATGCGAATTTTCTTTTTGATTTCTGCTAGTGGATCAAGAAAAGCTAATTTGATGCCCATCTCGTGATCTTGACCACGCTGAGGCTGGTTAGCTGCTCGGCTGCGTCTGCCACCACCACCAGCAAATCCACCACCGAAGAAACTAGAAAAAACATCACTGATATCTTCGAAGCCCTGACCTTGGAAACCTCCATAGCCACCGAAACCACCAGCTCCAGCTTTTAAACCTTCAGCTCCATACTGATCGTAGAGACTACGCTTCTGTGGGTCTTTAAGTACTTCATAGGCTTCACCTACTTGTTTAAATTTTTCTTCGCTACCGGTCTCGGTATTATCTGGATGGTATTTGCGTGCAGCTTTTTTGTAGGCTGATTTAATATCAGCCTCACTAGCGTCGCGGCTTACGCCCAATAAATCATAGTAGTCACCTGCAGCCATTGGCACAGCCGATATTTTAGCATTTTGTGCGCCAGCTTGCAGCTTATCTGGAAAGAGTTAAATCTTAGTTAGCAAATGGGCAGAACAGTATTATGGCTAGAAAATTTTTAGTATTCGCTGAGACCAAAGAAAATGACGCAGGAGTGAAAGAAATCACCACCGGTTCGCGCGAGTTAATTAAATTCGCTAATAAACAATCTGCTGGCGCAGTGACGGTTTGTCTCTTCGGTAATAAAGTGACTGACGCGGCTAAAGAACTTGGCGCGCTTGGTGCTACTAAAGCTTATGTAATTGACAGTCCAGAGCTTGAAGTTTTTAGATCTGAACTTTTCGTTCCAGAATTGCTTAAAGCTGTAGAAGCTGAAGGCGCTGAAGTCATCATCTCTAATAACTCTATAGATGGTGAAGCACTTATGGCTGTAGCTGGTTCTAAGATCGGCGCAAACGTAGCTACTGACTGTCTTTCATACGAAGACGCTGGCACTATCAAAATCACTCGCAGCATGTATTCTGGCAAGCTTTTAACTACAGTAGAGCTTGCTGCTGGCAAAAAATCATTTATAAGTTTCAGACCGAATTCTATTAAAGCTGAAGCTCCCCCTGCTGTGACTACCGAGATTGTCACCACTAGTTTAAGCGTGACGGCTACTCTTAAAGTTAAAGCAGTAGAGAAATCAGCGTCTAAAGAAATAGCTCTTACTGACGCGGCTGTAATAGTTTCTGGTGGTAGAGCGATGGGTAATTCTACTAATTTCTCTGTGCTTAGAGAATTTGCTAAGAAGATCAATGCTGCAGTTGGTGCTTCACGCGCGGCTGTAGATAGTGGCTACGCGCCGCACAGTATGCAGGTTGGACAGACTGGTAAGGTTGTTAGTCCTAATCTTTATATAGCTTGCGGTATATCTGGCGCTATTCAGCATTTCGCTGGTATGGGTTCTAGTAAAGTTATTGTTGCTATCAATAAAGATCCTGAAGCACCTATTTTCAAAAAAGCTGACTACGGAATTGTTGGTGACTTATTCGAAGTTGTGCCAGCTATGACTGAAGCTGTTGACGCTATAATCAAATAGGTGAATAGTAGTTTTTCTTATCAATCCGAAACTATGATGAATAGTTTCACTACTCATCCTGAGAATATTCCTCTTGGGATGCTAGTGATTTTTGCTTTTGTGGCGGGTTTGATCTCGAGTCTTAGTCCTTGCGTACTAAGCATGCTACCGATGAACCTTGCTTATATCGGTGCTTCCAAGATCCAAACTAAAGAACAGGCTTTTGGGCATGCTTCATTGTTCGTGCTTGGGGTTTCGCTTTTGATGGCTTTACTTGGTGCTTTTAGTAATTTTGCTTTTGCAGTTTTTACAGAATATAAAGCTTATATCTACATAGTAGTAGGAGTTTTTATTCTATTGATGGCTTTAGCTATTTTGGAGTGGGTTAAATTACCATTGCCGCAACTAATCTCTAAAATGCCTGAGGCTAATCCATTTATTGTAGGTTTGGTTTTTGCTCTTGTAAGTTCTCCTTGTTCAAGTCCAGTATTATTCGCAGTATTAGGTGCTGTAGCTGCTTTAAGTTCATGGTTCGACGCGGTGATAGTGATGCTAGCGTTTTCTGTTGGTTATACGATAATTATATTTTTTGCTTGCTTCTCGGCTGGCTTGGTTAAACAGTTAGGCTGGTTTAAAAAGCATAATAAGCTGATCATGAATCTTTCAGCTTTAATTTTATTCTTCTTGGCTTTAACTTATATCTACATGGGTGTTCAAACAGGGTGGTTGTAAATGCTCGAACGAATCCGTGAAGAACTTAAAACTAAACTTAGCCCCCACCGTTTCGCTCATACTGAATCTGTAGTTATTACTGCTTTAGAATTTCTAATGCAAGTAGAACCCAATGTTAGTGCTGAACTCAAGTCCAGGGTGGAGCTTGCTGCTTGGCTGCACGACTGCGCTAAAGAACTTAAAAACGATGAGCAAGTAGATCTTGCTAAATATTATGGTATTGAGATTTACCCTGAGGATTTACTTAGTCCCAATCTATTGCATGCGCGTAATGGTGCGGCTATAGCTGAAGAGAAATATGAAATCATGGATCCGCGTGTGCTGAGTGCTATTCGTGATCACACTCTTGGTGCTATTGATATGGGACTTGAAGCTAAGATACTTTACCTTGCTGACATGCTTGAACCAGGCAGAGATGCCGCAATTAAAGCCAAGACTAACCCTGGTGCTAATGAACTTAGTTATAGCCGTGAGCTTGACGCGATGCGCGCTACTATCGCTGCGGGCAAACTTAATGAAGCCTTACTAATGGCAATGGATTCTAAGATTAGCTATGTTATTCGTAAGCGGCAGCCTATTCATCCTTTGGGGGTTATGGCTCGCAACAGCCTAATTTAAAAGTTTTCTTACCGCATCTACCGTCCCTGGCTGCGTAATTAGCGACTCACCAACCAGAAAAGCTTTAACACCGATAGCATATAAGCCATCTATGTCTGCCTTCGTAAAGATGCCTGATTCGGAGACTACTACTTTAGTCTCTAAGTCATTTTTAAATTGATTTACTAATCTATAACTGGTATCCAGATCCACTGTAAAAGTACTTAAGTTTCTATTGTTGATGCCGATTAGTTTAGCGTTGATAGCTAATGCCATCTCCATCTCAGCTTCGTTATGCACCTCTACTAGTACATCCATACCTAGATCTCTAGCGAAGCTGTGGAATTTCTTCAGTTCTTGCTGACTTAAGACTGAAGCGATTAATAATATAGCGTCGGCTCCAGCTATGCGCGAAATAGCTATTTGTCTTTTATCGATA
>CAZQXM010000152.1:0-3433 GCA_964597205.1 uncultured Gammaproteobacteria bacterium
TCTTGCTCTGCTTTAGCTTGAGCGTAGGCCATGTATTTGTTCTGCTCTATCATCTTGGCTGATAGAAGATTGAGCATCGCCTGCAGAGTCGCACCTTCGGCTCTAGCTAAAGCTAGTGCCAGCGTGTCAGAGCCCAGGCTGATATCAGCTAGGGTTGGTGAATAGGAAGTTTGTTTAAGAAGTTGTAAAGCGCGTAATTTTTCACGTTTACGATCTTTAATGCTTAATGGTTGATAAGCTTCTAAAGCTTTAGCAGCGTTCTGTGAATTGAACGCTTTTAAAATTTCATTGTTTGCACTTGGCAGATTTTGGAACTGTATCTGGATAACCACTGTATCTATAATTTATAGGGGCTTCAGGCTTTTGTAAAGTAGCCATAGGAGCGAATTATCAGCTTTGATAGTTCCCAAATCTTTATTAAATGATTTTTAAGAGTAAAAACGTGACCGACGTCACGTTTTTATGCTTTAAGCGGTGAGTGCATAATTTACTGCTTCATTTTTTACAATTGTATGCTAAGGATTTTATGCAGCTACTGGACTACTAGTTTGTGTAGGCGCAGGTGGAGCTTTCTTCGCTCCAGCAGTTGTAGTTGCTGTAGTAGTTGCTGTTTTCTCACCTTCATTTCCAGAATCGTTATTAAGAAACCCTGAAACAAGAGCGACAATTATACCCATCCATGGACCACCTAACCCAGCAGCTATTACACCGAAGATACCTGAGCTTAGTAATTTACCTATTCCTCCGCCACCTGTTAATTTTTCAAATATTGCGCGAAAATCAAATTTAAAATCTGCTTGTTGAAGCAGTGCTGATTTTTTGCATAATTCTTTGGTTACAGCTTTTTCTTCATCACCGAATTTCCCAGTAACATTGATATATTTAGCCATATGGTGAACCAGATCATCTTTGCCTGCATCACTTAGTTTACTTAAATCAATAACACCATCTTTACTAGGTACTACTCCGTGCCTAGCAAGTAACCCTAAAGTCTCTTGATCCTTCCAGAATTGTGTGAGTTTTTGAGTAGCTGAGTTGCAGTATCCTTCTAATTGGTCTGGTTTCAATGTTGCGATGTCTAAATCAGTTTTAATGAGATCTGCTTGTGCTAAATAGTGTAAAGGATGTGGTTTGTTCTTATTTATTCCTTCAGGACCAGCAAGCGCAATAGCAAAAGCATTTAATTGATGACTAGCTGTCTCCGTCGCCTTGCTTAAAATGACTTGATTTAGCCCTTCTTGCTTTAACTTCTCTATGCCTTCTCTAGTAAAATATCTATCGCCAGATTTTTCTATCTCACCTGTTAAGGCTTCGGTAAATTTTTCTGGGTTATCAGCGTGTTGAGCTAGTAGTCCGAAAGTAAGCCTGCCTAGTGTCTCACGTTGCTCGTCATGACTTGGAGTCCCTTCACCATCTGGCTTCTTGATAGCATCCATCTTTACTTTGCTTAGAGCAGTCGCCATATTCTCTAAAGTTCCAATTGCTATTGAGCCGTTTTCTACTCTCTGTCCAAAATTCAGCTTCGCAATAGCTTCAAGATTTTTTTGACGATTTTCTATTTCTTTAGCCAGAGTTGCATGGAGTTTTGTTGCTACTGGAGTCCACTGACTAGCGTTTGTTGTTTTATATTTTGCTTCGAAAATACTCCTTGTGTGCTTAGTTAAATCTTTAAGGTCACTTATGCTTGCACCGAATCTAACGATTTTATCAAGCCAAATTGTAAACTTGCCATTAAGTTCTGTAATATCGCTACTAGTCTGAACAGCCTCAATAGCCTTGTCATTTAATATAGCGCCTAGTTTGTCTTGTAAGTTGATGTTCATGCTTCGCCTGCTTTGTTTGTTAATCCACGTAAACTGATATAACCTTGGGCTATTTTTGTTGACCAATCCGCTGCTAATTGAGCCCAACCCGCTACTGTTTTTCCTATGCCAGGTATAAAGCTTATTAATTGAGGAATGACTGATAAAACCATGGTTGCTAATGTGAGCCCTTGAGCAGAGAAAACTTTATTCAAGAAATCATGAGTTCCTTCAGCTGCTTCGCCTGGCTTTTTCTCAGTGCTAGCTATAGAGATTTGGTGTTTGAGATGTTTGATCTCATCCTGGGTTAGAGGTTTATCTCCAAGTAATTTATCGATTCCTTCGCTGAAGTCTTGGTTGATACTCTTAATGCGATCTTGTTTTGCTAGCTCTGGTATTCCTTCAATTGATCGTTTCTGACTGTGATAGTTAGATATTAGATTGTTCAGTTCTTGATAGAACTTAGCTTGTCTGTGGATTTGAATATCTTGGCTCTCGTTTAGAACGACATCTCTCGGACTTGCTCCTTCTAACTTAGCCATAAATGTTTGATTCAGAAAGGTGTCTGATTTAATGGTTGGTGCAGAGAGAGCGGCGAAATTTTGATTAAAAACTATGCTTAATTTTGTTGTAGAAATGTATTTAAGAGCCTGCTGAGATTCTGGGTTAAGTGCTTCAAAAGCCGTTTTAAACTCTGCGCTTGTTTTATTCTTAATCCCTTCAGCAAAGCTGTTTAATTCGGCTTTAATTTCTTCTGTTGTTAATTTAGGGTTCTTGTTGTTGGGTATTGGTGCAGCCTTGTTAATGATCTCTAGAATTACTTGAACACCGTTACCCTCTTTAAGCGTAAATAATGCTTTGGTTGCTTCTAAGGCTGCATCATAAAGAGCTGGTTCTTTATCATTGAATATTCCTAGTATGACTTTAGTATGATCAAGTGCAGGTGTTTCTGCTAAGTTGCCATCTTGTCTTTTTCTTGTAGTAACTTGTGATTGATTAGCTTGAGCGCCGGCAAGACCTTCTGGTAGTGGATTGCCATCTCTTCCAGAGTCTGTTAGTTCTGCGATTAATGCATCTTTTTGCGCGGTTTGAAGTCCTTGCAAGTCGCGAATCTCTGCTGCTAGTAATGCAGCTATACTTGGGTAATTTTTCTTTATAGCTTCAGCACATTCTCTTGTTGCTGATATATCACTTACGGCTTGCTTCATTACGTGAAGTTCCATTGCTTCATTTGCAGAGTAAGTGGTATTTAATTTAGTTCCATAAAGGTGGATTAATGTTGTTACGTCATCTTGTTTATTAGCGGGCACAGCATTAATCACTTTTCTTAATACCCCAGGGATATTAAAAATTGGTTTATTGATTGCTGTTGCTGTGTTCACCTAAAATACCTCTACACCTATACATATATACAAATCCCCTTTGAACCCCTTTTTGACAACGAAAACAGCCCTAATATTATAATAAAATTATAATATAAACCTTGATTTGGGTGGGTTTCAATGACCCCACAATATTAAGTCAGAGGAATTTTGACCCCTTTCATTTGTCTTATTGTCTGTGCTAGAACATTAGCCATTAGGGGGCAATATGAATACTCAGGGGACTCAGTACGATAATTTAAAATTTGA
>CAZQXM010000153.1:0-3358 GCA_964597205.1 uncultured Gammaproteobacteria bacterium
CCTGGTCCAGGTAAACCTGCTGATGCTGGGATCTGCATAGAGATTATTAAACGTTACGCTGGTAAGATTCCTATACTCGGTGTCTGCCTTGGGCATCAGGCTATTGGTGAAGCTTATGGGGCGACAGTGGGTAAGGCACCATATCTAATGCACGGCAAAACTAGTCGTATTAAGCATCATGGTGGTGGCTTGTTTAAAGATATACCAGAAGAGTTTACTGCTACTCGTTACCACTCGCTCATCATAGATAGAGCAAGTATTCCTGAGGGCAGTCTTAAGGTGGATGCTGAGACTGAAGATGGGTTGGTGATGGCGGTTTCACATCCTAAGGTGCCGGGACTTTATGGGGTGCAGTATCACCCTGAATCTATACTCTCAGAGCACGGACATAAAATGTTGGAGAACTTTCTGGCGTGAGAGTTCTTGGCGTAAACACTGGAACGTCAGTTGATGGCGTAGATCTCTGTCTAGTAGAGTGGAGCCTCGGTAATCTTAGTGACTATAAGATTATTCGTTCGGCTTCTTACCCTTTCGATGAAGAATTACAAATTGTTATTGAGAAGCTTATTAATCTGCAATCTGCGACCCTAGAAGAAATTTCTAATTTGAATTTTAAATATAGTAAGTGGTTAGCTAATATCATTAATCAATTCAAAAATACTAAAAGCCCAGCAGTGAAACCGGTAGCAGTAGATTATGATGACGATGGTAATCCGCGCCCTGAGATCGAACTTATAGGTATTCACGGTCAAACTATATTTCATGGGCTGGAAAGCACTTGGCAATTAGCTTCTGGATCTATAATCGCTAAACTTACTGGTATTAATTGCTTCTATGATTTTCGCCCCTCAGATATGGCATTCGGCGGAGCTGGGGCACCGCTTACTAGTTATATAGATGAAAAACTTATTCGTAATAGATTTATGGATGAGTGCATAGCTACTCTTAATATTGGTGGCATCGCTAATATCACGGTGATGCAACCGGGCAAGTTTACTCTCGCTTATGATACTGGTCCTGGTAATACTCTGATCGATACTTTAATGAAAAAACTTTTTCATCAAAACTACGATGATGGCGGGCAAGTCGCGTTCTCATCCAAGGTTAATGAGGATTTCATTGAATCTCTAATTTCGCGCACCGAATATTTCTCTCGTCCTATTCCTAAAACTACTGGGCGCGAATTGTTCAATGAAAAGTTCGCTGATAAATTGTTGGATTTGGGTAATAAAGAGATCATCATTAGTTCAGTAACTTGGCTGACTGTAGTTACTATTAGTAGAGAACTAGCAAAATACCCTCTAAGCAAGGTTTATGTCGCTGGCGGCGGGCGCAAAAATAAATTTATTATGGATAATTTACAGCATCTTAATCCATCTATACAATTCTTGTCTCACGATGAACTCAATATCGATGATCAATACAAGGAAGCGATGCTCTTCTCCTTGCTAGCTTTCACTAGTTATTATCGCATCCCTAATAACGTTCCTGGCTCTACTGGCGCTTCCAAGGCTACAATATTAGGTAGTCTAGCTTATGCCTGATATCAAATATTCTTTAACTAAAATCGTCGCTACTCTTGGTCCCACTTCTGAGAACGAAGAGACCATTCGCGAGCTAATTAAAGCTGGCATTAACGTGGCGCGTATTAACTGTTCGCACGGTAATTGGACTGAGCGTGCTGAGCGCATAGCTACAGTGCGCCGTGTTGCTCGTGAGCTGGGTCGCCCTGTTGGTATCTTGGTGGATCTTCAAGGTCCTAAGATTCGTACTGGTACTTTGCCTGATGATGGTGTGGAGCTGGTGACTGATGAGAAAGTGATATTAACTTCTAATGAGTCTAAAGCTAATTACACAAGTAACCCTAGAGTTATTTATATACGTAACTATCCGCAACTGGCTTCTGATGTCAGCGTCTCTCAGCGCATACTCTTGGATGATGGTTTACTTAGACTCTCGGTGCTGAAAATCACTGGTGATGAGGTTGAATGCAAGGTTATATTTGGTGGCAACCTTAAATCTAACAAGGGTGTGAACCTACCAGAGTCTAAACAGTTACTAGTAGAAGTTATTACTGCTAAAGATCGTGAAGATATTATTGAAGCGATTCGTGTTGAAGCTGATTTTATTGCACTATCCTTCGTGCGCAGAGCGGAAGATATAGTGACTCTTAAAGAACTTATTAATGATGCTAAAACTAAGCTCAATTCTAGGTCACCTATTAAAACCATAGCTAAAATCGAAAAACCTCAGGCTCTTCATTGCATAGATGAGATCCTTGATGAAGTCGATGGAGTGATGGTTGCTCGCGGAGACTTAGGTGTAGAGCTAGAACCAGAGAAGGTGCCACTAGCTCAAAAAGATATTATTCGCAAAGCTAATTATAAGAAGAAGTTCGTTATCACCGCGACGCAGATGATGGATTCGATGATTCGTAATCCGTTTCCTACTCGCGCTGAAGTTTCTGACGTAGCTAACGCTATTCTTGATGGTACGGATGCGATCATGCTATCTGGTGAGACTGCATCAGGTAAATATCCTATTCAAGCTGTAGAATACATGCGCAAGATTGCTCTAGAGGTTGAGTGTAGTGAAAGTATACAGATCGAGCGTTTAGATCTTAAAGATCTTAGCAAGCTAGGTCTTAGTTATATAGAGACTGATAATTTTGCTATTGCTCAGGCTGTTTATGATTTAGCGCAGTTGCCGCATATCAGAACTATAGTGGCTTTCTCTTGTTCTGGACGCAGCGTGCAGTTGATGTCTAAACTTAGACCTCACGCTAAAATCATCGCGGCTACTACTTATAGACACACTTATAACTATTTATCTATGGTTTGGGGTGTGACGCCTGTCTATTTCGATGAAGTAGAACATACTACTAAAACCATGATCAATATGGAAGAGTTCTTGTTGCGTAATGATTTAGTGCGTGAAGGCGAGACTATCATTATTACTGGTGGTTTGCCTATATCAGCGAGAGCTTCAGCTAATTTTATTAAGTTGCATCAGTGTAATGGTTCGCTTAAAGAGTTGGTTAAAGTGACTAATACTTGTCAGGTGGTAAATAAGGATCTTGGACCAAGCCTTAGCATAAACGTGACCTAAGTCACGTTTATGCGCTTTCAACGTGAGTGCAGAATCTAAGCTATGAGCTCAAAAGCAATTTTAGTTTATGACGGCGACTGTGGCTTCTGTAAATACTGGGTTTCTCAATTAAATATTTTAGTCGGTGACAAGATCGAAACTAAGCCATATCAAGATGTTTTAAGTAGCAGTACTTGGAATGGTTTTACTCGCGAAGATTGTAAGCGTTCGATTAAACTTTATGACGCAAGTACAGGTCAAGCTTATGAGG
>CAZQXM010000154.1:0-1307 GCA_964597205.1 uncultured Gammaproteobacteria bacterium
GACTCAAGCACCCGCTTAGGACCATGGATAGGATCTTCTAGAACTATAGTTTGCTCACGGTTAGGTCCGACACTAACTATAGTGATAGGAATTTCAAGAATCTTCTCTAGATATTTAACATAACTAAGAGCACCTTTAGGTAAATCTTCTACGCAGCGCGCATCAGCACTGGATTTACCCTCATTCTTCCAGCCCATCAATCCAACGTATTCTGGTTGAGCATATTTAAGGAAATTAGATTCTGCTGGTAGCTCATAGTAAGTCTTACCATTGCGCAGATCCTTATAAGAATTACAAACATAAATCGCATCAAGATCATCAAGTACATCAAGCTTAGTGAGTGCTAGACAATCAAGTCCGTTAATGCGAATCGCGTATCTAAGCAAGACCGCATCAAGCCAACCTACACGGCGAGCACGACCAGTGGTAGTTCCGATCTCTTCCCAAGCTGTTCCTTCAGCACGCAGTATCTTAGCGTCCTTACCAGAGATCTCAGTCGGGAAAGGTCCTTCACCAACACGAGTAGTGAACGCTTTAGTAATGCCAATCACTCTATCAATAAAATTAGGTCCAACCCCTGAACCGATGCAAGCACCACCAGCAACTGGATTCGAGCTGGTTACATAAGGATAAGTACCATGATCAAGGTCAAGCAAAGTACCTTGAGCACCTTCGAATAATATATTCTTGCGCTTCTTATCCGCTTGCCAAATAATCGCAGCAGTATCGAAAACATGCGGTCTTAAACGCTGACCATAAGCTACATACTCTTGATAGACAGCATCTAGCTCTAATGGTTCAAGCCCGAATAATCTTTCGAGCATAATATTCTTCTCTGGGATAAGGAATTTTAATTTCTCAAGTAATTCTGTCGGATCTATAAGATCCTGCATGCGAATACCATTGCGCGCAGATTTATCAGCGTAAGTAGGACCGATACCACGAACCGTAGTTCCTATCTTCTTACTGCCGCGCATTTCTTCTTGCGCTCTATCAATAATGATGTGATAAGGCATGGTTACATGAGCTGCTGCACTAATCTGCAAACCACTAATATCAATTCCACGCTCAGTGAGGTGATCCATCTCTGAGAGAATAACTTTAGGATCGATAACTGTGCCAGATCCGATCATACAGACCTTGCCCGGATAAAGTATTCCAGATGGGATCAAGTGAAATTTATACTTCTCGCCATTAGCGTTAACAGTGTGACCGGCGTTACTGCCGCCTTGATAACGAACTATATAATCGGCGTTCTTAGATAGTAGATCTACTATCTTCGCTTTGCCCTCATCGCCCCACTGAGC
>CAZQXM010000154.1:1407-3347 GCA_964597205.1 uncultured Gammaproteobacteria bacterium
AATAATTTTAGTCGGGGGACAAAAATGTACATTAAAACTAACAGTGCTGTAGTCACTGGTTTAAAAGCTAGTCTCATCGGTGTAGAAATCGATGTATCCAAAGGCTTGCCAGCTTTCGCGATAGTAGGGCTCGCTGCCAAATCCATTACTGAAGCTAGGGAGCGGGTGACAGTCGCTATGAATAGTTGTGGTTTTGAAGTTGCGCCAAAGCGCATCTTAGTCAATCTAAGTCCCGCCCACATTAAGAAAGAGGGCGTGCATTTAGATCTAGCGATCGCAGCAGCTTTAATGGCAGCCTTCGGCTATATAAACTCGGCGCCAGAGATTCTAGAGCAAAGCTGCTTATTAGGGGAATTAGCACTAACAGGAGAATTAAGACCAGTGGTCGGTGTCTTACCGATGGCAATAGAGGCTAAACAATGCAAGATGCGTTACCTTATCGTTGCGCGCGGTAACGAAGCTGAGGCTGCACTGATACTTTCTGAAAACAAGGACGAGGCAATAGAAGTTTTTTCTGTAAGTAATTTAGAAGAATTAAAAAAATTGCTCTCATATTTAAGTGAACTAGGACATTATGCCCAAAAAATTGCTATTTCTAACAATGAAAAAGACCACCAAATGGTGGAAAATAATATGGCTGCTTTAGAAGCTTTTAGAGCTAAGCGTTCTGAGCAAAGCTTTATGCCAAGCAGTATTGAGCGTAGTTTCTCAGAAGTTATAGGGCAAGCAGAAGCCAAGCGCGGACTAGAGATCGCGGCAGCCGGCAAACATCATGTACTAATGATAGGTCCGCCCGGTTGCGGTAAATCTATGCTCGCCAAAAGATTTATTAATCTGCTGCCAGCTTTAAGTTTCAACGAGGCTCTTGATCTTAGTAAAATCCATAGTATTAGCGGTTTATTGCGCAGTGGGCTAGTTAACGAGCGTCCTCTACGCGCGCCGCATCACACTAGTACTGTAACTTCGCTAATCGGTGGCGGTGTGCCAATACGCCCTGGTGAGGTGAGTTTAGCGCATCATGGAGTCTTGTTTCTTGATGAATTAACGGAATTTGATAAGCCTGTTATCGAGGTATTAAGGCAAATACTAGAAGACAAAGAAGTGAATCTAGCGCGCGGGGTTCTGGCTTGTTCATACCCGGCTGACTTCACACTGGTAGCAGCTTGCAATCCTTGTCCTTGCGGTTATTTAGGAGATACTGAGCGAGATTGCAGCGATAGTCCTTTGCAAGTTGCGCGCTACCTTTCTAAACTCTCTGGACCTTTATTAGACCGCATTGATATTCATTTAGAACTTAGTAGGTTGAATCGCGAAGAAATAGAAAATATCGGTATCGATAGTGATACTAGTGTCGATGTAGCGATGCGCTCGCGTGTAAGCAAAGCACATGATTTTGCTAATGATCTTAAGATGGCAAAACTAGAATTAAATAAAGAGACTAAAGATTTTATCAGCGAAGCTAGTTATAAATTAGCTTTGTCGGCACGATCCTACACCAAGATTCTCAATCTCAGCCGTACCATCGCGAACCTTGCGCAAGCTGAACGTATAAGCCTAGAACATGTTGCTGAAGCCTTGCAATACCGGTCAATGAGTCTGGATCAGGTGAGGCGGGGATAGCATAAACGAGCCCGACGGCTCGTTTATGCGCTTTAGGCTGAGGGTATAATTTGGATATTGCATGAATAATAGGCAAACCAAAGCTGTTACTCTAAAACAAATCTACCGCGAACTAGTCAGCGGTCTAGATGGCGCTGAAGCTGAAATTGAAGCGAGAATAATTATCGAGCATGTTCTTAAAATCAACCCCGCCGAGTTAATTGCTAACCCTGATATGCAACTCACTCGCAATCAAGTACAAAAAATTCTCGAAGTGCGTGATCTGCGCAATAAAAAACGAGTGCCACTAGCTTATATACTTGAAGAAGCTCCTTTTATGG
>CAZQXM010000155.1:0-3286 GCA_964597205.1 uncultured Gammaproteobacteria bacterium
CCCATGTGAAAATAAAGACTTCTAGCTTGCTCACCCCTCGTCAATCGATTATGAGTCGACTGCTCTAACCAACTGAGCTACAGGAGCATGGCCTCGACCTATTATATCTCAGGCACTTCCCTATAGTACAATAATGTATTGCCATAATGAGAAGAGAGCTGATAACTAAAACTTTTTTTAGACTTTCGGGTAAGTCAGCCCTGGCACCAGCTTATCTACTTAGTGGTCCAGATTCTGAGCCTAAGCACAAAATAGCCAAAGAACTCTGCTTATACCTCAATTGTCAGAGCGATAATAAGCCCTGCCTAACTTGCCTAAACTGCAAATGGATAATTGCCGGCACTCACCCTAATACCCCGCTTTATCTAAAACCCCAAGAAGAAAGTAAAAAACCTGTTATCAAAATCGAAGATTGTGAGACTCTGCAAAATCAATTAGCTAAAGCTGATAATTGCCACAGGGTGGTAATTATTGAAGATGCTAGTAGTGGCTGTTTTAAAACTGATACTGCTAATAGACTGCTTAAAACTATCGAAGAACCCAATACTAATACTGTGTTTTTATTATTCGCTGCCGATAAAGAACTAGTACTCACAACTATAGTTAGTCGCTGCCAAGAAATATATGTCAGTCCTGAGAGTCAAGAAGAAACCAAACTGAGTGAAGCAGCTCAAGAACTATATGATAAGCACGCTAGTAATTTAATTAACTGCAATAGCAAACTCGATTTGATGCAAATTGCTACTAGTTTGCAAGCCAGTGATAGAGAGCCTTTAATAGAATTTTTCGAGGCTATTTCTAATGACTACGCCAGAGTCTTAAACACAGCACCTCTAGAATTAGCCCAAAAGATAGAGGCTATAGAAACTATCAAAAATGATATTAGAAGCTTCGTTAAAGCTGATATGGCAATTTACCACGCCCTCAAATGAAAAAGAAAATTCAAATCGGCAATATTGAACTTGACGGCTATGTTTATATTCCGCCGATGGCTGGCTACACCGATAAAGTATATAGAGAACTTTGCCGCTCTTATGATCCTGATGTTTTGCTTTCTACTGAGATGCTCAGTTCTAAAGCCATGATGTACGAGAAAGAAAAAACTTACAAAATGGATATCCCCGATAACGATCCCTACACGGGCGCACAGATATTCGGTCACGAGCCAGAGATAATGGTAAAAGCCGCACAAATAGCAGAAGATAGCGGAGCTAGATTTATAGATATTAATATGGGCTGCCCGGTACCTAAGATAGTTAATGGTAAAGATGGAGCGGCCTTAATGAAGGAGCCAGAACTTGCTTTCCAGATAGTGGAGAGCATGATTAAACACTCTAAGATACCCGTTACTGTTAAAACTCGGCTTGGCTGGTGCAATGAGTCACTCAACGCTACTGTGCTTGCCAAACGCTTCGAAGAGCTGGGCGTAGCTGCTCTAACTATCCACGGACGTACTCGCTCTCAACGCTACGAAGGACATGCTCGCTGGGAAGAAATCACTAAAGTCGTGGATGCTGTTTCGATACCAGTATTTGCTAATGGTGATGTGCGCAGCCTTGATGATGTAAAACGTATCTTAGAGATCACAGGTGCTAGCGGCGTAGCTATAGCGCGCGGTACCATGGGCAGACCTTGGTTCTCTAAGCAAGTGAATCACTACATCAAGACTGGCGAAATCAGCCCAGAGCCTGATATTAATGAGCGTTTAGATCTTGCCTTAAAACATTGCAAGATGATGATTGAATATCGCGGCATTAAAATCGGCACTAAAGAAAGTCGCAAGCATATGATTAATTACACCAGTGGTTTACCTGGGGCCGCCAAGCTTAGAGCTAGATTAAGTCAACTAGCTTCGTATGAAGAAGCCGAAGATATCATAAATGAGATGCGCGCAACGATTGCAGATCATAACTCAGAATTATGCGCTCAGAACTAGAATCTATAAGTTTAAGTTCATAGTCATCATCTCTATCATAATCACCAACTGCAAAAGCTAGCCTGCATGAGCGTTTCTCACCAGGTTTAAGAGCTGTAAATCCATCATTGTAAATAAAAGGATTACTATAAAGCGGCTTAAGGTGTTTAGCAGAACTTAAAACCAAATCTTGAGGATAAATTTCTCGTGAGGTTCTATTGGCAATATCAAAATCCAAAATTACAAACTCACCATAACTAGCACTAAAATATTTATCAATATCTCTTAGTTTAATATCTAAACCAAGAGTAGTTCTAGATTTAGTGGAACTATTAAGATGCTCAGAGAGTTTATCAAGCTTAGATCTATATGCTTCAGCAATAGCTAACTGCTCCTCTGATACCTTAGGTAGTGGTTCCAACAATTCAAAATCAGAAACTAACTTCATCTTAGCGAGCTTAAAGCCATCACTACGCAAACGCTGTCCCTTAGCGCTAGTAAGATTAGCTAAACCCATACCCAAACCAATAGTGGCACCGACTCCAGCTGTAATTCCGTGCGTCATAATTGCTGTGCCTATACCAGCATACTGAACAGCATCCATAGCACCAACTAAAGTTGAAGCTCCAACCCTAGCACCAGATTTAGCAATAGAACTAACTATATTTCTATCTTTAGAACCAGATAAAGCAAGGCTAGCCTTAGCAGCAATAGTAGTACCATCAGCTAATTGCAATTTATTAATATCAATTATGCAAGCAGCTGAACGAGATAATGAACGTTCTGAATTCATCTCAGTTATGGTCCCTATCATTTTAGTTCCATGCGGCAAGCCTAAACTTCTAGCAGTAGCAGGGCTCAGCTCAGCGACAAAATCATCACCAACTATATTTAAATCAGAATCCAATAAGGTTTCTGGCAAAGCCATAAGGTTAATTTCAGACCTGGCTTCCGCCAGCTTAGTTACGGATAATTTATATAGCTCTGCCTTAGCACTAGTGCATAGACCTATTAATAAGCCCACTAGAACTATTAAATGCTTTCTTAAACTAAAGTTAGAGGTCGCCATTAAAGAACCGTGCTAATATTTTAACGCTATTTAACAAGTAACTTGTTGAATAATGGAGACGTAGCTCAGCATCGTTGCAGCGTCAGCTGCGACGTAAAACAAAAGAAGCACCGTAGGTGCTCGTTGTGCTGGTAAACAATGGAGACGTAGCTCAGCTGGTTAGAGCACCTGCCTGTCACGCAGGGGGTCGAGGGTTCAAGTCCCTTCGTCTCCGCCATTACAAAGTAAAAGACACCCCTATGGGGTGTCTTTTACTTTGTGGGGGAAATAAAGAACTAGAACTCAAGACTCGCACGGAGCCA
>CAZQXM010000156.1:0-3280 GCA_964597205.1 uncultured Gammaproteobacteria bacterium
TTGGTTAGCTTACCCGCACAACCTTAAAGAATGGTCTGAGCGCGGATCTAAGTCTCAGTGCGGGCTTGAATTGATGCGTCAGTTCACGGACAGACTTATCGCTGCAGTTCTAGATTTTCAAGATCTCCGTTTGGCTTTTCCTAGTGCTGAACTGATGACTGAGCTTCGCAGTCGCGTAGAAACTATTGCTGTCAGTAAAAAATACAAGCTGCATCTTCACCTAATTCCTAATAATGATATTTGGATTAGAGATTTTGGTCCTTTCTTTGTTTTCAAGGATGGCAAGAAAGTATCTGTGGATTTTGCTTTCAATGCTTGGGGCGAAAAATTTCCGCCTTGGGATTTGGATGATGTTGTGCCTGAATTGATGGCGCGTGAACTTAATTGTGAATATCAGCATGTACCGATGATACTGGAAGGCGGCTCGCTAGAGTTTAATGGTACTGGCGTGGTGATGACTACTGAGCAGTGTCTACTTAATAAGAATCGTAATCCTCAGCTCTCACGCGAGCAGATCGAAGAGATTATCAAAACTAATCTAGGACAGGGTCATATCATCTGGCTTAAACGCGGACTTGAGGGCGATCATACTGATGGGCATATAGATGATTTCGCTAGATTTATATCAGAAGACACAGTACTACTCTGCCAGACCGATGATGTTAATGATCCTAATTATCAGCACTTGCGCGAATCTAAGAGTCAATTAGAGAATTGGCGTCATCCAGAAACTGGAGCGAGTCTGCGAGTGATTACTCTACCTTTGCCGCGCCAAATGTTTGCTGATGGAGTCGTCGAGCCTTTGCCTTGCTCTTACGCTAATTTTATTTTCGTGAATGGCGGACTTATAGTTCCAGTGTTTGGCTGCCCGCAAGATACTGAAGCGATAGAGATACTAACTAAGGCTCTGCCTGACCTGAAGATAGTAACTTTAGATGGTAGTTTTCTTATTGAAGGTGGCGGTGGGATTCACTGTATGAGCAAGCAGGAGCCGGCTTAGTTCTTCCAAGCCTTCCCAGTAAGCTCTGCTGGCGAACCAACTTTCATCCTTTCTAGCGCCCCCGGCAAAGCTTCGATAATCTCAGGCGCCACCATTGGGTTAATAAAATTCGCTGTGCCGATGGAAACAGCGCTAGCACCAGCAAGTAGAAACTCAAGTACGTCATCAGCGTTCATAATGCCGCCCATGCCGATTATAGGAATGCCGACACGCTGACTAACTTCATAAATCATTCTAATAGCGACAGGTTTAATCGCTGGTCCAGAAAGTCCTCCACTGCCGCGAGCTAATACTGGCTTACGGCTGCGCAGATCTATGCGCATGCCAAGTAGAGTATTAATCATCGAGAGCCCATCAGCACCGGCAGTCTCAGCAGCGCGGGCGAGAGCTACTATATCTGTTACGTTAGGCGAAAGCTTCACGAATAATGGTTTGCGCGAGACTGCTTTAGCAGCGCGCACTACTTCAGTGAGAGCGCAAGTGTCTGAGCCGAACTGTATGCCGTCTTTAACGTTAGGGCATGAAACGTTAAGTTCTATAGCTGTTACGTTAGGCGCTGCTGAAATCTTCTCAGTGACTGATACGTAATCATCGATAGACCAGCCCGCGACATTAGCGAAGATAGCGGTGTTGTAGCTTTCAAGAAACTTAAGCTCAGATTCGATAATTTTATCCACGCCTGGATTCTGCAGACCAATAGAATTAAGCATGCCGGCAGGAGTCTCGGCTACGCGCGGGGTGTCATTACCGCGGCGCTCTTCAACGGTAGCAGCCTTGATCATAATGCCACCAAGAAGACTTAGATCGTAGAATTTAGCATACTCGCGCCCGAAACCAAAACAACCAGAAGCAGTTAATATTGGATTTTTAAGTTTAATACCGGCTAATTCTACGGCTAGGTCGATCTTGTTAGTAGTGCTGCCAGTCATAGTCTTACTAATATTATCATTTTGCTGCTAGTGTCAGTGCTGATTAGATGGCTTACTTACTTTGATTGAAACTGTGATGCTAATTTGGCACGATGGTGTAACGTATGCCACCTGAATAGAAGGCTTTTAATTCTCCGCTATGTTTGTCCAGTGCAGGTTTTCTTGCTTCATTAGGATCAGCATTCTCTGCTAAGTAGAAGGTGTTTGAACTTCCCTTATAGCGGCCTATTTTTGCATTAGGGCTTACTCCTTTTGGAGGGGCTATATTTATTGAGAATCGTCCAAAGCCTTCATTATTGCCAAGTATCTTTGTCTTCCAGTCGCAAAGTTCTTCCAAGGTTCTACAGTCCATAAAAATTCTAATAACTTCTCTGTTGGTTAATTCGGGATGACACAAAAAATTACTAATAAGCATTGCTGTTTGATTATTAATAAGTTGGTTTCTTGTCATGTCATCTAATCCAGTTAAGGTGTTAACACCAAGTAAATTAAGTAGGTATGGATCAGAGTGGTCTTTAACGTATGTGTCAAATCTATAGTTCGCAACTTTCATAAAATCAGCCTTAGAAAATACTTTGCTTTCGTCGTGGCTGAAATGATGTAGCTCGGCAACTAGCTCTGCTAGATAGTGTGGGTTCCTTGGTTCTAAAAGATCTCTTATAAATAAATTTGCATCTAAGGCATGCATATCTTCGTGATCAATATCTGCCTGTGCGCTTTCTCTGGAAACAACTTTATAACGGAATTTAAATGCCGGATCAAATGTCAGTGCTGCAAGTGTTGGATTTTGAAATATAGGCACGTCGACATGCGCTACATGTGCTGCAGCTCTTTGTGAAATCCCTGAAGTGCTAGTAAATCTTTGATACTGTTCTTTGCTGGGAAGGATAAAGGTTGGAATTAATACATCTCTTTGTGTATTGCAAACTCTGAGGCGAGTAGGAACCAACCCTAAAGTCGCACCAGATCTGGTCCTAAGATCGTTATTACCGAAATTAAGGATTTGATCGTGTGTACTCAATATTTCATTTAATGATTGTGCTACAGTTCTCATGACTCTACATAGCAATTCAGAATCAGCCCTTTTATCCAATTTGGGCGTAAGGGTTAATGTTTGGAGTTCAGTCCAAGTTGGTATATCTAAAACCACTTCTATATAAAGAGCTTAAAGGTTAACTTTTTATCTTATTCCACTCATTTGACTTTAATTGTTTGAACTAATAGCTCTATTTCGCCATGTTAAATGGTCATTTCACCGATTTTAGGTAGCGCACCAAGCCCTTAATAGCAAACCCCGTCGCCCCTTTATAAGCCCAGATCCCATCGCGCTCCCAGAAGCCCATACCAGCTA
>CAZQXM010000157.1:0-3268 GCA_964597205.1 uncultured Gammaproteobacteria bacterium
AGATTTTTTTGTTAAGCGACGGAAGCTTGCGTGCGAGAGGCGGCGAAGCAGCTTAAAGTTGTGGTTGAAGCTTAGTTACCGGCTGCGTTTTGTGAACTAGTGCGAGCATCTAAACCAGCTTGTGCTGCAATTAGTTCCTTCGCTTGTGCTAAATCTATTAAATTTGGGGTAGTTGCATCTTCATGATTATTTTTGCTCATAAGTGACTGAAGTCCTGTATAAAAGAATTTGGCAATAGCAGGATTACTCGCTAGCCCAATTAATTTGCGGTGCTCTGCTACTGTTTCTTGCATAGTAGGCATAGGTTTACCTAAGAGAGCAGCTAGTTTTATTCCAGCTGAGTGTAAAGCTTCCACTGGCAAGGCTTTTGCTAAAGCAGCAAGGTCTTCCTTCTCAAGAGCTTCTGCTATAGACGAAAGATTTAGGTGAGACTTTAATATTTCAGTTATTTGTCCAAACAGTTTAGGCATTTGGTTATGCAGGAGACCTTGTATAAAGTTTCTACGTAATAGTGAATTCGTTCCTGCTGTTTCTGGTGCATTAGGAGTGGCTTGTGCTGTGCCAGTAGCGCTAGGGACTGTGTCCACGTGTGCTGCTGAAAAGTCACCTATTGCTTTGTTCAAGAGTCTTAACATGGCTGGTGATAATTTTGCAGTGGGACTTTCTAGCCTAACAGGAGCTACGGGCTTGTTAGAACGGCTAGTTTTAGTATTTAAATTGATCTGTTCACGTCTACTCGCAACCATTTTTTCTTGTTGTGTGAATTCTTTTAATGCTGCTTCCAGTGTTTGCATAAAGTAGATTCTAGCAAAAGTATTATTTTTCTGTCAATACCCATGCCTGAAACAGCTCTAATTTCTTGATTTAAGCCTAAAAAGCTTGTGGTTGAGAGCTTATTTGGTAATTTATATAGGGGGTGTAATTTATTAAGTTGCCTATAGAATTTTGAAATTTTGCAAAAATGCAGGGGTTATTTTCTCACTTTTGGGTAAAATATAGGGGTATATGTACCGTTTTGCTGAAAAATCCTTAGGAATCTGGGCTTGGCAGAATAATCCTGCTCCCTTGATTATTCGCGGGGCCAGGCAAGTTGGTAAGACTTATACGGTTGGTGAATTTGCTAAATCACGTTTTAAACATTTGCTCAAGGTAAATTTTGAAATAGATACTGCATATAAAATCTTTTTTCAAAAAAACTATGATGTGAAATCTTTTTTAGAAGCACTTGCTTTTAATACTGGTGTTGAACCGGTAGCAGGTGAGACCTTGATTTTTTTAGATGAGATTCAACAATGCCCAGAGGCGATTAATGCTCTTAGATATTTTTATGAACAGTATCCAGGTTTGCATGTGATTGCCGCAGGCTCTCTATTAGATTTTGCGCTAGATCAGAAAGATACTCGAGTGCCAGTAGGTAGAGTTGAATATTTGCATATGTACCCGATGTCTTTTAAAGAATTTTTACTTGCACAAAAAAAAGAACAACACATTAATTACATAGAAAACGTAAGTCTTCAAGAAAAACCTAATCCTGTTATTCACGAGCAATTACTATTAGAAGTCAAAAAATATTTTTTGATAGGTGGTATGCCAGAGGCTGTTAGTAAATATAGCTCGGAAGAATTTGCTTATACTGAGGTCTCAAAGGTGCATCAGAAGTTGCTTCAAGCCTATATTCAGGACTTCGCTCGTTACCCTAAACATTCTTATCATGATGATGTAGAAGCAGTATTCAATTTCATTCCAGAGAATCTAGGTAAGAAATTTATGTACTCAAGGGTTTATCCGGAAGCTAAGACTCGTAATATTAAAATTGCTATTGATTTACTTGCTAAGGCTGCTTTATTAACCAAAGTTCAAGCTACTACTGCGCACTTGCCTTTAGCGGCTGGTGCTTCTTCTAAAGTTTTTAAAGCTTTATTTTTAGATATAGGATTAGTTTGTGCGAGGCTTGGTTATGATATGAATTTTTTAGCTAACCAAGATGTTTTTAGTACGGCTAATGGTGGTTTGGCTGAGCAGTATGTAGGACAGGAATTACTAGCATCAGAATCTTCTTATAAGCCTCGTGAGCTATTCTACTGGCAGCGTGAAAGTCCTAGCAGTGCCGCTGAAATAGATTATCTACGTGCAGTTACTACTCGTGTTTTACCAATAGAGGTGAAATTTGGTAGTGCTACTCGGCTTAAGAGTCTGAGGATTTTTATGCAAGAATATGCTGCACCACTGGGGCTTAGAGTGAGTCAAACAGAACTTAGTTATCAAGAGGATTTACTGTCTTTGCCTTTTTATTTGGTCTCAGAAATAGAACGACTATCTCAGTTACAGACAAATGCCTAGATTGGGAAGCGACGGAAGCCTGGCTTAGAGAGGCGGCGAAGAAGCTTAGGGTTTTAGTTTAATTATTTAAAACAGAAGCAGGTACAAGCTCGCCACTAGGTGATAGAAATCCTAGGAATTCACTACCAAGTGATGCAGGAGAAGGGGTACCAGCTCTTTTTGCGGCTAATGCATTTCCTATTATTGGTGCAATAGTCTTAAATAAGTCTGACCTTTCAGCATGAGGAGCGAGTTCTTGACCTTTTGAACGAGGGAAGACAGCCTTAACTAAATGACCCAATGCTTTTTGAATTCTTTTCGGTAGATCTGAAGTTTTTGCTTCCATGCGACCAGTTTCAGTTGCTATCAGGCGATCAGCTCTATTTAAGCCCCTTAAGTTTCCTAACATTTGCTCAAGTCGATTTGAACCTACTGGTATGACAGAAGATGCTCCTTGGAACATATTAGTTATCATTAGTTGTAAATTACGTACGTCCTCTGCTGTGGGAGCTTTTTTTCCTAGTAGCCCTGCTACCCCATTAGCGAGAGCTTCCATATCAATTGCACTGGAAACTAGATCACTAAAAGGAAGGCCAGCTCTAGCAGCTTTTTCAACAGCTTCAAAGTTTATGGCACCAGTTGTAATTTTTGCTAAAGCTTTAGCATCAACACCCATTCCTAACCCAGCAAGAACATTTTCAGCTGCATGCAGTGCTGTTGTTTCTGCTTGACTTCTTGGTGGAAGTTCGCTTACTGTTACCCAACTAGCAGCGCCTGCTTTTGTTTCAGATGGAGCTGCTGTTCTTGTTGCTGAAGCAGGTCTAGTAGAACGACGAGGACTCTCTGCATCTGGTTTCACGGCCCTAGTTCTTGTTGCTTTAGATTCTGTTGCTACTACCATAACCATAATCCTATCAAAAGTATTATTTTCCCGTCAATACCTATATAT
>CAZQXM010000158.1:0-3243 GCA_964597205.1 uncultured Gammaproteobacteria bacterium
AGAGTTTGCTTGCGCACGTCTTTGAAATCGAAACCCATAAACCACTCGCGCAGCCAGTTATCCCAAGCATAAGTCTGAGCAGTGAAATAAGGCGGGCTAGTTACCATCAAATCCACGGTCTCTGTGAGAGCAGCAGGTAGCTTCATAGCTGAGCCTAATATTGCTCTACCAGGTTTAGTATTAGCACCGTCTGTTTGCAACTTCTCTGAGCGTTTAATTAGACATTCGACCACATCACGATCTGGTTTCTCAAGACCATGCTCAGCAGAATATTTACGCACATAGCCAGGTGCCATGCTGAAACTATGAGAGCAAGCAACGCTAAGACTCAATTCTGATGAGCCATGTAGTATGCCTATAAGTACACCTAACCAATACTGTGCGTACTGAGCTCTGGTGCCAGGTTTACGCAGCTCAAAATACGGAGCTTGATCGTAGCTAAGATATCCTATAGAGAAATCCTTAGCAAGTTCTTCTCTTAGAGAAACTAATTGTGCAAGAACTGAATCATGATAAAAAACTTTTACGTTATCAGGAACTTCTTTAAGCAAAGTTGCGCATTTACGCGGATCATTATTGATTTTAAGTTGGCGCAAATATTTCACGGCTAGATTATGCTCAACGCAAATAGTTTTAGCAGCAGTCAGTGCGTAGGCTTCGGGAGCTACATCAACACCGATACCAATGCGCCCACCTAAGCAAGCTTGCAGAGCGGTAGTGCCTTTGCCTGAGAACGGGTCCAGGACAGTATCACCGGGCTTACTAAAGCGTTGAATAAAATAATCAGCAAGAGCGGGCGGGAAAGAACCAGAGCGTGACGCCATAGAATGCAAACTATGACCCCAGTTACGCTTCTCATTCTTCCAAGTATCTATAAGAGTGTAACTACTAGTAGTAGGCCAAGACTCCTGCCAAATATCAGTAGATAAATATTTTGCTAAAGCGCTATTTACGCGGGAACTTTTTTTAGCCTTCTGGCTACGCTGTTCTGGTTTACGGTTTAATAATGCAGGCACATATAGCTAAGTCGCTATATTCAATGCAATAGTTCCATGGGGTGGCCCCGGCCGATGTAGCAGAAACGTGACCGACGTCACGTTTCTGCGCTTCCGTGGGCGAGTGCAAAATCCCATTCTCCACTCTATGGATTGCTTCGTCGCTATGCTCCTCGCAATGACAAGTCGTTTGGCTGGCAATGACGTTAGCTAGTTGCCTTTTCCTTACGGAATAAAGGTTTAATTAGATCTGGATAACGCTCCCTCACCACATTACGCTTAATCTTAAGCGTCGGCGTTAATTCACCACTCTCAATAGTTAATTCGTGATCTAGAATCGCGTAAGCTTTAATCTGCTCATAGCTAGCAAGCTCGTTACCATACTTAATCATCTCTTGATCTATTAATCCGCGCACAGCAGGATCTTGATCTAAATTCGCACCGCGAGCTGGTAACTCGATCTTAAGTTCAGCGAAGTGTTTACGCACTTCATCTTCATTAAGAACTATAAGTGCTGCTAGATATTTTTCTCTGTCACCAAGTACTACGATTTGGTTGAGATACTTACTCTTAAGTAATACCGCTTCAACGTGCTGCGGAGCTACGTTCTTACCAGCAGCAGTAATGAGTAGATCTTTTTTGCGACCAGTAATTCTCAAATAACCATCAGCATCAAAAGCACCAAGATCACCAGTGTGGAACCACCCGTCTATAATGGCTTCAGCAGTAGCTTCTGGGTTCTTATAATAATGAGTGAATACCGCTGGACCACGGCAAATAATTTCACCATCATCAGCTATTTTCACTTCGAAGTGTGAGAATGGAATTCCAACAGTACCAGGTTTATTAGCCCAAGGTGGATTCACACTGATAGGTGCGGTAGTTTCTGTAAGTCCATAACCTTCAACCACGCTAAAACCTAGAGCCATATAGAAATAAACTAATTCTGGACTAAAGGGTGCACCACCGACAATAAATATTTTAAGGTTAGGTGCTAACTGTTCTTTGATTTTAGAGAGCACAGTCATATTAGCTACTTCATAAGCTATGCGCAGTTCTTGAGAGATATGCTCTTTTTTATTTTTCTTCTTAACGTACTCGATGCCAATACGCAAAGCTTCATCAAACATTTTTTTCTTAATTGGACCAGCAGCATTAGCTTTAGACATGATACGCGCATGTATCTTCTCTAAGATACGCGGCACCACTGTCATAGTATCGACATCAGCTTCTTTAAGCATCATTGGTAATTCTTCGATCTTCTCGCAGTATGTGAATACTACACCTTGATCGATACCATAGAACTGACAGCAAACTCGCTCGAATACGTGAGCAAGAGGCAAGAAAGAAAGCATATTATAACCTTCTTCAAAAGGCACATACTGATAAAAAGACATCGCTGCAACCAGCACATGGTCATGAGTTAGAACCACACCCTTAGGCACGCCAGTAGTTCCAGAAGTATAAATGATAGTAGCAGTATCACTACCTTCAATTTCCGCAAGACGATTTTTAATGAAATCAGGTTCTTCACGTTGCTCTTTACGACCGACTTTCATCAACTCATCAAGAGTAAGTATGCGCGGATCATTCATCGGTATATCCCCTGAATCCACCATCACTATTACGTAACGTAGTTTAGGCATGGTATGCCAAAGCGCACGTAATTTCTGCAATTGAATTTTATTGCGAACTATAACTATTTCAAGTTCAGCATGATCTACTATGTACTTCACGCTATCAGGAAGTGAACTATGATAAATCGGCACCGTGCAACAACCAGCAGCCAAAATAGCAAAATCACAAAACATCCAATAATGACAAGTGGTCGCAAGCAAACCTATGTTTTGACCTTTGCGTGCACCTAATGCTTTAAGTCCATAAGCAATCTGCTCAACTTGCACTTGCGCTTCTGCCCAACTTATATCTTCGTAGGGAAGATGTCTGCGTTTTTTAAAGCGAGCTAAAGGACGGCGCGCATATTTTTCGGCGCGTTTAAAAAATAGATCTGCTAGGTTACGGTATTTCATCCTATGTACTTTATATGCCCTGTTTACAGGACAAGCAGGGATATCCTATGAAATTTCACAGGCTAATAACCTTGACACCATAAGATCACTTTATGTTCCTTCAAGATAAGCGTAGCGATGACAATATTATTATTAGGGCATAGTATTTAAGTAGTGAACACTTACAGCTACCTAGCAAGAGACGCCAAAGGCAAAACTTCACACGGTGAGATAGAAGC
>CAZQXM010000159.1:0-3204 GCA_964597205.1 uncultured Gammaproteobacteria bacterium
AATAGGCGATTTTGCGCCTTTTGAGGTAATAAAATGACAGAAGGAACCACAACAACTATGAGTAGAGAAGACGCTTTAAAAAGAATCACTAAAGTAGTAGCAGCACAGCTAAGCCTTAGCGAAGATGAGATCCAAGAGAACTCAAGCTTTACTACAGATCTTGGTGCTGATTCACTAGATACTGTTGAACTAGTAATGGCGTTCGAAGATGAATTCTCAGTTGAGATTCCTGACGAAGACGCAGAAAAAATCGCAACTATTAAAGATGCGGTAGATTACGTATACGCTAAGAGTGCTGCGTAACAATAGCAAAAACGTGACCGACGTCACGTTTTTGCGCTGCAGTGGGTGAGTGCATCATCCATCGCTTTGCTTTTGACATGGTCATAAATCGAAAGAGATCTACTGAGCTATTTAAAGTCGCTAAAGACTTAATGCCCGGCGGAGTTAATTCCCCTGTGCGAGCTTTTAAATCTATTGGCTCTGATCCAGTCTTTATTAAACGCGCCCAAGGACCTTATCTTTGGGATGAGGATGGCAACCGTTATATAGACTATGTGGGTTCTTGGGGACCGATGATACTCGGGCATGCTGACAAGGATATAGAAGCAGCTGTCGTAGAAGCTGCACGCAGTGGTACTAGCTTCGGAGCACCAACAGCATTAGAGTCTGAAATGGCTCAAGAAGTTATTAAACTAGTACCGAGCATAGAAATGGTGCGCATGGTGAATTCTGGCACTGAAGCTGTAATGGCTGCTATCAGGCTAGCTCGCGCTTATGTAAATAGCTCTAGTGGTCGCGAAGCTTTAGGTATCGCTGCTAGCGCGCCTGAGCGTAACATGGTGATTAAATTTGCTGGTTGCTATCACGGACATGCTGATTCAATGCTGGTCTCTGCTGGCTCTGGAGCTAGCACTCTAGGTCTGCCGGATAGTCCTGGGGTGACACGCAGTGCTTCTGCTGATACTTTAGTTTTGCCTTTTAATGATGAAGCTGCTTTGACTCAAGCTTTTGCTCAGCATGCTGGTCGCATCGCTGCGATTATTACAGAACCTGTGATCGGTAATTCTGGATGTATTCCACCGCGTGAAGGATTCCTGAAATTCTTGCGTAAGATCTGCTCGGAAAATTCTGCGCTGTTGATTTTTGATGAGGTGATGACTGGGTTTCGCGTGGCGCTTGGTGGTGCTCAAGAACTATATGGCGTAATGCCAGACATTACTACGCTCGGTAAAATTATCGGTGGCGGTCTACCAGTGGGAGCTTACGGGGCTTCGCGCCAGATTATGTCTATGGTGGCGCCTGCTGGACCAATGTATCAAGCTGGCACACTCTCAGGCAATCCACTAGCTATGAGCGCTGGTTTAACTTGTTTGCGTAAAATTCAGACCTCAGGTTTTTATGAGGAATTGAGCGCAAAAGTTAAGTATCTAATGGAAGGTCTGCGCGCGGCTAATCAGAGTTCTGATATTCCAGAGATACGCGAAATGCAATTAACTAGCGTAGGTGCTATGTTCGGCATGGCATTTACCAGTCAGGCAGTCTATAACTACGATGATGCTAAAACCCAGAATATAGATCTGTTTCGCAAATATTATTTAGCGATGCTAGATCAAGGTATCTACCTGGCACCATCAGCCTTCGAAGCTGGTTTTATGAGTGCGGCGCATAGCTATGCGGATCTGGATGCGACTATCGAGGTGCATAAGAATGCGATTCAAGCACTGCAACCCTCATTGCGAGGAGCAGTTCGCTGACGCTCACTACAGGCTACGCGACGAAACAATTGACACGAAGTGTCATCCTGAACGAAGTGAAGGACCCCCATGCTACTAATAATGGATCCTTCGATACGCTCAGGATGACGTGATGCAATGATGACTTAATTGTTGATAGAATTAATCTTATGCTCAATATCCTTGAGAAAACTGAAGCTAAACTCAAACGCGGTCATGCAACCCGCATAGCGATACTTGGCTGCGGTACTGTTGGTGGCGGGCTAGTGCGCTTGCTCAAATACTACCCAGATATAGAAGTTGTAAAAGTACTAGTAAGAGATCTCAAGAAGGAACGTGATTTCGATATCGATGCTAGTCGCTTCACCGATAATGTAGATGATATTCTCAACGATCCCAAGATAGATATAGTAGTAGAACTTATGGGTGGTGTTAAACACACCAAAGAAATACTACTTAAGGCTCTTAAGAACGGTAAACATATAGTAACTGCTAATAAAGATCTGCTCGCACTTGAAGGTGAGGATCTTTTCGAAGCCGCAAAAGCAAATAATAAAGTTATCCAATATGAAGCTGCTGTTGCTGGTGGTATTCCTATTATCGCCACGCTTAAACAAAGCTTGCAAGGAAATCGCATAGAACATCTCTACGGCATTATTAATGGCACTACCAATTACATGTTAGATGCCATGGAAAGACAGAGTGTAGATTTCGATACTATACTCAAAAAAGCTCAGGAACTGGGTTTCGCCGAGGCTGATCCTTCTAATGACGTCGATGGTAAAGATGCTGCTTATAAGATCGCGATACTTGCTTCAATAATTTCTGGCAAACGCATAGATTGTTCTAAGATTCACACTCAAGGTATACGCAATATCTCACTGACTGATATTCGCTCAGCAGCCAAGCGTGGTTTTAGAATCAAGCTACTAGGGATAGTCGATAACACCGGCGAGAAACTAGATCTGCGCGTGCATCCTTGTTTCGTTAAGCTCGATAATCCGCTCGCTAATGTTAGCCGTGAGTATAACGCCATCATGGTACGCGGCGACGCAGTACAAGACCTAACACTAATCGGTAAAGGCGCCGGCTCGCTGCCAACAGCAAGTTCTGTACTCGGTGATATATTAATGCTCTCTTCACAGTTACACAGCTCCTCAGAGCCTCATCCTCAGTACGTTTGCAAGCATAGTCAATATGCAGAGACTAAACCGATGGATGAAGTACGTAACAGCTTCTACGTGCGTATATCCATGCACGATAAAGTCGGCGTCCTAAAAGACCTCGGTGCGATCACTGCAAACAACAACGCTAATATTAAATTCATCGATCAATACGATGCGCATGATGGCGAAGCATTAGCGGACTTCATGATAGATCCTATAGAAGAGAGATCTATGAATAAAATCATCAAAGAAATTCAAGCACTAGATTCAATTAAAACTGTTGAGAGTGTGATTAGGGTGCT
>CAZQXM010000160.1:0-3190 GCA_964597205.1 uncultured Gammaproteobacteria bacterium
TACTGGACTTGGGGCTTCTGGGAGTTCTAGTTTAAGCATGGGGATTATTGTAGCTTAATTTTAGGTCTCTCAGTCTCTGATCTAGTCCTTCTGTGTTTGCTTGACTTGGATGTACGACTGCTTGTATAAGTAAAGCAGTTTTGCTTAAATAATGATTTGCTAGATCAACAGGATCGCCATGAAGAGTAGTGCATCTAGCGAAGACGGGGCAGCCAACCATTGGACCAACGTGTGCCTGCTCAAAAGGAACCTCTATAACTTTCCCATGCCTGAACAATTTTAAGAGTGTTTTTCTGTGGGGATTTGCTGAACGTATCACACTGTTGATAAAGTTCAAGGTTGGTAGTAAATATAGTTCTCCTTGGTAATTTGCAATCTCAAAGTTTTCTGGCTTAAAGGAGTATGTGTTGTTTTGATTAGCGACAATGCCATTTAAATTTTCAATTAACTGCATAACAGCTATATTTAATGACCCCATTTGAATCAAGCAGTGTTTATTGTTTTGAATTAAGCGGTCAATTAAGTCTTCTAGTTTTGCGCCAGTTTTTTTGCAGAATTCTTCAAGTTTGATGTAGGCTACTTTCGCTAGTGCAATTTGTGTGTGATATGCATTCTCAAAGCCACCAGAGAAGATATTTAGTAGTGTTTGATCATCAGTTGGTGGAATAGCTTCCCTGACCCGTTTAAAGGATGCATCAAGTAGCTTGGCTAGTTTATCTAGTGCTTTAGTGGTGTTTTCATATGGTTGTTTGCGATCTAGTAGATCTTGAAAGCCACCACTCGTAAAGGGAGGTGGGGCTGGTTGAATGGTCCGTTCATAAATGGGGTCGAAAAAATACATCATTAAATGTGCGGCGCCTTGCGTTGCAATTTTGTGTCTTGCGATTCTTGCAGCGTGAAAAGCAGGATCTACTCTAGGTTTAAGTTTTAGATTTAAATTTTCATCAGCAAAATTAAATTGCTGATCTGTGGCGTTTGGGGTTGATAGAGTCAGCGTTTGCATTATCAAAAGTAAGATAATAGCACGTGCGGTGAGCTTATAGGTATTGCCAATCACTAAAACAAGCTGCCTGACCTTGCTCCTCTAGTAAATTCCAGACAGTGGCGTTTTTAATTTGGAAGCGTTTGCCAGTTTTAGAAATCCTGATGCCACTGTAATTATTTGAGTAACCATTCTTGCTGACCTCTTGAAGTAGTTTTAGCCTCTCTGCTCTTGCTTCTAGCTCAGCAGTTTCTCTTGATGGGATTTTGATTAGCTCTTCTGCTGTGAGCTCCCATAATTCAAGAGCAGCTTTGTTTGCGTACTGTAATAGAGGTTCTGGATCTGCATTATGTGAGACCACTATTATTGGTGAATAGAATAATTCTTCTGCTCCACCTTCGATTAGTTTTTTGCTGCTCCAATGTTGGTAGCTATCTAGAATTAGCTTGGCAATTAGTTTAGAGTCTTGCATTCTTAGATTGTAGGTATGTAGCCGCCATCTACAGGCAAGCTCACTCCAGTTATATATGAAGCTGCTGGGCTGGCTAAGAATAAGGCTGCGGTAGCTATTTCTTCAGGCCTAGCGAACCTCGCCATAGGGATTTTAGAGAGTAGTTTGTTTTGAATTGCACTTGAATCAGTATTTGTGTTTTTGGATCTAGCGTTAATTACTTCTATTAGACGTTCGGTTTCTGTGTAGCCAGGTAGCACGCAGTTAACAGTTATGCCACTTTTGGCAACTTCATTAGATAGAGATTTAGACCAATTGATCATCGCTGCGCGCACCGCACTTGAAGCGGCTAGATTATCACTAGGCAAAAATCCAGAGATCGAGACTATATTAATGATGCGTCCGTAGCCCAGTTCTTGCATTTGCGGTATTAGGGCTTGACTGAGCAAGGATGCTGCAATTAGATGCTGTTCAAGAGCGAGATGATAATCGTCTGCGCTTGTATTTAGAGTAGAAGCCGCGGCAGGTCCACCAGAATTATTCACTAGTATATTGATGTTTTTTAGTTTTGTAATTAGGCTTTGGATAGATTTGCGATCGCTAGTATCTGCTGTGTAATAGCTATGACCCTCGCCAGCTAACTGGCTGATTAGTTCTTTAAGTTTTGATTCAGTTCTAGCAACCGCTATAACCGAAGCTCCAGCTTCAGCGAAGAGTTTAGCGCAGGCTGCTCCCATACCAGAGCTGGCGCCGCAGATAAGGGCAGTTTTGTTTTGGAGGCTGAATGCGGGCATTGGATTTAATTATAAGGTTTTATTGATCAAGTATTCTTGAAACCAGAGAAGAGAGGGGTAAGCAGCAAGCCAAACCCAGAAGAATCGATTTAAACCAAAGAAATAAGTATTAGCTATGTGGAAACTTAAAGCAAGAGTCAAGCCAATGATTAGTGTCGCTTGGCTAAAAAGTGTTAAAGGAAATAGTAACTCAAAAATAATTACAGCTCGCGACATTAGGCATAGTATTTGAGGGCGATCTGCCCATACCCTTAGAGATTCACTGGCTGGGTAAGCAGAGAAGCGAAATAGATCTTGAAGAGCTTCACCGTTACGCCACTGTGGATTTATAAGTTTGACGCAGCCTGCAATAAAATACGAAAGTATAACTTGCAAAGCTAGATAACCAAACGCATAGTTAGGTATGAAATCTACTATGCAAAGGCTGCTTAGTATTAATAGTCCCATGCGATCACTGCCGCCATTGTATGGACCATGGAATTGTTTCAGAATAAAGATTGCATTGATGAAGAGTAAAATGCATACCCATTGTGTTTGGATCCCAGTTAATAGTAAGACGCTAAGAATGATTCTTGCTAAAAACAAAAGTTGTTCATTCTTGGACGCGCTTAAATGCTCTATGCTTTGCTGAATGAAAGCTAGAGCTAGTAATATTTCTGTTAGACGAATTGCTAGATCCAGGCTCATAATTCTGAGATCCTTTTTATTACTGAACTGAAGAGTAGGTCTTGTCTCAGTCCACTGTCTTGTTTGCTTATAAAAACTAATCTGAATTGTAAATAAGAGCTTAGATCGAGGTTAGTCTGTGTTCGCTGAAGTTCTGTTTTGATGCGCTTTAGTATTTCTTCGCTGTAGTATTCTTGAGGGTTTGCTATTAGCTGTTCAGCGCAATTCATAATATAGAGTGATTCATTCCAGCGCGGATTATAAAAAAGGCTCTTAAGTAGGTTAGTGGCTTTTTGT
>CAZQXM010000161.1:0-3188 GCA_964597205.1 uncultured Gammaproteobacteria bacterium
CGCACATCTGATTTTTCTAGTAGATCATCTATGTTTTTGCGCACGACTTCAGCGACGTGAGCAGTTATTACACGCACCGCTGGAGCGGCTGGTCTATCCCAGTCAATTTGTTCTAAATATTCCGGATCAACCCAATAAGCAGCCTCTTGCAAAGCGGGCTCCCAGCCTGGCATTGAGCCCGGGGGGGCTTCAGAATAAATATTATCCCAGTCTTCTCTTAGGATTAGCATTTTATTGGCGTAAATTTCTGAACTAGCTACAGTAGTATCGCGAATTACTACGCGGTATTCGTTCGGACCTAAACTCGGTGCATCCATAATGCGCACAGAAGGCAAGATGTAACCTAAGTTAAGAGTTAATTGGTGGCGCAAGCTGGCGATCTCAGGCACTAGGGTTCCACCGCGACTTGGATCAGCGATATCTAGTAAATTAGAACCAACCCAAATAGCAAGTTTATCTACTTCAAGTAGAGAGTACATCATCTCTGGAGTAGCGCGCGGCGCACCGGTGCTATCTACGTTCTCGTCTATCTCCATGCCAGTATCCATTGGTTTAGCATCACCAGCGCTTAGTCGCTTGAACATGAAATAAGCAAACGCACCAAGACCGACGGCAAGAGTTAAAAGCACTGGAGCCGGCATTCCTGGTAGCATCGCAAAGATAACCAGAAGTACAGCACCAACTACAAAAGCACTTGGCTTTGCCATGAACTGAGCCGCGATATCCTGTCCGAAGCTATCAGCAGTAGATCCAGCGCGAGTTACAATCACACCAGTCGCGATAGAAAGTACAAGCGCAGGGATAATACAAGAGATAGCATCACCAATAGTTAAGATGATGTATTTGTTAGCCGCCATCTCAAAGGTAAGCCCCTTCTGGGTCATACCAATAGTTAAACCAGCAATAATGTTAACAATAGTAATAATGATACCGGCGATAGAATCGCCTTTCACGAACTTAGAAGCACCATCCATAGATCCGAAGAAAGCAGACTCACGCTCTACTTCAGAGCGTTTTTCTTTGGCTTGCTCGCTGGAGATTAAACCCGCGTTAAAGTCGGCATCTATGCTCATCTGTTTGCCAGGCATAGCGTCCAAAGCAAATCTAGCACTAACTTCTGCGACACGCTCGGCACCTTTAGTGATAACCATAAATTGAACGATGGTAATAATGACGAAAATTATAATACCTACTACTATGTTGCCGCCAGCAACGAACTGACCCATGGCTTCCACTAGTTCACCAGCTTCACCATTAAGCAGAATAGATCTAGTGGTTGCAATATTCAGTGATAGTCTGAACATAGTTGCTAAGAGCAGGAATGTTGGTAAGGCTGCGAAGTCTAAGGGACGAGAAATATATAGAGATATACCAATGCCTATTACTGCAAGAGTAATATTCAGCGAGATATATAAATCCAAGAGGATTGGCGGTAGCGGTACTATGATAATCAGGATGATCCCGAATATCAACGCACCGACCATGAGCTCAGATATTTTCAGGCCACGCATCTGCTATTTGAATTGTATTTAGGCTAGGTTAAGACTTTACTAAGAGATACCCCGCCCTACTAGTTTATTAAGCCCGATTTTTGTCATTGTGAGCGAAGTTCTTGCCGTCATTGCGAGCGTAGCGAAGCAATCCATTTTTAGTAACTTATGTTATGAGCTGTTTAATGGATTGCTTCGTCGCTATGCTCCCCGCAATGACTTAGGTTATACTAGGCTATGTTATGTCTAGGCTAAATCTCAATGTTATTAAGTTGACCCCGTTCTGGTTCATTTTGTCCGGTTTAATGGTGGCAACATCAATATTTTTTATAGTGCAGTCTATTACAGTTTTTGCTGCTCCGGTGAGACCTGGTTTAGATTTTACTGGCGGCAGTAAAATCGAATATAAATTCAATGGTAAGCAGCTACTAGAGAACGCTAAAAACCTCAACTCTGAAGCAGTACAAAATACCCTTAAAAATATTGGTTTAGCTGGTAGTCAAGTGATGATTAGTAAGGATGCGGATCCTACTCTAATACTCCGTACTAGAGCTATTTCAGGTGATCCTGTGGCAGATAAGCTTGCTGAAGCCTTGCGCACAGAGTATGGTGATTTCGAGATTAAGTCTATTGATACAGTGAGCCCAGTGATAGGACCAGAGCTTTTCCGTGCTGGTCTGACGGCGTTAATTATTACTATAATCGCCATTGTTCTTTATATCTCTTCGCGCTTTCGCCGTGATTATGCAGTTTGTGCAATTGCCGCTTTGGTACATGACATCACCATCGTGCTTGGTTTATTTGCTTATTTGGGTCTTTATCATGGACTAGAAGTAGATACTTTGTTTATCACCGCTTTATTAACTGTTTTTGGTTTTTCTATTCACGATACTATTGTGGTTTTTGATCGCATTCGCGAGAATCAGAAATTACAGAATAAAAACTATGGTTTTGAACTAGTTGCCGACCATAGTATCAATCAAGTCGCGGTGCGCAGTTTAAACACCTCATTTAGTGTACTTATAGTACTTGCTATTTTGTATTTTCTTGGTGGTGAAAGTACTAAGATTTTCTCAGCTGCGATGTTTGCTGGCTTGCTTATAGGAGCTTACAGTAGTATTTTCTTGGCTAGCCCATTATTGGTTATATTTAGACAGAATAAGATACTAGCTGACTAACAAAAAACCACCCTTTTGGGGTGGTTTTTGAAAATTTACGATGTAATCTTTGCGGGCTAATTAGCGCTGAGCGCCAACTAGTTCACGATTTTCAGCAAATTGTGCTGTCGCTGCCGCAGCTGTCCCTGCGTTTCTAAATAGTCTAGCCCATCTTTCGATTACTTCTGCCTGGCTAAGGTTTTCTTTGTCAGCCAAGGTTTTAATGATTGAAAGAGCTTCAGGGCTAAGACGGAAAGAAACCATTTTCTTGGCCTCACCGTAAATTGGCTTAGGGCCAGTTTTTTTTCTTTGTCTAGTTTCCAACATCTTTCCTCTTACTCCTCTTAACAACTCGTAATTATACTATACGCGATGTTATTTGTAAATACCCGACATCCTTAAACCATGATTAAGTCCCACCTTGGTTTTTGGCGCCGACCCATAATCCTAGCCTAGTGGGGCTTAAAAGTAAAGTGCTTTTACATAAAAAGAGATTAAGTTGTATTAATCTTTTTTACATAATAAGATTTTGGCTTTAGAG
>CAZQXM010000162.1:0-1069 GCA_964597205.1 uncultured Gammaproteobacteria bacterium
TGATAGTTTCTAAGTTCTGAGGCGCTGCGGTTTTCTGATCTGGAGATTGTTGTAGCCATGAATACTATTATAAGTGATGTGTTTGTATTAAGGGGTTCTGTTAGTTACGTAGAAGCATTGTCCGATACCCGGGTGCTAAGCGATTGCAGCGCGATTCTTTGCTGTTGCCGGGTGCTGTTGCGTAGCAACGGCCGGCAACCTATTTCAGTTATGAGTAATAGATCAGCCCTGCAATTGCGTGCAGAGGGTATCGGCAATGCTTCATGGAATCTTTAGGTTAAGAACCCCTTTCAATCCTGAGTACATCACTCATATTATTAATCAACTGATGTATCTTCTTAAGCTGCTGCACCCCAGAGACGTGAATTGTCGTCTGTAATAAGGCGGTAGTATCCGTCGGTCTCTCTTTGATTTTGAAATCTTGCACGTTTACGCCCTCATTAGCAATTAGCGTTAATATATCTTTCACTATACCGACTCTATCTATAACCTCTATGCAGATACTAGCAGGATAAGTCTTACGACTCTTATCGCGCCATTGTACTTCCATAACTCTGCCAACTTCGGCTTGTTTGAGGTTTACACAATCTGATCTGTGAATAGTGATGCCTTTACCTTTAGAAACTATGCCTCTAACATCTTCGCCAGGTATTGGTGCGCAGCATTTAGCGATATGGTAAAGCAGTCCATCGAGATCTGGAATTTCGCTATCACCACCTTCACTAGTGGTTTTGCGGGGTTTAAGTTTGGTAGGGTCGAACTTCTGTGGAGATTCTTCGTAGATTTCGTATTTAGTGCCTCGTAGTTTACCTTTGATTTGAGCGATAGTATTGTCACCAGAGCCTAGTGCTGCAAGTAAATCTTCTGTAGCTTTATAATTAAGTTTTTGAGCTGCTTCTAATAATTCTTTAGAGTGCAGGAACTGTTCGTGTCCTTCTTTGCCGAACTCGGTTTCCAGCATTTGCATAGCCATTTCTATATGTCGTTCACGGTTTTGTTTTTTAAACCAAGCTTTGATTTTGTGTTTGGCTTGGTTAGTTTTAACGAAATTAAGCCAAGTAAGATTAGG
>CAZQXM010000162.1:1169-3118 GCA_964597205.1 uncultured Gammaproteobacteria bacterium
TTGTTCTATATCTTCTTTTTGCGCATCTTCAGAAGCACCAGCTTCTTTATAGTGCCAGTGAGCAGCGATACCATTCTCAGCGATCTCATGCATCTTGTGAGTGCGTATCTGAATTTCTATAGGCTTCTTACTCCAAGGGATAATTACAGAAGTGTGCAAAGACTGATACATATTACTCTTAGGCATTGCAATATAGTCTTTGAAGCGACCTGGTATGGGTCTGAAAATATCATGCACTACGCCAAGTGCCGCGTAGCACTCGCGCACAGAATCTACCAAGACTCTTATACCAAGTAAGTCATAAAGCGGGGCTTCGTCTTCATCAGTTAATGTACCTTTACTACTTTTTTGTTTTTTAAGTTTGCGATAGATACTATAGAAATGTTTAGCTCTACCTTGAATCTCAGCTTTAATATGATTACGTTCAAGAGTCTCAATGATAGTGCTCTTCAAGCTCTCTAGTTGACTTTCACGCTCGCCTTTCTTGCTAGCAACTAATTCCTTGATGCGTTTATATTCATCTTCAGCAAGGTGTTTGAGGCATAAATCCTCTAGTTCGGATTTAATGGCATTTAAACCGAACCTATTAGCTAGCGGTGCAAAAATATCTAAAGTCTCTTGTGCGATGCGTTGACGTTTCTCGAGGTCGAGATATTGCAAAGTTTGCATATTATTGAGGCGATCAGCTACCTTAACTAAAACCACACGCATGTCTTTAGCAATAGCCATTAACATTTTGCGAAAGTTATTAGCCTGCTCTTCTTCAGTGGATTTAAAATTCAGCTTACCGAGTTTAGTAACGCCATCAACTAGATCAGCTATAGTCTTACCGAATTTATCTTCTAATTCTTCGATACTGGTATTGGTATCTTCTAAAACATCGTGCATTAAGCCAGAACAGACAGTAGCGTCGTCACATTCAAGCCCGATTAAGGTTAGAGCTACATCTGTTGGATGAACTATATATGGTTCACCACTTTGGCGTTTTTGTTTAATATGTTTCTCGAAGGCGAAGCGAAATGCTTTTTTGATTAGTTCAACAGATTCCGCGCTTCTTTCTTGCTGCTCAAGGGCAGCTACTAGCTTTTGCTCTAATTCTTGTTTGCTTTGTTCTAGCTCTAGGGCCATTATTGAGGTATATCGTATATTAACATATCGCCCGCTTGCTCGAGGCGCATTATACTTAAATCATGCCCGCAAAACTTGTCAGTCTGCTCTTGCAAGCTATCGAAATTTATAGTTATCTGCTTATTATTTGGGTGATCGGTTCTTGGTTTCCGCAATTGCATGGCAGCAAGTTTTATAAATGGGTAGAGTCGGTAGTTTATCCATACACCAAAATATTTCGTGGTCTAATTCCTCCTATCGGCGGTTTTGATTTTTCAGTGATATTAGCTTTTATAGTTCTAGAGTTTCTTAAGAACCTTGTTGCTAGTCTTGCGCACCCGATGATTTAATGTCTCCTCATTTAACTACTTTAATATTATTTGCTTTCATCACTGCTTTTGCAGTTGCTAAGCCGTGGATAGAGTTTCTCGTTCGCTCCAAATCTCTGCAGAGTTTTAGGGAGCTTGGACCCAAGTCTCATATAGAGACTAAGAAGAATACTCCTACTATGGGTGGCTGGATTTTTTTATTTCCTTTATTCGTTGCGATGTTGTTTTTATATTTTTATACAGCACGTAATGAGATTATGATTCTTTTGGTTGCGACTTTCTTCGCTGCCGTGATGGGTGCTCTAGATGATGGTTTGAAGATTTGGCAAGCAAGTTATAAAGGCATAGACTCTAAGATGAAATTGGTCTTGCAATTTATAGCCAGCTCGCTGATTGCTTTTGCGGCAGCGCGTAATAGCGGACTAGAGTTTTTGAGCTTGGAGTTTTTAATAGCTGCGCTTTGGGCTTTTCTAGTAATTGCTGGTAGTTCTAATGCTCTCAATCTTACTGATG
>CAZQXM010000163.1:0-3086 GCA_964597205.1 uncultured Gammaproteobacteria bacterium
GCATTGAAGATTTAGTAGGTCCTATAACTAAGAGTGCCGCATTTATGAATTGGCTCAGGGCTGGTGCTAGGCAATCTGCGATATTCTGGGGTCCGCCTGGTACAGGCAAAACTTCTATAGCTCAGTTAGCCGCTGAACTAATGGACTCTAAAGGTTCAGTGGTGGAACGTGAGTTTATCAAGTTACATGCTTTTGATTCTGGAGTGAAAGAACTTCGCGAAATAACTAAGCGCGCTAAAGCTTTTCCTGGTTCTATAGTTCTCTTCGTCGATGAGGTTCATAGTTTTAATAAAACCCAGCAGGATATTTTATTGGATGCTATTGAGACTGGTTCATTGACCTTCATTGGTGCTACTACCGAGAATCCGGCAGTATCTATTAACCGAGCTCTATTAAGCCGTGTCTTGAAGTTCGAACTGAAAGCTCACCGTCACGCGGATCTAGCATTGATGCTGGCGCGCGCTGAGGCAGAACTTAATCGCACTCTTAGTGATGAAGCCCGCGATTATTTAATTAAATCTAGCTATGGTGATGCGCGTAATATGCTCACTAATCTTGAGATGATAACGGCTACTTTTCCGGAGCTGACGGAAATCAGCATAGAAGATATTAAATCTCTAGTCGATCGCAAGCACTTCGCTGGCGATCCTAATACTTATTATGATTGTGTTTCTGCCCTGCAGAAATCTTTGCGCGGCTCTGATGCTAACGCGTCACTTTATTGGCTTGCTAGGTTATTGCATGGTGGCGCTGAACTAGAGATGGTGGCACGTAGAATTTTAGTTACAGCGAGCGAAGATGTAGGACTTGCTGATCCAATGGCATTAGTGATCGCGAATGCCGCTTATGAAGTGGCTCTTAAGCTTGGTATGCCTGAAGCACGCATACCACTAGCGCAGGCGGTAGCGTATATAGCACGCGCACCTAAATCTAACGCATCTTACATGGCGATGGCACAAGCGATGAATGATTGTGCGAATCATCCGCCTTACGAAGTACCAGATCATTTACGTAACTATAGTCTCAGCTCAGGTCCCGTGCTTAGTTCTTGTCCTTCGCAGAGAGCTGGCGGAGAAGGTTACACTGGCGAGAATCCAGTCACCAAATATAAATACCCGCATGATTTTCCTGGTAATTGGGTTGAACAGCAATATATGCCGGATGAGTTGCAAGCACGTCGATACTTTAAGTAATGGTTAGTAGAGAGTTATTGCTAAAGTAAGGCAAATAGCTGCACCAGGCTACTTGCAATAAATGCAACTATGGCAATGACTGGAATTGCGTAGAGTAAGATTACCTTGCTGCGTCTAATATCGCAGGCAATTGAGACAGCTGTCACCCCGAGGCTAAATGACCAGACCATTAACGCTAGTTCAAGCATGCTAGCTAGGTTAGCTGAAGTCATGGCAAGAACATTAATTGGTCCTAAGAACATATAAGGTAGATTTGCAAAAATCAATAAGCCAAACAATTTCCAGAATTTTACTTCTTCGCGTTTTCTGAAAACCAAAACTACTAGACTAATTAAACTTGCAACCATAAAGGTATAGAGCAGGGAGTCGAACATTAGAGGTAGTGACATCTGGCTAGCGATAATTTCAGTGATGATAAATACCGCTGCAGCCTTAGTTAATAGGCCTGCGTTATACTCATAGCTAAGCTCTTTAAAAGTGGAGTTGGGTCTAATTAGTACGCCGTAGATACTTTGGAAGAAGTCCATGCAGTTAATTATAGATATAGGTAACTCATCTGTTAAGTATTACTATGCTGGGCAAGAGTTTTCGTCACTAGAGAAGCTGCCCAGGGAGGCTAGTACTAGTGCGTTGATTATAAGTACGGTACCTTCACAGAATAAGATAGAGCAGGATAACTTTATTATCTGGGCGGGTAAGGATGCTTCAGTAGATATTTATGAGCCACAGCAAGATAGTAAGTTGAAAGGGCTTTACGCTGGTATTGGTGCTGACCGCATAGCTAAACTTGAAGCTGCTCGCTCGAAATATCCTGATCGCGATATTATTCTTTTTGATTTTGGTACGGCTACTACTATGAGTGTGGCTAATTCTCAGGGAGAGTTTCTTGGTGGATTTATTGCGCTCGGTCTTGATTCTAGTTTGAAAACTCTTGGTAATTGTTCGGAGTTGCAGGATTTAAGCTCGGCGCTAAAATCAGAAAATCATAGCTCGTCTTTAGATCTTGGCAAATCCACTGATCAAGCTATTCTTAGTGGCGCAATCTTAGCTCATAATGCATTAATAGATAGTTGGTTAGAATCTGCCCGCACTAAGACCACTAAAGCTATTACTATTGCTACCGGTGGACGGAGAGATTTTTTTGCTAAGAAATTTGAGCGAGTTGTTTCAGCAGCTGAATTATTTAGTTATTAACATGCGCTCAATCCCCGCATAATCTTTATGAATAGATGCCTTAGGAAAAATATCTAGCATCTTAGCAGCCTGTCCTTGTCCGAACTCGAACGCCATAAAACCACCAGGCTTAAGTAAAGCTGCCGGTGCTTGACCTTTAAGTAAAGCGCTAGAACGTAATCCTAGAGCTTGATCATTAATCTGTTGATAAGGAAAACCAACTAGAGCATGTTTCGGTTCGTGTTTAAGCTCAGGATCTAAGCTTTCATAATCTTCTGCACTAACATAAGGTGGGTTGCTTACTATAACATCGAAATATGGCGCAGATCCTTCTATGATTGGTGTTGCGATAGGAGATTTAAGAGCAGCTTCATTAATAAAAGGATCTAAATAGTCACCCAAAACGAAAGTCACATCAGCTTCATAGCGGCGAGCGTTGATAGCAGCGACATTCAGCGCACCAGTAGAGATGTCACTAGCGTAAACATGCGCTATAGGCAGGGCAAGCTTAAGAGCAATAGCAATGCAGCCTGAGCCAGTGCAAAGATCTAGGATTACAGGGTGATGTATCTTACGTTCCTTAATCTCAGCTAAGACCCTTTCTACTAATAGTTCTGTTTCAGGACGCGGAATTAAAACATCACGATTAACGAAAAGCTTAAGATCCATAAAAGGAGCTTCTTCAAGTATATAAGCTAGTGGCACTCGTTTTTTATTGCG
>CAZQXM010000164.1:0-3073 GCA_964597205.1 uncultured Gammaproteobacteria bacterium
CATATCTGGTGCTTAAGACTTCGCATCCTGAGCCGGCGCCGGTGTTGGAGACGACATATCGCGTTTTAACAGCGGTATAAATTTAGACTTGTTCAATCAAATGCATAGCTTTGATTTGATCAGCAGCAGCATGCGCAATCGCAGATAGTTGCGGCTTGTCAGTTCTTGCTTGAGTTCCCATTGCAAGTACAAAGCTGCCTATTGTTGCGAGTTGGCTACTTCTTGTAATAGCAGCTGGATTGTCGAATGATGTTTTCATTGTTACTTTCTCCCTAGTTGTTAATTGTACTAGATAATAGTGTATATTCCTAAGCTTAACGCTAGATAAATCATAGTTTTGTTTACACACTAAGAGGGTAGATATATGATGTACACAGATGATAGACAAACTTCTAAAACTAGTTATAGATAACAAGGCGAGTGATTTGCACTTAGCTACCAATGAGCCACCGATACTTAGAGTGGACGGTCATCTAGTGCGCACAGATTTCGCGCCGCTAAATCACGAGCAAGTAAAAACATTATGCTACTCACTACTAACCGAGAAACATCGTGACCACCTAGAAAAACATTTAGATGTGGATTGTTCTTACGGTGTTGAAGGTCTGGGAAGATTTAGGGTTAACGTATATAAAGATCGTATCGGTTATTCTGCAGCGCTTAGAACCATCACTGAAACCATTCCAGCATTAGAGTCGCTTGGACTGCCGGATACAGCTAAGGAAGTTGCTAAACTGCCGCGCGGCTTAGTTTTAGTTACTGGACCTACCGGTTCTGGTAAATCTACTACGCTTGCTGCCATGATGGATTGGGTAAACACTCACAGAGCTGAGCATATTCTTACAGTAGAAGATCCTATAGAGTTCGTGCATAAATCTAAGAAGAGCATTATTAACCAGCGTGAAGTTGGCGCTGATTGCGAATCGTTTAGTTCAGCTCTCAGAGCAGCATTGCGTGAAGATCCTGACGTTATACTAATCGGTGAGATGCGTGACTTAGAGACTATCTCACTAGCAGTGCGTGCCGCTGAGACTGGTCACTTGGTTTTCGGTACACTTCACACCAGTTCTGCAGCTCAGACTCTCGATAGACTTATCGATGTTTTCCCACCTAGCCAGCAGACACAGGTGCGCATACAGTTATCGAACTCACTTAAAGCTGTTCTTAGCCAAACCCTAGTTCCTAAAATAGGTGGCGGTAGATGTATGGCGATGGAGACGATGATAGTAACTCCAGCGATTGCGAACCTGGTTCGTGAAAGTAAAACGTCACAGATCTATAGTGCGATTCAAACTGGACGCAAAGAAGGTATGCAAACTTTAGAGTCAGCCCTTGCTGAACTTTATAACGCAGGTAAGATACGCCTGGAAGATGCTTTAGCGCGCTCTTCTAAAGTTGACGAGCTTAGAAACCTTATAAATACTACGGCTGGGGTTTAAAGTTAAAACCTTGACCAAATGTAACTCGATTTTCGTTTAGTCTGACTAAACGAAAAGATACCTGCGTTTAGTCAGAATTAATTCTTCCCGAACGGTAATAATTTGTCGTTGGGTAGCCAATACATCCCGATTCTTCCTGTACGGTAACAACCGTGGTATAATAGTATTACCGAACGGTAATATAATTTATGTTTGTTTTCCAAGGGCGTAATAGTCAAGCAATAGAGACTATGGAAGAGTTGGCCAGAGCTATTGAGGCTAAGCGCAAGTCTCAAAAACTTAGTCAAGTGGAGTTAGCCGCTTTAGCTTCTACTGGTAATAGATTTATCGTGGATCTTGAGAGTGCTAAACCAACCTGCCAAATTCAAAAAGTTTTAGATGTACTTAATACCTTGGGGATAAAGCTGTATATAGAATGAAAAAGTTAAAAGTATTTTTTTTCGATAGATTAGTTGGGTTTTTGATCTCATCAGAGAATCAATTTCAGTTTTATTACACTGAAGAGTATAGTAGCGCAGTATCTGCCCCTTTATCATTTGCGTTACCCTTGCAAGCTGGAGTATTTCCGGAACGGGCTGTTGCTGGGTATTTCGGAGGACTGTTACCAGAAGGAGATATACGTGACTACTTAGCACGCAAACTTGGTGTCAGCTCTGGGAATGATTTCGCGTTATTGAAGAGTCTAGCTGGTGATTGCGCTGGGGCAGTTACTATCGATAAACCAAGTAGCGCTTCGCGTCAGGAACTCACGACCAAGGATCTGACTAAATACCTTACGACGATGCCTAATCGACCTCTACTCTCTATTCAAGGCAAACATCGTCTATCGTTAGCTGGAGCTCAGCAGAAGCTAGCCGTGCAGGTCATAGGCTCTAAGATATATTTAGCTTCTAGCGCTGAGACTTCTACTCATATCCTTAAACCTGCGATTCCTGCTTATGCTGATAGTGCTCATAATGAATATTTCTGCATGGAGCTTGCTCGTAGAATGGGTCTAGAAGTCCCTGCTATAGAGATGCACGAACTTGCTGGTATATATTATTTGCTAATAGCTAGGTTTGATAGGGTGCAAGAAGCGAATCGTGTCTTAAAATTACATCAAGAAGATTTCTCGCAAGCTCTTAGCGTTTTAGCTAGAAATAAATATGAGCGTGAGGGTGGTCCGGCTTATAAGGACTGTTTTGAATTGATCTCGCGTGCTTCATCGCAACCTGCTGCTGACAAACTTAAGCTACTAGATTTAGTTGTGTTTAATTTTCTGATTGCTAATAATGATGCTCATGCTAAGAATTTTTCGTTGCTTTATAGAATAGAAGATTTTCAATTATTTGAGGCTAAATTAGCTCCTTGTTATGACTTACTGTGCACTGCTATCTATAAAGATCTTGATGAGCATATGTCGATGAGGCTTGGTAAGCAATACAACTATCGCAGGGTTAGACCTTCTGATTGGGAGAGACTAGCCTCTGACATCGGGATTAACTATAGTTTTATGGCGAAGAGGGCTAAGAAGTTCGGAGCTAAATTATTAGATGCAGCTAATGAGTTAGGTGAGGACTTGTCTATTAGCTACCCTTCTGATGTTTACGCCTTGATCTTGAAACAAATTAAACTTAGAGCTGCTCTTGTCTAAG
>CAZQXM010000165.1:0-3062 GCA_964597205.1 uncultured Gammaproteobacteria bacterium
GGAACAGGGTTGGTATTTGTTTCTTCTAAAGGCTGCGCTACTGGTGCTGTGAACACCGGCATCGTATCTGAATAACCACCTACTACAGCAAACTCACCCATGACTTCTATATATCGACTCTAGGTTAAGCTAGGGTTAAGACCCATGTGACTTCACCCATATAACCCAGAGGAAAAATGACCCCTTTCGTTTTAGATTCACTTATGCTATAACCGTTCACTATTAAGGGGGATAAATATGTTAGATACAGGGACTCAATATGACTATCTTAAATTCAAGGCAGAAATAATCAGAACGGGGGCTTTTGTAATAGGTTCACCTTTTGGCGGGCTTGTCATGCAAGCGCTAATCACGGGATTAGAAATGAACTGGTACTTGCTCATCAAAATTCCAATCGGCTTAGCAAGCTTAATAGAATGCTTGATATTACTGCAATCAAGTTATAATATAATGCAGATAAGGGAACGCTTGATAAGAGACGATAACAGGAGGATACACCAATGAATGAAATGCTCGCTCAATCACTCGTCGCACTAGGTTTATTTACAGTACTTTCAGTTGCAGTATTTGTATTCGTATTTAAATACCTAAAACCTCAATCTATTGATTAAATTCCCAGAGGAAAAACGACCCCTTTAGTTTTGAATAGCTTTTTGCTATAACCATGTCCATTAAAGGGGGATATCATGGACATTCAGGGGATAAATCATGAGAGATATGAACATAGTGACAAATATCGGGCCGACATTTTCAAACTAGCTGGAGCGACAATGCTCACACCATTCTGCGCAACAGTTTTCGCACTACTTACTAAGAACCCGTTTACGCTTTTTAACCAGCCGAGCTTTTGGGCACAGCTAAGTATCTCAGGAGTACTAGCCGTTCTTGGATTTATCCTTATTTTTAAAGGGTTCGAAGCAATGGTAAAATTAGACATGAGGGTCTCATCATGATTGGATATTTAATAATAATCGGCACTGGGGTGATCAGCATATTGATGGTAGGAATTTTAGTGTATATGCTTGATCGAGGAGCTTATTTGGCACGCAAAAAAAATGGTATCGACTGGACGCCACCTAAGTTTCTTAACTTCTCAGACTAAGCCTTAATCACTCTGTCTTTCAGCCTATCTTTAAAACTAAACTTCCTATTAGTTATTTGTTGATAAACTAATCCAGCTGCTTCTATCTCACCAAGAGTCTTTGAGAACTGCATTGTAAGCCAAAAACTACGTTTCTTATTAAGGCTAGGATATGTAATTAACCAGTATAAGAATATTGCAAAAGCTTTTAATAATAAGTAGAAAGGCACTCCAGCTATTTTTAGCTTCGCCATAAAGCCTGGCATAAAATTACGATAAGGACGACTAAGTCCGATAAATTTATCAGCAGTCCTACGCATACGATCAGTATGTGCCATCCAGTAGAGACTGCAACCAGATTTAAAATACCAACGACGCATACTTTCTGGGCGCATCTGTTCTGAAGTTATCGGGTGGAATACTATAAGTTGCGGCACATAGAGCATCGGAACTTTAAGCATGCTGAGATATTCCAAGAATTCTGTATCCTCGTGCAAACCCACTCCACCAGCAGCATTGCGCCCGAGATCAGTTCTGAAGTCTCCGCAGTTCTCGAATATCTCACGCCTAAACATAGTATTAGTACCGAGAGGGAATTTAGCTATGCCGATATCGCTATCAACTGGATAGTAAGATTCTTCATCACCATAATTATGTCCAGTGAATAAGGCTTGATCGATGCCATAAGGTGGAGTAGAATTCAGCCACTTAGGTACACGCTCCTGCCAGAGCGGTATAGAACGGCCACCATAAACTCCGATCTCTCTATCTTTGCAACCTGTAGCTATGCGCAAAGCTTCTTTAAGCCAATCCTCGTCAAGAGTTAAATCATCATCTAGAAATGCAATAAGTTCAGCCTTAGATTGTTTGATACCGTGATTACGAGCCGCAGAGACACCTTGACGGTTCTCTAGATAGTATTTAACCGGCAGTATAGTGCTCTCTGTAAATTTATAAGCGACTTCTTTGGTGGTGTCGAAAGAGTTATTATCCACTAGTATCACTTCCACTTCACCCCTGTCTTCTTCATTGAGACGAGCGTGTTGATATGATAAATCTTCAAGCAGCTGCTCAAGCTGGATGGCGCGGTTAAAAGTACAAATAATAATACTAAGCTTCATATGCAATCAGGCCCACCAACAATCAATAACACTGATGAGCTTAGTGCTTATGATTTTGATTTGCCAGAAGAGTTAGTAGCCCGTTACCCTCAAGAGAAGCGGGATCAATCTCGTCTGCTCCATTATAATCTGGAATCCAAAACTCTTAAACACCTGAATTTCAGTAACATCACAAGTCTCTTAGAAGCTGGTGATTTACTGGTGTTAAACAAGACTAAGGTCTTAGCTTCACGATTTTACTTACAGCCACTTGACAGGATTGCAGAGCCATTGTCATTGCGAGGAGTGCGCCAGCACGACGAAGCAATCCACAACGGTATTGAGATATTACTACTGAAACAACGAGGCGATAAGTGGGAAGCCATCGCTAAGCCACTCAAGAAGCTTAAAGATGGAGAGAGCTATCAGCTGAAGAATGGCCAAACTGTGAAAGTTACCAGGCTTAAGCAAGATTCTAGTAGTGAAATCTCCGCTCAGATTTTAGTGGATTTTGGTAGCGAAAAAGAATTTAATCGAGCGGTGCGTGAAGCAGCTGAGATGCCGATTCCACCCTACCTTAAACGCAGAGCAGAAGAGATAGATAAAGAACGCTACCAAACTATTTTTGCTCAAGATTCTAGTAGTGGTTTTAGTATCGCCGCGCCGACCGCGGGCTTACATTTCAGTGAAGAGATTTTAGCTCAGCTTAAAGCTAAAGGCGTAGAGATATTAGAACTTACTCTCCATGTAGGTTTAGGAACTTTCTTGCCGATTAAATCTAATACGATTAGTGGACACAAGATGCATAGTGAATATTACGAGATCAGTAATGAGGTTTGGCAAAAAATCATGAATGCTAAGTCTGCTGGTCAGCGAATAAT
>CAZQXM010000166.1:0-3045 GCA_964597205.1 uncultured Gammaproteobacteria bacterium
GTTCACCAATATTAGCGCCTGGAGCGATTCCAAGTCCGCCTACTTGAGCGGCAGCAGCATCAGAAAGATAGTCACCATTTAGATTCATGGAAGCAAGAACTTCATATTCATCTGGTCTTAGTAGTAATTGTTGGAACGCGCTATCAGCGATGCGGTTACCTACTACTACTTTACCTTTAGCATCAGCACCATCCCAAACTTCTTCTTCGGTTATAGCTTTACCTGCGAACTCTTCTTTTACTAGCTCGTAACCCCAGTCTTTGAAAGCACCTTCAGTGTATTTCATAATATTACCTTTGTGGATAATATGAACTTTAGTAAGTCCGCGATCTAGAGCATACTGGATAGCAGCACGAATTAGTCTCTTAGAACCTTTAGCAGTACATGGTTTGATACCAATACCAGCTTCTAGTGAGATTTGTTTTTTGGGATTCAGACTATTCACTAGTTCAATGATTTTTTTAGCTTCAGCTGACCCAGATTGATAATCGAAACCAGAATAAACATCTTCTGTGTTTTCTCTAAAGATGGTGATGTCAAACAAGTCAGGTCTTTTAACTGGACTTGGAACACCTTCGTACCATTTAACCGGACGCACGCAAGCATAAAGATCAAATATCTGTCTAAGTGCTACGTTAAGACTGCGAATACCGCCGCCAACTGGAGTTGTTAGAGGACCTTTAATTGCAAGAGAGTATTCTTTAATATCATCAATAGTTTGTTGTGGTAGCCACTCGCCAGTTTTCTGGAATGCTTTTTCGCCAGCAAGAATTTCGCGCCACTCGATTTTGCGCTTGCCTTTATAAGCAGCTTCAACAGCAGAATCTAGGACATATTTACTAGCTGCCCAAATATCAGGACCAATTCCGTCACCTTCTATAAAAAGAACTATCGGATTGTCTGTTACTTGTGCTTTACCATTAACTATTTTTACTTTGTCTGCCATTATTTACTCCTATTTTTGCTTGCATAATTATCAGTCCCAGCGCCCAGATGCTAATATCATGGTAGCGATCATATCCATCAAATGACAGAGAAGATAAAACCTATAGTAATTAAAATCGGTACCACTAGCCTGACTGGGCGCAGAGCTGGTGAAGGTATTAACCATGACGTTGTTGCTACTCTTGCTACTGTGTCTGCTGCGGTAATGAAACAGGGACAGCGAGTAGTGATAGTTAGTTCTGGTGCTATGGGTTTAGGCATTGCTACCCTTGGCTTAGATAATATCGAAGGGCGGGCGAATAATGGTGAGCTCACTACTCTCAAGCAAGCACTAACTTCAGTTGGTCAGGTAGCTTTGATGAATGCTTATGAAGCAGAATTTTCGCAGCATGGTCTTCATGCTGGCCAAGTTTTACTTACTCATCGTGGACTCAATGATCCTGAGCGCAGTTCAACTATACGCAGAACTATTGCTAAGTTATTTGAACTAAATATAGTTCCTATTATTAATGAGAACGATACAGTTACAGCCGCTGAGATTGAGTTCGGTGATAACGATACTTTGTCTGCTGAAGTTGCTGCTTTGATCGGCGCTGAGACTCTCTACATACTTACAGATACTGAAGGTCTCTATGATAGTGATCCACACAAGAATCCTAAGGCTAAATTAATTCACCAAGTAAATAAAATAGATGAGCATATTCGTAATATTGCTGGCGGTTCTAGCTCCAAGACCGGCACCGGCGGCATGGCGTCCAAGATCATGGCAGCGGAGATTTGTTTGAAAGCCGGATTACGTTTGCATATACTTAATATCGATAAACTAGGTTTGATTCCTGGTCTAGGCAGCAGCAAGGAAGCTGTAGGGACTGTCTTCGAGGTCGCTCCCTCCACATTCCACCAAATCAATTAATTTTTTATTTTTTGCCGGATTTGACTTAAATAACCCTATAGAACGGCTAATCGTCTTTGGCTTTTGCGGCACATAATGCGCTATCTCCTTAAGACTCAAAGCATACTTTTCTTTAAGTAGATATGCCATTAGCTGATATTTTTGTTTACGTTTGATTTCAAGCGCGCAAACCCTTTCTAACAACTGTTCAATATCGTCAGCTGACCTATTGATATTGAGCGGGACTTCAATAGCAGTATGCGTTGCAGCGAACTCTTCTGTCCCAATAAACGACCCATGAACGCACTGTTCAAAATGATCATCTTTAATGTTTTCATGCATATATTCTTTATAAAATTTAAGTGCTGTTTGTGGATTTTCAGAAAAACTATCCAAAATATAACCTGTGTTCAAAAAATCAGGCTTGGTTTCAAGCCCTATAAAACACTTATAACTAGACCAGCGCCAGTCTTCAGGACATTTAACCATCTGAGCACTCACCGGATTTAAATGTATATATCGCGATAAATTCTTTGCATATAGATCTTCCTGTACTAAAAATCTCTTGTAACGCCCGCGAAACACATGCCCATCTTTGTCGCGATACTTACGCAAAAAATACATTGCATAACGCTCATTAATAAATTTCATGATTTGCGACAAATTCCCCTTTGGCGTCTCAATAAATAGATGATAATGATTTGTCATCAAACAATAACTATGAACAACTAGTTCATGCTTAGAATGAGCTAGTGAACAGAGCTGAAGGAAAAATGTGAAATCAGAGTCGTCGTAGAAAATGACTTGCTTATTACTGCCCCTAGAGCAAACATGATAGAAAGCTCCAGGAAATTCAACAGATAAATACTTAACCATACGTCCCCCTATGTGCGAGAGATTATAACTCCTGTGATAGGAAAAAGTAAAATTAATTAAAATGTGGAATGTGGAGGGTACGACCTAGAATGCGTGTAAATAGTGGTCAATCTCCCACTTGGATACCTGCGCACGGTAAGTTTGATACTCGCGATACTTAGTATCTATATAGTGTTCGTAGATATGATCACCTAGAGCTTGGCGTACTAGCTTAGAGTCAGCCATATATTTAATAGACTCATTCAAACTACCAGGAAGAGCATTAATATTACGCTCCTCTAGTGTACGCATTTCCATGTGATAGATATTCTCGTTCACTTCAGCAGGCGGTT
>CAZQXM010000167.1:0-3010 GCA_964597205.1 uncultured Gammaproteobacteria bacterium
GCAGCAACAGCCGCACCTAAAATGACTACGATACTAAGAATGCGTAAGAGTTTCGACTTGTTCATTTAATTTCTCCAATAATTGTTTATCTACTAATATAGAGCTTAATTCATAACGATCCATCATCGCTTTGAAATTCTCATCCTGTTCCAATACTTTCATCTCATCGACTGCTGAGTGAGTTCTTAGTTCTGAGAGGCGACGAGCGACCTCGATGATAGCGTTGTGCTTAGCGAATTTATCGCTGTTGTAGAACTGCTGTGAGTAGATCATGTCTAGGATATTTTCAGGCAGTCCGCAAGTTCTTAGAGCCAGGTAAGCTAGTTCTAGATTGTTGATGCCGAAATATTCTTTTTCTTTATCTAAGCGTTCTTGGAAGTCTTGAATTGATTGGAATTGCTTGTAATCTTTATCGTAGAAAGTCTTGAAGACCAGCACTCCAAAGGTATTTAAAAGGGCAGCAATATAAATATCATCTTGAATAGTTCTGCTTAAATCTAAATTGCGTGCGAAGAACTGTGATGTAGTAGCTAGGAAAACACTTTGACGCCAGAGATCTTTGTCTTTAAACATACTGCGAGCAGCGGCAGTAAAAGCAACGTTCTTGAGTTCATTGAGTCCAACAACATCAATGGCACGATCTAGAGAGCTAATAGAACCGCGAGCACCACCGATAGCAACAGAATTAGCGTACTTGAAAATCTGCACATAAAGAACTTCATCTAGTGAAACTAATTTGCGCACATCTTCTCTAGTACAGCGGGGATTATCGATAAGTTTAATGAGGTCGATAGCGATGCGCGAGAGACTTGGCATCTCTTCTAAGCGGCTATTAATCTCCTCAAGGGTGAACTGAGACATAAATACATTTTTCCCGTTTTTAAAGCTAATAGTGCATTCTCAGCCTGATAGGCGATAAGATAAGATCAGTTAAACAGCAACTAAGCAAATATTATTCGTATCAGCATAGGCCATAGATTCTTTTTGATTGAGAAACATACATTGCTCAGCTTCAAAGGCAACAATATTACCCTTGCCGCTAGCTTTAAGAGTAGCTAAACCAAGAGTCGGTACATCGAAGCGAGGATCTTGATCTGGTTTGCTAACTTTGCAGATAGTGATGCGTTTGTTACGCGCAAAAGGACCAAGGGACGCGCGCGCGCGTTTAATACAAGCGTTAGTACCTTCGATAGCTTCTACCGCTAATATACTTTTGCTTTGCACTACTATGCTTTGACCTATATCTAAGCGTCCCATTTCTTTAGCTACCTTCATGCCGTAGTGAATTTCTTCAAGTTCAACACTAGTAGGTTGACGTTTAGAAAAACACTGAGCTTTAGGAAAGAATTTACGCAGATATTTAGTTTGGTCTATAACTTTAATGCCATGCTCGATTTCTACAAAATCTACTACTAGCCCATGAAGTGTATCGTCGTGTAAATCAGGCAATGAGAGCACTCTATCTAAAGCTTGCTTCTCAAGTTTATGCATTGATTTGAAAAATTCTAGTTTGGGAACTTTGCCAATAAAAGTTATTTCTCCAGCTTTTTCTTTTTGCAAAAATTCTAGTATTTGATAAACCTCAACTGGGCTGTAGCGGCGTGTGGGTATCTTCAAGACCGAGAGATTTTTTTCTGCTTCTTTACTTAGTGCTACGCAGATCATCTCGCGACCAGCAGCGATAGCTGCGCTGGCAAGTTCATAAGGCAATTCTCCATTGCCGGCTATTAAGGCTAATTTAGCTTCGCTCATGCAATCATCGACTCTGCTTTAATACTAAGTTCTGATTCTTCAAGATTAAACCACTCTAGTATAGTAGCGCCCATATCAGCAAAACTCGCACGAGTACCTAGGTTGCGGGCTTCAAGTTGCGGTGAATACATAAGTATTGGCACATACTCGCGAGTATGATCAGTACCAGCGGCGCAAGGGTCACAACCGTGATCAGCTGTAATGAATAATATATCCTCATCTGTCATTGTCGCGAGCACTTCAGGCATGCGAGCATCGATAGCTTCTAGCGCACGCGCGTAACCATCAGGATCACGTCTGTGCCCGAAATTGGCATCAGTCTCAACCAGATTGAGAAATATCAGTTGATCTTGCGAAGGTTTTTCTTTTAAAACATCTAAGAATTTTTCCATACCGTCAGCGTTGCTATCAGTATGGATATTGCGGCTCACTCCTACAGTTGCAAAAATATCTGAGATCTTACCTAAGCCAACAACTTCTTTATTAGCTTCAACTAAAGTCTGCATCACGGTTTTAGAGTGCGGTACTACAGAATAATCATGGCGCAATTCGCCAGCGCGAAGATATTTTTGCTCTGAAGAATGTAGCTTCATAGTAGTACGCGCGTCTACGCTATCTGCCACCTTAGGATTACGGCGGTATGGTCTAGCAATTATGCGAGCTATTTCTTTATCACCGCGCATAATAGCTCGTGCAGTCTCGCACCATTTATATAGAGTCTCAACAGGCACTATGCCAATATCAGCAGCTATCTGCATAACCGAATCAGCACTGGTATATATAATCGGGAAGCCGGTTTTAGCGTGCTCGTCACCGTACTCATTGATAATCTCAGTGCCGCTGGCAGCTTTATTACCGTAGATGCCCTTGACCCCAGTTTTGGATTTGAATTCTTCTATGATCTCATCAGAAAAACCATCTGGGTAATAAGGAAATAAATTCTTGGCTTTAACACCCATCATTTCCCAGTGACCGGTGATAGTATCCTTGGCTTGATTAAGTTCAGCCATTTTGCCATAGCTTGCTATTGGTTTATTGTGGGGACTAAGTCCCATTAGCGGAGTTATATTAGCGAGACCTAATTTCTTGAGATTCTCTAAAGCGATGCTGCCACGATTCTCGTAAGACCATTTGCAAACACTTGCGAGTGTATTAGCAGGAGCAACTTCGTCATAGCTAGCCCAGTCCGGCATAGAACCTATGCCGCAAGCATCAATAATCATGATAATGGCGCGCTTCGTCATTAATTAACAATTAT
>CAZQXM010000168.1:0-2976 GCA_964597205.1 uncultured Gammaproteobacteria bacterium
GGTTTATGCTCAGGATGACAGTGTTGTGTTAGTATTACCAATTACTCGATGAGCCAAAAACCAACCTATAACTTAAGAGTTGACCGCATAGACCCCCTGCCAACACCGGAGTCTCTCTATGAGGCTATTCCTATTTCTGACGCGGCTTCGCAGATGGTACACGAGAGCCGCAAAATAGCTAGCGACATTATTAACGGTCGCGACAAAAGATTACTGGCAATTATCGGTCCCTGTTCTATTCACGATACTCAGCTTGCTTACGATTACGCAAAGCGCTTGCAAAAATTACATGAAGAAGTAAAAGACAGTATCTATATAGTGATGCGTGTCTATTTCGAGAAGCCGCGTACGGTTCTTGGTTGGAAAGGACTTATCAACGATCCGCATCTTGATGGTAGTTTCGATGTGGTGAATGGACTCGGTAAAGCTAGACAAATATTATCGACTATAACTGAGATGGGCTTGCCGACAGCAACAGAGATGTTAGATCCAGTTGTACCTCAGTATTTAGCTGACTTCATAACCTGGTCTGCGATTGGTGCTCGCACTACAGAATCACAAACTCACAGGCAGATGGCATCGGGTTTATCTATGCCAGTGGGTCTTAAGAATGGCACTACTGGAGATCTGCTGGTCGCGATTAACGCGATACAGTCTTGCTCGCAAGCGCAGCAGTTCTTAGGTATCAATCATTCTGAAGGCAAGATCTGCGTGCTGCACACCACTGGTAACCCAGATGCTCACATAGTTCTGCGCGGCGGTTCTACTGGTCCTAACTACGATAAAGTGCATATAGAGATTACCGAGCGTGAGCTTGAAGTCGCTGGTATCAATACTGGCATCATGATCGATTGCAATCACGCCAATTCTAATAAAGATCCATACCGGCAGCCAGATATATTACAGAACCTAGTCGATCAAAAACTAGCAGGCAATACTTCAATCATCGGCTTCATGATCGAAAGTCATATCCATGGTGGCAGTCAAGCTATACCTGAGGATTTATCCACACTTAAATACGGCGTATCAGTTACAGACAAATGCCTAGACTGGGAAGCGACAGAAGCTTGTGTTAGAGAGGCGGCGGGGAAGCTTAAACTTTTGGTTTTGACGGCTTAATATTTGTTGCTATTGTGTTTTTAGGTTGCATAGTTCGAAAGAGTTTAAGCAAGTAATTATTTCTCAGATCGCTTCTAATGATATGTCTTGGTTTCGAAGAACCTTTCAACTTACCACTTAATAATGCATTTAAAACATCATCATGTGCAGGTTTTATGGAACTTGATCTCGTTACGCCAGGACGAATATCTCCTTTACCAATGTCAGAGTGTAGGATTATTAATGGAGTATCTTCTCTTTTTTGCGATTGAGCCCACTTTTTTCGGCTGGCAATTACTTGCTTGATAATGGTCTCTGGAACACCTTGTGCTCTAAGCACATCTAATGCATCGACGAATTTTTCAAAAGCTAGCTCGTCTCTGCTTGCTTTAAGTTCTGCCTTTGAGAATTTTAGTTCGGTTGGGGCTATTTTTGCTAGGTCTATCATATTTTCGTCTCCTGATTTATAGAATAACGTTGAGATTATTATCTTGTCAATATTTAGTAAGCAGAAATTTTGTGATTTTTTGGATTAAGGCTTAAAAAGCTTGTGGTTGAGGTGTTGCTTGGTAAATTATATGGATATGTAATTTACAGTAATGTATTTTATATAAGGGTATAATTTACTTATGATCAAGCGCAAATTCCTAGATATAGTCGCTGATGAGGATTTTGGCAGGCAGATGCGCTTTATAGCTGGGCCGCGCCAAGTAGGTAAAACTACTCTTGCCAAAAATATTCTCAAGGATAAATGTTGCGAGCAGCTTTACTATAACTGGGACGATAAGTCTGTGCGCAGTGCGTATCGTAACGATCAAGATTTTTATTTGAGAGACTTAGCTGCTATTAAAGCCAAGCAGCCTTGGATTTGTTTTGATGAGATACACAAGGTGCATAACTGGAAAAATATTCTTAAAGCTTACTTCGATCGCAATGAAGGCCAGCTGCATACTCTAGTTACTGGCAGCGCGCGTTTGGATTTATTTCGCAAGTCTGGAGATAGTTTGACAGGTAGATATTTTCTTTTTCATTTACTGCCGGTTACTTTGCGCGAACTTTTATCTAATGATCAGTCGCAATTTACAATGGACGCGAGAGAGTTTATTGCGCAACGATTGATGGCTGGCACTGAGCAGATAGCAGCTTTCCAGCAGTTACTTAAATTTAGTGGATTCCCAGAACCTTTATCGAAAGACAGAGAGGACTTTCATAAGATTTGGCAGCGTGACTATTTAGACACTATTATTTATGAGGATTTGCGCGAGATTAGCATGGTTAGAGATTTGGAGAATATTGCTAATCTGGTAACACTGCTACCAGATGCAGTTGGCAGCCCGTTATCTATCAATAAAATGTCGAAAACTCTTGAGTTGAATTTTGCTACTGTAAAAAACTATATTCAATATCTGGAACTTTCTTATTTAATTTTTACTCTTCAACCGTATTCTAAGAAATTAAAAAACAGCGTCAAGAAAGAGCGTAAGTTGTATTTTTATGATTGGACTAGAGTAACTAATCCTGCTTTTAGATTTGAAAACTACGTTGCTGTTGAGTTGCAAGCCTTGATTAGTTCTTGGCATGATGCTGGTATCGTCGATGCGGAGCTCTGCTATGTGCGCACCCAAGATGGTAAGGAGACTGATTTTCTCATTGTGATTAATGCTCAACCATGGCTCTTAATCGAAGCTAAGTATAGTAGTGATTCTATAGATGCTCATCATTACCGTCACGCGCAGGCTCTAGGTGTACCATATGTGCAGTTGGTGGCTGAAACAAGAGAGACTCTCCGCCGGCATGAAGATTACTATGTCGTTTCAGCGGCGAGATTTTTTTGTTAAGCGACGGAAGCTTGCGTGCGAGAGGCGGCGAAGCAGCTTA
>CAZQXM010000169.1:0-2958 GCA_964597205.1 uncultured Gammaproteobacteria bacterium
CACCACTAACAAGTGGTAGCCAGAATTCAGTGAGTATATAGCGGTCTAGTTTTTGGAGTAGAGACATTTGTCATTGCGAGGAGCACCTCGTCGTCATTGCGAGCGAAGCGAAGCAATCCCTATGCATTGCGTAAATTATGGGCAGCCTGTCGCTTCGCTGAGGATGGCTTTATTATATCAGTACAGGCTAATTACTTTTCGCTCTAGCTTTCATTAATCGCCAAAGCTGCTTAGAAGGTGTCTGAGCTTGGATTTCACTGATTATTTCGCGAAGATCTAAATCAATCTTATTCAAATGCTCTTGCTTGAGCTCTATTTTCCAGTCGTCAAAATTTATATCCATTATTATGCTCTACCTGCTGTTTCAAGGATCTTCATAAACTGATTCCAAGCAGAAAGAATATAATCATAGATATCTTGCTTTTTGTAATCTCTATATAATTGAGGCTCATAGTCTGCATGATAGGCTTCTGATTTTGCTGCTGGCGTGGTGTAGCTACTATACTCTGATTCTATAAGTGCAGTACAATGCGCAGCTATATGATCAGAATGAACAGCAAGTCCGTTGCTATCTTGAACGCTAATAGGTGTAGTACTACCTGTTGCTTTGAAATGATTTATCAGAAGATCCATGTTTGCTTTTGGTACTACTATCTCTGCTTCTGTGCCATATCCAGGTATTGTTATGTTGCCAGATATTTCACTAAATCTACTGAGGAAACCAGCGAGAACTTCTGCTTTAGGTTGAGAGCTTTTAGCAATCAAGTTAGTACAACGTTGTGCAATCTGAGAGAGCTTCACATCTGTTGTGCCAGAACTAACTTTGATTTTTCCACCCATTGTCGTAGGATTGCTGTGAGCTTCGATCTTTTTAATAGCAAGATCAAGTTTGCTTTTGGCTATAACGTAGGCTGCATTTGCACCATATGCTGGAATAGTCACATTACCAGCAGCATCAGGAGTTAAGCTGCGAAGATAGGTGGCAATAGTTGCTCCATTAACATTTGCTGTCGTTGTTGGTGCTAGAGGCAATGTTATAGGTGGTTTTGCTTGTGATCTACGTGTATCGTTTATATTACGCTCTAAACTAGCTTGGCTAAGTGTAGTACCTGTCAGGCTTTGATACATTTCATGATAAATAGTCATATGCTGAGCGGTTTCATGATCAAGGAAATTTTGCACAGTGTTGTGACCAGCTTTCAGTTTATCTAAATGCTCCCCAATCGTTACAAGCTCTTGCATTGCTGTAGTGTTAAGAGTTCTTGGAACAGTGATACCTAGAGTGCTATCGATATGTGTCAGTATTAGATCTTTTTTAGCAGTATCAGTTATAGCATTCACTTTTTGTAGTAAGGTGCAGAAAGTGTTTATGCGAACTTTAACATCAGTATTAGTTAATCCTTTACGCAGCGCTTCATCAAATTCTGCAGCAAGAGCTTTCTCTGTAGTATTGGCTCCTTGTTTTTTTGCTAATTTGCCTGCGGTGTTTATATCTAACTTAGCTTCTAGTTCTTGAAGGATATTTTTTGATGTACCGGTGAAAGCAGTTGCCTGAGCGGTAGCTAAGCGCTTCTCTAACTCTTTAATTTTTTGTTTAACTGCTTTGTCAGAATTATTTAAGGCTGTTGCTGTAATTTGGAAGCTAGGGTCAGTAGTATTACCATTCCATTTAGTAATGAGCTCATGAGCTAAAGTGTTTACATGATCAATCTTATTCTCTGTTAGTACATTCATTCGTTCAATAGCTTCTTTAGGATGTGCTGTTGCGTGCGCTTTAATAGCACCCACAACTTCTTCACCGAAAATATCTTTGTTAGAAATTAGTTTAGCTATAAGTATTTGCTGAGCTCTTAAATCAGTAACAGCTTTCATAGTTCTAGCATTAACTTGTTTTGCAATCTGAGGACTAGCTGATGATGAAGTTATACCGCGATCCAATGTGTCATTTATTTCTTTTTGTAGTTTTTCAATACAGTCATAACTGTAAGCTAATGCGGCTTTAGGACCATCTTTAGCAAGGGCTGATAAATATGCATGAGCATCGAAAGCTGTTTTGCTTAGTTTAGTTGAGATGGCTCCAGTAATAACAGCATCATCACTGATAGTAAAAGTTTTATTTGCGCGTTCGGCAGTAATGCTTGCCATTTGATCAACTAATCTTTGTTTGGCAGCTACTGTGAGCATGTTACCAGCACCATTAGTATTGGCTACTGCTTGCTCGCGTAGTTTATTGATATGACCGTTAATACCTTTACTCCATAAAGCATCAAAAATTACTGTATGATTTTTGCTATCAATATCTTTAAGTTTTTCTGCTAACTTTTCGTAGCTGATGTCATCTACTCCTTTGAAAAGTTCTTGTACGGCTTTGAAGCGTGTAGTTTCATCAGTAGTGTTGAAGAATTTTTTAAGTGAGTCTATTAGATCAGGATCATAGTTGGCTTGTATTAATGTAGTTCTATCTTGTAAGGGACTTGAGCTTATTAATTGGTTTTTAACAACTTGAGCAACTTTATCGTCAAAAGCAGTATTTGGAGCCTGTTGAGTGCCAAAACCTAGATCTGGTGTTAGTTGAGTTACTTTAGTTAACCATGGGCAAAAACTTGTTGTTATTTGTTTAGCGTAATCTATTGCAGTAGTGAAGAAGTTTGTTCTTGCTGTTACCGTGGTCATAATATCGGTTCCTTAATGTGTATAAAGCCGTTATTACGCCTAATTTGATTATTACTTTCCGGGTTTGAGCCTAAAAGGCCGTATCCACCCCCAGTTCATAGGGGTTTTTACCTATGCTTATTGAAAAAGCATAGCCTTTTTTAAGAGGCTATTAATTAGCTACTGCTTGACTAAGTTCTTTAGTGCTAATCGCTTCACGTAAAGCAGTAATAGCTGCAAGCATCTCAAGACTGCTCTCTAGTTTATTAACGTATTTGCCAACGCCAATACCATGCGCGCCAGCAG
>CAZQXM010000170.1:0-2949 GCA_964597205.1 uncultured Gammaproteobacteria bacterium
GAGGCAAGGCGGCTCGCCGCACAGGGTGCTGTCGAGATCGCGCTGCTCGGCCAGAACGTGAACGCCTTTCACGGCGAAGGTCCCGACGGAAAGGCCTGGGGCCTCGGCCGGCTGGTCCGCGAGATCGCCGGGATCGAGGGCGTCGAACGTATTCGCTACACGACCTCGCATCCGCGCGACCTGGACGACGAGCTGATCCAGGCTCACCGCGACGAGGCAAAGCTGATGCCGCTCCTGCATCTGAAAACTCATCTACCGCTCCATTACTTGGTGAAGATGCACGACTTGTTGCTCAGTTGAAACAAGCTTTATTAGCCAAGGGATATAAACTTCAAGACCTCTTAGACCCTTCTAAATTCTCGGCTTCTCCTTCTTCTATGTTCTCTAGTGGTAAAGCTGTTTTGCGAGCCGGTGGTCCTGGTGCTGATGATGGTTATCGTATGATAGCAGTTGCTATTATACAAGAGTTAAATATTGATCTTTATAAAATTGCTGCTGGTGTTATAAAAGGTAAGGGTACTGTTGAACCAGCTCTTGAGACTTCTGCTAATTTAGCTGTTGAACTTTTGAAGTCTTTGGCGGCAGAAAATCCTGAAGCTATTGCTGATCAATCTGATCTTGCACCATCTTCTAAATATGAACCTTTAATTTTAGAAACTGTTAGAAATCATCAGCTCTTTCCAATCATTTCTGAAGAAATTCTAGAGCGTTTTCGTGCCTCTGGTGTCAAGTCTGATACCAAACTTAATTTATATGAAACTGCTAAGATGAAAAAATTAATCGCTGATATTGCCAAGTATGAAGCCGACAAACGTATTAGAAAAGTACCTTTTTTAAACCTTGTTCAGAATCATTTTAAACTTAATGAAAAAGATAGTTATTTGCTATTAGCTGAAATACTGGGGCATTAATCAAGTAGCTTTTTACTTAATTTTGTAATAACTTTATCGCTTTAGGTAAACTGACCTATAAAGTCTCTAAATGCAGTTTTACCACCAAAGAAGCTCATTAGTCTATCCATAACACTTCCTTCGTTGCATGCTGACTCGGCTGTCAGAGAAGCTAGAAACAGTGCAAAGCTTTTTAATACGGTTTTTGGATTGTTTAGTGCCATTGTCTTTGGATCAGATGTAAGTGCACCCAAGCTGCCCTTAACAGCTGTGACACCAAAAATAATTGTCATTAATTGCATAATCCATGGGGTTTGTCGTGGTTTGTCGCTACCAATATCATGAATGGCGGTCACAGCTTCTTTTGCTACAAATAAGCCTCCTAGTGCAACACCAGCAGCTAAGAATAATTTTCGTAACTTTTCTGTGCTTGGTTCACGGTTATTTAAATCACATATAGTTTTAAAATGTTCTGATATTTTAGCTTTACTACCTCCTGCTAATGTTAACGCAGACTCAATGGCCATAACCACACGTTCTTTTAAAAACCTAAAAGCTTTTCCTATAGACGTTTCATATGGTCTGTTCGCTTGAGTGCTATGTAAGTCGTTGATATCCTTAGGTCTACCGGTTTGAGAGTCAATCTCTACAGACTTTCCTGTCTGTGCATCTAATATTGGTCCAGTAAACTCTTTCGGGTCGTAAGGCTTGGCTTCTTTCAGACCTTGACCGCTATCTATGTATACAGAATTATGTGCGGTTTTCATCATACTTTGGTATCCAGTTTTTTAGCTTGTTTTGCTGTTTCTTTTTGGATAATCTCAGCGCTTCTTTCTTCAGATTCTTGCAAGGTAGTAGCTTCGCGTTCGAAACCTAGTGGACCAAGAATTAATTTATCTAGTCCATAGGTTAACCAGTGAATAATTGGATGTAAGGCTGATAAACCACCGTTAACTTTGTCTTGTAGTGGGCTAAATATACCAAAGAAACTATATTTATTGATCCAATGATTTTCATCGTGTGCAACTTCACTTAAAGTTCTTATTCCAACGGCGCCAAGCGCAGCGATGCTCATTAATGGAACCATTTTTTGTAGTAGAGCTGTCTTTGCTCCAGCTATGCCTATTGCTGGGTTGACAATAGATACTAGAGCACCTGCACCCGCCCCTATTGCTAATGTTCCTGTGCTGAAATCAAGTACAGCACCATGCTTTCTTATTTCTGGATGTAAGTTCTTTACAACCTGCCAGCTCGAGAAATACTGGCTCGCACCGAAACATACAGCAGCTGTTCCTAGTCCAGCTCCAAGTATTGCGCCTGTAAAGCGCAATGCACCAGGTAATCTGGCACCCAGTGCTAGATTGGTGCAGCGACTAAACATATCGGAGCTAACAGTACCTGTATATGGTTTAAAAGCAATTTGCCATATACTGCTACCCATTAATTTAACGTTATGCTTGAGATTCTCTAGCAAGCCTTGTCCGTTGCCATTAAAAGTTCTATTTATATAGTTATAAGCTTGCTTGACACCGCTGGCTCCAGTGTCCAAATAGCGATCATAATTAACTGTGCTTAATGCTGTTGTTCCCATGATTTATTTTCTTAGCAAAATGCTCCACTGATTCTATGTCCAGTATATGAATCTAAAGCTCTAGCTGCTGCTGTTATCCAAGTATCCTCTTTGCGATTGCCAAACATCACTCTTCCAGTATTGAATATGTCTACGGCAAACATAGCCCAACCTACTATAGGTATTAATTTAGAGCCCATACTTAATGCACCAATTGCTCCGCTGGATGTTAATTTCGCTGCAATTTTTCCAACAAACCCTTCGCTCAACCAAGTTCCAAATTTACTTATCCTATTGGTGGCTTTTGGTAGACTGTCTAGTGCTTGTTTAGTACAGTCAGCCAGAAGATTTTTTGTTACGTTAGGCGGATTGTTAACTAAGGCTTTTGCTCTAGCTAATTCGTCACGAAACATTTTTTTTAGTACGGCTTTATCTCCAGCCTTCATAGTCCCTTCTGCTAATTGGGCTACAGAGGCTTCAACCCTGTAA
>CAZQXM010000171.1:0-2885 GCA_964597205.1 uncultured Gammaproteobacteria bacterium
CGTCACCAGCTGCGCCGGCGATCCTGACTATAACGTTTTTCTTAGCTGACATAATATATGTATGGCGTCATTTAGACTTATCTAATGCGCCATATTGAAGATTAGCATAAGGGGCTAAAAACGGGGCGGGGGAACTGTTATAGAAGGTTGAAGTTTTGCAAAGGCTCTATGTTATTATATTGAGTATGAGTTTAATGGCGAAAACTGGCACTGGATTTCATAAAGCATTACTAACTGCGACTGCTGTTGCGGGACTAACTGCCTGCGATGATGATGCAGCGCACTATAGAGCAAGACAAGAAGCCGCTCAAGCTGTTCGAATAGAACAGCGAGAAAGATACGAAGCAAATATTCGATGGCAAATATCAAATGGAGCCCAAACAATACCTGAGCTTGAAACTGAGCTTGCAGCCTTTGTTAAAATTCACCCAGAACTGCAAAAGTCATATGAGAGATATTCAGAGATTATTAGATTTGCCTCAAAACATAGAACTCATATTCAAGAACAACAACTTGAAAGAATACGCAAACAACCATTGGCTGATGATACAGTATACACAAATGACAGTATTAAATTTAAAGAACTAGTTCTGCAACTTGTAGATGAGTATAGTGATTTTTTATCAGCATTACAGGCAACCACAGAACCATATCCTTCTATCTCTCTAGTACCTAAATATGTTCCACGCATAAGAGCAGAAGCAATATCTGCTAAACCGCAATAAACCCCAAATAATTATCCTTATTAATTACGGTATAGCTCGCTTCCGGGTACGATTGAATCCATTGTTTAGGAGCTTTACGTGGTTTGCTACTGTATTTAATTTCAAAGCCATGCAGCTGCCCAGCATACTCTTCAATAAGATCAATTTCTTGCTGCTCATATGTACGCCAGAAATAACTCTGCGGCAAATGAGTTCTTAGCTCATTATATTTAAGCCTTTCAGTCACTATATAGTTCTCCCAGAGCATACCAAGATCATCTCTAAAACTTAGCGAATTAAAATTATTAATCAAAGCATTGCGAATACCATTATCAAAAAAATAATAATGATAGCTTCGTGTCACTTCTGAGCGCAAGTTGCGACTAAAACCCTGACGCGAATAAATCACAAACGCTTTCTCAAGCAAATCTAAATACTTAGCAACCGTATTCTTACTCAAACCAAGATTACCAGCAAGTTCAACAACAGAAACTTCTTTGCCAATTTGAAAAGCAATTAATCTTAGTAACTGCTTAATTTTATTAGAGTTGCGAATCCCATCGAACTCCAATATATCTTTAAGTAAATAAGACCCTACCGTCTCTAATAAATATTCTTTGCGCGATTGATCTTCTGCATGTGTCACTATAATCGGGTAGCTGCCATATATAAGACGCGCTTCTAGATTAGATTTGGTGGTTATTGCATCTTCGATACTTTGCAACTCATGCTGAGCTAAAGGATAGACACGAAGAATTTTAGCTCTACCACCGAGCGGCTCACCGATATTCTTACCTAAATCCAAGGACGAAGATCCCGTAGCAATAATTTTCAAATCTGGATTTTGATCAACCAAAATCTTCAGACTATAACCAATATTCTCAATCCGTTGAGCCTCGTCTATAAATAGCAGCTTAGATTTACCGATATAGCTTTTTAGGATACTTGCTGTTTGACTACTAAAAACTTCTTGAGCTTGAATATCATCACCATTAACAAATAGATGTTCAAGTTTGTTTTTGCTAAGAAATTTTTTGACTAAAGTTGTTTTACCGATACGTCGTGCACCGTACAATACGGCCACCTGATAGACATCCGAGCTCAACCATTCCTGAAGTTTAGTCTCTTGATCACGGGCTATATATTTAGCATTCATTGACCATATTATACCAAAAACAGTCAATTAAATGACTATTTTAAGCTAAATCTAGTCATTTTGACCTATAGCCGCGCCATATTGAAGATTAGCATAAGGGGCTAAAAACGGGGCGGGAGAACTGTTATAGAAGGTTGAAGTTTTGCCAAAGCTCTATGTTATTATATTGAGCATGGATTTAACTAATCTACTCAACACAAGATTGACTACTAGAAGCTTTTCTAAGGCATTAACAATAGCATTAGCTGCTGGATTATTAGGAGTTGGCTGCGACGGTGAGGTAGAGGAACTTAGAGAGCAAGAAGCCAAAAGAAAAGAGCTAAGACAATTACACTACAAGAATAATCTCCAAGAACAAGTAATAGGTCAGGTTCAAACAATAACTTACAAAGAACGTAAATTAAAAGAGTTAGCTGATGCTCGCTCTGAACTCAGCGAATCCTATCTAATATACCAAGATACGATATCAGCTGCTGAACAAGCAATCGATCTTAGAACCCAAAATTATCTACTAAATAAAATTTTAAAACAACCCTTAGCCGCAAAACAAATAACAACAAAAACTAGCATTGAATTTCGAACTAAAGCTATAGATCTAGTGAGGCTTTATCAAGAGTTTTTACAGCTACTCTCTAAGCTTGGCATAGAAAATCCTTCTATTAAAATGGTCAAAGATTTTTCAGGCGCAGATGGACAAGAGAACTTAAAAAAACTAACTGCAACTAAATAATTATTGCTTCAACGCCTTCTCAAACTGCAAAACCGTCCCCTCAGCCTTATACTGCTCAGCACGTTCTTTATCACCAAGCTTCATATATAGGATAGAGAGATTAGCTTTAGCCATTATTGATTGCGGGTTGATTAGTTCTAATTGCTGCAAGACTTTTATCGCTTCATCATAACGCTGTGCCCGCGCCAGCATCACACCGAGAGCTTCCATGGCTTCTTCATTAGTCGGATCGTCTTTAAAAGCTTTGCGCAATAGTTCTATAGCTTCATCTAATGGCGCGCTAGTCCCCGAGACG
>CAZQXM010000172.1:0-2877 GCA_964597205.1 uncultured Gammaproteobacteria bacterium
ATTCCTGGCAAACTTACTAGCGCCTACCTCTGCTTGCAGATTTACCAAAAACAAATTGGCGCTGATTTTATACCGGTGTTTTGTAGTTTCGATCAAGTATTCGATCTGCTTGAACGCGGCGAAGTAGATGCCAGTCTATTGATTCATGAGTCACAACTCAAGTACCAAGAGCAAGGCTGTGAGCTGATTCTAGATCTCGGTAAATGGTGGCATGAGATGAGTGGTGGACTTAGTATGCCATTAGGTTGCAATGCTATTAGTCGCAAGCTTCCAGAAACTGATCGCAGTGAGCTAGCAAGACTAATGACTAAGTCTATACGATGGGGCTTAGAACACAGAGCAGAGACTTTAGAATACGCACGCAAATTCGCTGATAATAATCTAAGTGATGAGAAAGCAGACGAGTATATTTCTATGTACGTTAATGATCAAACTCTAGCTCTAAGTCAAGATGACGTGAAATCTATAGAGCTAATGTATAAACTAGCTAGCGACAATAATTTACTAACAAGCCCAAATATCAAACTGGATTTAATCTAAATCTTAGCTAGCGCCCTGAAATAGCTTACACACTTATCCAAACCCTGATCCAGAGTGACTTTCGGCTCCCAGTTAAGCAGCTTGCGCGCACGAGCTATATCAGGCTCGCGGCGCTTAGGATCATCTTCTGGTAGCGGCTTGAAAACTATTTGCGATTTAGAATTGGTAAATTTAACGATGTGTTTAGCGAGATCTAATAATGTCATCTCGTCAGGATTACCTAGATTAACAGGTTGATTATAATCCACAGCCATAAGACGCACTATGCCCTCGACTAGATCATCGACATACTGGAAGCTACGAGTCTGCGAGCCATCACCGAAGACAGATATATCTTCATTACGCAAAGCTTGATTAATAAAAGTACAAATCGCTCTACCATCATCAGCGCGCATGCGCGGACCATAAGTATTAAAAATACGAATAATACGAGTATTTAAACCATGCTTGTTGTGATAAGCCATCGTGATGGCTTCAGCAAAGCGTTTGGACTCGTCATAAACTCCGCGCGGACCTATGGGGTTAACGTTACCGAAGTAATCTTCATGCTGTGGATGCACCAAGGGATCACCATAAACTTCCGAGGTGCTCGCAAGGAAAAACTTCGCGCGTTTATCAAGCGCCACACCAAGTGCGTTATGAGTACCTAGGCTACCAACTTTAAGAATAGGAATAGCAAGTTTCTCAAAATCAACTGGACTTGCTGGACTAGCGAAATGCATCACCCAATCTAAGCGCCCATCAATGCGAATAAACTCAGAAACATTATGATCAATAAAACTAAATTTAGGATTAGCTTCTAGGTGACGGATATTATTATAGTTACCGGTAACTAAATTATCGAGCACTATAACTTCGTGCTCAGAAGCAAGCAAACGCTCAGCCAAATGTGATCCTATGAATCCCGCTCCACCAGTGAGAAGTATACGCATTACTGTCTGCCCATGCCTATATAGTTAAAACCAAGTGCTTTAAGTTCACTAGGTTTGTATTGATTACGACCGTCTATAAAAATATTACCGCTCATCTTAGAAAGTATAAACTTCATATCCAATTCTTTATAAGCATCCCACTCTGTAACTAGAATAAGAGCATCAAGACCCTGCACCATATCCTCAACTTTAGTTAAGTATTGAATATTCAAATCAGGATTTTGCTTGCGGCAATGATCAACAGCAATAGGATCAGTCGCTAGCACCTCTGCGCCCATTTTAATTAGCGCACGTGCTATATCAAGCGCTGGTGCGTCACGCAAATCATCAGTGTTAGGCTTGAACGCTAATCCTAGTAAACCAATTCGCTTACCTTTAACTATCTTGAGCTGCTCCTGAAGGCGCTTCACAACAAGATCACGCTGCTTATAGTTAACAGTCTTAGATGCTTCAAGTAACTCGGGGTGATAATCATACTCTTGAGCAATTTTAATAATCGCTTGAACATCTTTACCGAAACAGCTTCCACCCCAACCAATTCCAGCATTAAGGAACTTGGCACCAATACGACTATCACTGCCTATACCATGCATTACTTCCGTCACATCAGCGCCAACTAGATCGCAGATATTTGCAATTTGATTAGCGAAGCTGATTTTCATCGCTAGAAAAGCATTCGCACTGTATTTAATCATCTCAGCACTAGTAATATCAGTAGCGATTACTCTTACTTCACCAAAACCCTCTGGACGCTTGCAGAAGCTAGGTTCTTTGAATTTCTGTTCTTTAAGCGGTTTGTATAATTCTTCGAGTCTATCTTTAGTTCGCTCATCGTCTGTACCAATCACTATGCGATCTGGATAGAGAGTGTCTAATATCGCCGTGCCCTCACGCAGGAACTCAGGGTTAGAAGCTACAGTAAATGCCACAGGCACTGTACTTGTCTCATTAGAGCCAGCTGTAGTTAGCACCCGCTCGCGCACTCCGCGCTCAACTAGCATGCGCACCCAGTTACCTGAGCCAACCGGCACTGTGGATTTATTAACGACAATAGCTCCATCACTGAGATGTATGCCAATAGTTTTAGCTGCAGACTCAAGGTAACTAAGATCCGCTTCACCGTTCTCACGTGGCGGCGTGCCGACAGCGATAAATATAAAATCCCTATTCTCAATAGCCTCTTTAGCGTTAGTAGTGAAAACAGGTTTAGAACCGTGCTTAGCACTTAGCTCCAATATCTCCTTAAGACCTGGCTCATAAATAGGTATCTCACCAGAATTCAGCATAGAGATGCGCTGCTCATTAATATCTAAACAAGCCACCTCGTGACCAAGGAAGCTAAAAGTCGCGGCGGTAACTAGTCCTACGTATCCTGTGCCTATAACTGCTACTTTCATCCAATAGC
>CAZQXM010000173.1:0-2801 GCA_964597205.1 uncultured Gammaproteobacteria bacterium
AAATACTATCTATAGATAAATTACCACCGTTAGTTATATTGCCTTCTGATAAATCGATACTACTTGCCGTTGCCGCTCCAAGAGTTGGAGTGGTCATTATTGGAGCTGTTAAAGTCTTATTCGTCAGAGTATCTGTCGTAGTTCTACCTACATAAGTATCTGTTCCTTGGAACGTAATTGTCGTTCCATCAGTACCCGCTAATGTCAAAGTATTACTCGCCGTTAATGTTTTATTATTCGCAACAGTTAAAGTAGCTGCAGTAGCCGGTTCAGTAATAGTTACCTTATTGATTGTTCCACTAGTAGTTAAATTCTCATTACCAAAACTAATAGCACCATCACCAGCAGTTATAGAACCATTGGTTAAAGTTAGATCGCCAGCAATAAAACTACTAGCTGTCATTGTGCTTGTTGTTAATAAAGCATCATTACTAAAACTTACAATAGCATCAGTCTCATCAGTAATCGCATTGCCATTAGTATCCAATGGACCACCTAACTCAGGGCTTGCATCATCTTCTAAATTAGCAAAAGAACCAGGTACAACCCAAGAAGCAAGACCACTTGCATTTGATTGGAGAACCTTACCAGCACCTTGAGAACCATCCTCAATCATTATGGCTCCATTTACATGCAACTTAGCTCCAGGTGTTTTATCCCAAATACCTACATCACCATTAGCATCAATAAAAATTATGTCTGCAATCAACCCACCATTTGAAGTCATTCTGTGTCCTTTAACTAGAGGATCATATGTGGCCCACGCAGCATTATAAGCGCAAGCAAGAATAAGAGTTAAGCCCAAGAGGCGAGCAAATCGAAGCATAGTATTTAACCTTCATATATGCTTTTCCCAATGTTCTCCGGGAGATATCGCAACTGAAATTAGCTTCTGAACAGCCCTAAGGTTGAAGTCAGGATAATAAGATCAGCTACTAAAGCCCTAAAAGCTAAGCCTAGAGCAAAAAAACAACGAAGACCATCCATACTGATAAAATTCTATATTATGCAGGGGACCAATTCACCTAGATCAAATGATCTAGGTCAAATAGATGATATTGAAATTAAATTTTTGGAGCAATCCGAGCAGCTTTACCCTGATGGATTAAAACAACTTAGTAATCCGCCTTCAAGACTTTATTATCGCGGCAATATAGAGTTAGTTAATAAACTCACAAATAATATAGCCATAGTAGGTACTCGCAAAGCCTCTATCTATGGTAAAACTTGCACGCAGATGCTAGTTAATGCTCTGAGTAATTATGACGCGACTATTGTTAGTGGCATGGCTTATGGTGTAGACCAAGCCGCTCATGAAGCAGCTTTGACAAGTGGACTACCCACTATAGCAGTATTGGGTGCTGGACTATTAGAAGAGAATATTTTTAGAAACCCTCTCTACCAGAGCATCCTGAATAACAACGGGTTGCTTCTCTCAGAATATCCACCCCATCACCCAGCACAAAAATGGACTTTTATAGAACGTAATCGCATTATTAGCGCACTTAGCTTCTGCACTGTAGTTATTGAAGCTCCTGAAGGGAGCGGATCTTTAATCACAGCAAAAAAATCCCAAGAACTCAAAAGACCTATCTATGCGTTAAGTGGTGAAATTAATAAAGCGAACTTCCAGGGTAATATTAATTTAATTAACAACCAAATAGCTACGCCAATTTTTTCAGCTAAGCTTTGGGTAGAGAGTTTAGCTCTCAGCCCTAAGGATTTAAAGCCTCAACAAAATATTTCAAACCCAATCCTAGAACTAATTAGCAACGAACCTATCAGCCTAGATACTTTAATACAAAAATCCCAAATACCACAAGTAGAACTCTCAGTAGAATTAAGTAAACTTACAGCCAAAGGATATATTCGTAAAATTTTCGGTCAAAAATATATCCGTGTAGAACTTAATTGAGAGCCTGTTCGCAAAGCGCCCAGATGCTAGGCATGCGAGCCCGAGCAAGCGAAGTTTACATGACGTAAATGAGCATTGCGAGGGTGAGCATAACAACGCAGATGGCGCTTTGCGGACAGGCTCTAAACGCCGAAAGTTTTAGCGAAAAGATCTTTATAAGCTCTAGTACCTTCGCTCTCACTCTCTACGCGACAGTTCATCGAAGCAAATATAAACACGCCGTTACCAACGCGCTCTTGAGTACCGTCCATAGCATAGGTAGCACCACTGACGAAGTCCAATACTCTCATAGAAGTATCTTCATCTAGCTGTTGCATATTAACGATGACAGATTTACGTTGCTTAAGGTGGTTAACAATATCCACACTCTCTTCATAGCTGCGCGGCTCAACTAAAACTATATTTACTGGCGCAGTAGGGCTGATTACTTGCAGTGGTGATCTAACTGGCTCATCGACAATTGGTCTTGCCGCAAAATCTTCACTACCAGGTTCAAAATTAAAACCTTTCTGCACACCCTTACTAAATCTTCCAAATAAATTATTCATAGCTGACTCCACACTTATATTATCGTTCTTTGTGCGACTCGTCTCCCTCATCGCATCTAATTTTTCTTTAACCGTACCTACTGCTGGAGGAATACTGTAGTTACTAGGCACGCCATAAAGCGCTTCAAAGCCCTCGGCGACCTTTTGCTCCTCAGGACCCATCCAAAATTGTTCAAAACCTATATCTTTGTTATTTGCTTGCACGGTATTGTTTTATTTAACTACAGAACCTTAATTTTGGCCAGCCCCCTCCCCAAAAAGTGCCCTACCTATCCTTATCATAGTCGAACCCTCTTGAATTGCAAGAGCATAGTCATTGCTCATACCCATAGATAGTT
>CAZQXM010000174.1:0-2779 GCA_964597205.1 uncultured Gammaproteobacteria bacterium
GGCCTCAAGGTGATGCTTCGGTTACTACTCAAAAAAATATTATTTTGGCAATTCAAATAATTTATTGAGATATCCAGAAGCATGCATCGCTTCTATGATGTGTGATCTGACTGGATCAGAGTATTGAGCATTTTTTTTATCGCCTCTAAGTTTGAGCTTAAATCTATGATTATCCTGTAGTTGCTCTTCAACAATAGATTCAAATACTCTCTTTAGATCATAGAGTTGTAAAAACTTAAAAGTCCTTAACCAGTCTTTTTCAAAAGTGCTGCCAAACATTGCAAACCTCGGCGCAATATCTAATAGAGCTAGATTGAAAATATAAAGATGAGCACACTCTTCAGTAACATCTCTAAATACTTTATAGGCTTTATGATGTTTGCCTTGTTTGTATAATTCCCAGCCTTGTTTGATTTGCGGTATAAACTGTTCGTAGATTGCTTCTGCTGTCTCTTTTACTTGCTCAAAGTTCACCTCATGCACAGAATCAAATCCTCTTGGTGCAAACATAAAACGAGTATCAATTCTATCAAGCCCTTTTTTTTGAAGCAGGCAACATAGATGAGCAGCTATTAATACCGAATCATAATTTCTCATGCACTGATCAGGAGCTTCTGCTTGTAAGACTCCCTTATATAGTCGTTCTAATCTAGCTTTAAGCTCAGGAGGTAGTTTGTTTGCAGGAAAACCAATTGCAAGGGGAATTTGATAATTACCTATTCCAAGTTTTTGCGAATCTATTTCTTGCTGCCTAGCTAATTTAATAAGTGTATCTGCAATAGTATCAAGGTGATTTTCAATATCATTAAATCCTTTCCAGATATTGCCTTGATCTTGAACGGCTTGAACATCATTGGGTGCATGACCTGCCATTACCGTGAAGCTTAATTTATCAGTAAAACCTGATATGGCTGCTCCTCGTAAAACAGGCACTGATCCATCTCCAAAACTCGGAGTCATTTTTAGTTTATGAGAGCTTCTCCTAACAACCGGGGCGCCGAATTTTGTTTCAGCTAGATTTTTAGTTGGATTCATTTGTTCTTGAACAATGGCTATAGGATCAGGTTCTGTACCATTAGCTAGCCTTATGCATATATCACAAGGCTGATATGGTAGTCCCAGTATTCTGATAAATTCTTTAGCCATGCCGTAACGAACTTCTGGTAAATCTAACAAAGCAGGTAGCCAATCGTTATTTGTTCTACCTATGCTGAAGATCTTAGATTGAAATTCTTGTCCTGGATATCTATGTTGCATTTCTTTTGCTAGAGAGGTTGCTATGAACCTACCTATTGCAACCAGTGATTTAAGAGCAACTTGATTACCACCCTTGGCTAATTGATATCGTTCTGATAGATTTCGGCGTATGCTTGCTTCTTGCAAGGCTCCTGGTGCTCCTGTTAAGCGTTCAGTTAAAGAGCCTGACTCAAAAAGAGGTCGGCTTAAATCTGTATTGAGTACTATTGATTGTTCTGGACTATAACCATGCTGAAATAAATAGTCTTTGATTGTTGGATATAAACCTTGTAGAACTATTTGATTGCTTACAGGAGTAGTACCTAGTCCTTTGATTTTTGAATTACCTTTGGCAATAAAATACACTGGTATTTTTTTAGCCGTTTGATCTTCTCTAGATGCTGAGACTACATTAAGAGTAGATGCTGTAACTTTAGTTATAAATTGATCTAAATCACCCGCTGCCATTACCCAGCTCAAACTAGGATCAACGTTCACTTTTCCTGTGCTGTCTTTGACCAATACAGTAAACTTATATTCTTCATCGTCTAGGCTAGCTGCAATGCCAAACTCCCTTACGGCTTGAACTTTGGGTGAAGCTAATTTTTGTTCTTTGAGCTGAGTAGAGAGTAAGGTTCTTACTATATCATCGACGTAATCTGTCTTTAATAAATGCGGGAAGCTAAGTATAAGCTTCACGGGTATTCCAGTCATCTTACTCAGTTCGGCGCAAAAAAGTCTATTAAGCTTAGGATCGCGATCTAATTTTCTATATAAAGGTCTGTCTCTATGCCCCCAGTGCATTACACCATAGTGCTGAAGCTCAGTTCCGCGTCTTTGCTGCATCTCAGCGGCTGTTTCTATTGCAAATTGTCTGATAAATCCTTCGACTACCTCTCGTTCAGCGACATTAAGAAATCGATCATCAGAAGCTGCATCAGGTTCATCATCAGTATCCCTTGTACGATATTCAAAAGAATTAACCTGCAAGTCACAGCTAGCGACTTTAGCTCCAAGTTGTCGATTAAATTGATTTCTTATATCGTGTACTGCCATGTCAAAGACTGATTTAAATTGCTTCCCAAATCCTGCAGCGAGAATATCTCGTTCGAATCTAGGTAGCCTTATGTCACGATACTCATCAGGTAAATCAACTACAACTGGTAGTTTGTGAGAGCTATTTGGACTTTGTCTATCTAAGCAAGTTCTTGTCACAGCACATAGTCTAGTTATAAAAGAATCCCATTCATGCCCCAAACCATCTTTTGTTGGTTCTAATGGTGGCTGAGATGAGCTGAGTTCTGTGTCAAGGACTACTTGCTTGGCGTCACCCCCGCTAAAGACATGTATTCTCGCCCATTGCCTATGGCTATTAACTAATTGTGCTGCAATGCCAAATCTCAAGATAAGCCATTATAGCATGCGTTATCTTGGCTAAATTAGCCCCCAGAGAGAGAAGCTGACTACCTAGCTTGAATAAATTGTATCCCTGCAATCACTAATGGATTCTTCTCACTAACTTCCGCCCACGCATTATAACCCT
>CAZQXM010000175.1:0-2774 GCA_964597205.1 uncultured Gammaproteobacteria bacterium
GGCTCTTGCACCATGAAATACAATCCCAAGATTAATGATTGTATTGCTAGTGCTCCAAGTTGGACTGATTTGCATCCTTATGATGAGACTGCTAATGTTCAAGGTGCTTTGCAGGTCTATGACGAGCTAAACAAATCACTCTGCGAAATCACTGGCATGCATCAATTCAGCTTAATGCCATCTGCTGGTGCCCATGGCGAACTAGCTGCCTTATTAATGGCTAAGAAATATTTCGCCGAGCTAAAACAGCCAAGAGACATAGTGCTAGTGCCTGATTCAGCCCACGGGACGAATCCAGCTAGCGCAGCCATGGCTGGCTTCGAGATTATTACTATTAAGTCTCTTGCTGATGGTGACGTTGATCTTAATCACTTGCAAGAGATAGTTTCTAAATATCCTGAGCGCATTGCGGTATTTATGCTCACCAACCCAAGTACACTTGGCTTGTTCGTACGCAATATCACAGAGGTAGTTAATATCATCCATAAACTTGGTGGCTTGATGTATTACGATGGTGCGAACCTCAACGCGATCGCTGGTGTGGTGAGACCTGGTGATATGGGTTTTGATTTATTACACTTGAACCTGCATAAGACCTTCTCTACACCGCACGGTGGTGGCGGACCGGGCGCTGGACCAGTAGGTGCGGCTAAACATTTAGCAGCTTATCTACCGGGCAAGCAAGTCGCTCGTGATACTGATGGTAACTACCGTTGGGCTGAAGAACTACCAACTAGCATAGGTAGAATTAGAGCCTTCCATGGTAATTTTAATGTACTACTAAGAGCCCTAGCCTATATTAAACGTAACGGCGCTGAAGGTATTAGACTTATCGCCGAGACTGCAACATTGAACGCTAACTATTTGCAGCAACGCATCAAAACAAGCGCAATCTTAGCTGAGAATAATTTACTAGTGCCGTATTTCAACAGAGTCTGCAAGCATGAATTCATAATCAGCGCTTCAAGACTCAAAGAAGTTCATGGTATTAGCGCTCTTGATATAGCTAAGCGTCTATTGGATCATGAGATTCATGCGCCTACTATATATTTCCCACTTACTGTTCCAGAATGCATCATGGTAGAGCCAACAGAAACTGAGAATAAAGAAGCGTTAGACTCTCTCATCACAGCATTAGAAAGCATACTCACAGAAGCCAAAACCGAAGAAGGTAGAACCCTAATCAAGACTGCACCTCACAGTACAGAGTTGAGTCGTTTTGATGAAGTAAAAGCTGTGCGCAATCCACTACTGACTAGTGCTATGGAACGCAAACTAGGTTGCGGGGCTTCAATTTGCAGCTAGGTTCTCTAGCATCTCTTCGTAGTCTTCTTTATCAACAGCATCAAGATCAGAGATATCTATTTTTGCAGCAACTGGTTCTATTTCCACTAGCCAAGTATCACCGTTGATCTCTTCTGGGCTCTCTATTGCCTCTTGATTAACTGCTGTGATTTTAGCCTTGAAAGGCGCATAAACATCACCAACCGCTTTAACTGACTCAAGTATGGTTAAAGAATCACCTTCAGCAATTTCTTCGCCCATTTCTTTAGGCTCAACGAAAACTATGTCGCCAAGTTGGTCACAAGCGTATTGGCTCACTCCCATACGGAAGTTTCCGCTCTCAGTACTTTGTATCCACTCGTGGGTCTTAAAATATTGCCTCATGATATCGCTTGTATTTCTTTCTTCCTTATGTTTCTATAAAACCACGGCTCAGCAAGTTTAGCTATATGCTCGCGGTCACGAATTTTGACTATTAATTCAGTCCCTAGACTTGGATGCGGTTCTAGCAGGTAAGCCAGTGCGATTCCTCGCTCTAACTTGGCTGAATAATTGCCGCTAGTTATAATACCAATAGAATTGCCTTTTTGGTCAAAAACTTCAAGACCCTCTCTAGGCAGTATTTTCTGCCCCAGAGCGAATGCTAAACCCATAAGTTTCTTAGTCTTACGGCTAGCTTGGGCTTTACCAATAAAGTCATGTGGGTTCTTGACTATCCATTCTAGTCCAGCCTCATAAGGGCTAGTATCTTGCTTAATATCGTGACCATGCAGGCAATAACCAGCCTCAAGCCTGAGTAGATCACGGGCACCTAGTCCGCAAGGCTGCGCTCCGTGCTCGTCTATTAGTCTTTGCCAGATTTCCATTAGAGTTTCTGGTTTGGCGTAAAGCTCCCAGCCTTTTTCTCCTGTATAACCAGTGGCGGAGATCATCAACTCGTCATCCTGAGCTCTAAGCTCGTCATCCTGAGCTCCCAGCTCGTCATCCTGAGCGAAGCGAAGGATCCCTCTACTACCACGCTTGTATCTAATCTTAGTATGCGAAAAATATTTTAGTTCATCTTGAAATCCAGTAACTGCTCTAAGTGCCGCTTCCGCTTCTGGACCCTGAACTGCTATTTGTCCTATAGTCGGAGTTAGGTCTGTAATCTTGATGTCAAAGCCTGGGGCTTGCTGAGCATACCAATCACAAACTGTTTTATGGTTACCAGCGTTATTCACTACGAAATAATTATCATCCGCTACTTTATATATAATCAAATCATCAATGATGCCACCTTCGTGATTTAACATCGTAGTGTAATGCGCTCTTCCTGCTTGCAAAGTTTCAAGATTATTAGTAGTGATGTGACTTAGAAACTTAGTTGCCTCTGCGCCGCGGATCTCTTGCCTGCCCATATGACTAACATCAAAAAGTCCAAGCTTAGTTCTTACCGCTTCATACTCAGACATGATGCTCTGAAAAAATGTCGGCATCAACCAACCACCGAA
>CAZQXM010000176.1:0-2752 GCA_964597205.1 uncultured Gammaproteobacteria bacterium
GATTCTTGCCAAGCAATTTACTAATGAGATATTTAAGCTGCTTGATTATAAATGCTTGGAGATTAGCAACCTATGCGGAAATCGCCCAAATACAAGGCATGCGAAGTCCGAGCAACCGGAGTTGACTGAGCTTGTCAATGAGGATTGCGAGGGCGAGCATAACGCAGTAGTTGGCGATTTACGTATAGGTTGTAATTATGTTTGTATTGTGCCGGGTGTGGGTCACATTAGACCTAGCCGTGCATATCCACTGGACTCATGGCTAGAAGTGATTAGCCAGTTACTACGTAAGACAGACTTAGAGATTAAGATACTGGGCGGACCTGATGAAGAAACAATATCACATGAGTTGTTTATCGCTTTAGCCGCTGAAACTAAAGCTATTAAAACTGAAGCAGAGCGTAAGCATCTTCCTCTTCCTAAGTTAGAGCAACGTCTAACGAACTTAGTCGGCAAAACTTCTTTAGCTGAACTACTACCTATACTTTCGGGTGCGCGTTTGGTGATGTCGGCAGATACTGGTATTTTGCATATCGCGACAGCATTAGGAGTTCGTGCAATTTCTATCTATACGGTTACGAGTGAATTGCGTACTGGCCCGCATTCGCCCTTGGCGACAGTGTTGCGCTCGAATTCTTGTGCCTGCAATCCGAGCTTCAAGAACAAAGGTAATGAGATGAAGCATTGTGCAGTTCAGAAAGATGGTTATGCTGGCTGTGTTTGGGATATAAGTAGCGCAGAATTGCTGCAAAAATGTTACGATAGCTTGTTATTAGAAGCCCGATAAAACTATGAAAGCAGAGCCACAATTCCCCTTAGATAAAACTGAAGAGATGATCAAAGGACTTCGCAGTAAAGGTTTTAGAGTTACTCCGCAGCGCGAGTTGATTATGCGTATTTTCCAAGAGAAAGGTGATAAGCATTTGAGTGCTGAAGATGTTTTTGAGATTTTAACCAATAAAGGTGAACAGATCAGCTTAGCTACTACTTACCGTACTTTACGTATGTTAGTTGAGATGGGCATACTTAGAGAGCTTGATCTGGCTGAATCTCATAAACACTATGAGTTACTAGATCCTAACGCTGCCCCGCATCACCATATTATTTGCCTTAACTGTAATAAGACTATTGAGTTCGAGGATGAAGAAATTAATCGCTTAGGTGAGATGATTGCCAAAAAATACAATATAGAAGTAGTTGATATGCAGTTTCAGATTTTTGCGAACTGTTTGGACGATCATTCTGCCGATAACCGCAAGCATCGACAATAAAATCAACAGACTTGTTCGGAACAAGTCTCTAATTAACGATTTCACCGACTACCTTTATGTAGTCATGTTTGGCTTTAGACATATTTTTAAAACTATCAACAAAGTCTCTATTTAGAGCTTGTTTTGCTGTGATTACTTCAGCTACTTCTTGACGCGCTTTTTCAGTCATAAGATGCTCACTAATTTTTTCGGCACCTTGAATTATGCGTTCCAGAGCAGCATATTTTCCTTGCTCAGAAGCCGTACGGGCCCCTGCAAGTAGCTTGCGCAGCGTTTTAAGAGCGGTTTGGTGATTTTGATCTTGCATCTATATATGGAGAACTAATCCCCATACAGCTTTCATGCCCTCAGACTGTATGTATACATATCGGTTCTTTGTAGGAGTATTGAACTTATCTCGATCCACCAAAAGGTTGAGAGGGCCTGCAGAGAGCCAAAAGTTCCCACTATAGATTAGATTTTTTTTACGCAAAAGGACATTAAATTCACTCGATTCTTGTACAAAAATTCAAAGTTATGAGACTATATACTCTGGTTAGTAAGAACTAGCTTTTAGCTTAACCGTAAGGTCTTAGAAACGAGCAAAGAAGCTGGTTCACAAAATAGGAGAAACCAAAGAATGAGAAAGTTATTAATGGCAACAGCGTCGTTGGTACTTACAGCTGGTATAGCATCAGCAACAGCTATTCAGCCTGTTAACGTACAAAGCGCATACATTGATACAGAGAGAGATTGGCAAGTAAAAATTGATTACAATTACTTCCGTGATCACTCTACTGTAGCTGGTACAGAGTTTCGTAACAGCACAATGGAGCTTCCAAGAATTGATATCCGTAAGAGCTTCGATACAAGCATCCCTACTAGAATAGGTTTAAACACAGCAATAGCTTTAGGTTCTGCTGGAACTGAAACTGCTGGTGTCCAGACTGAAACGGGCGCACTTGGATTCGGTAACTTGGGTCTTACTTTAGAAGCTGCTTTAGTTAATGAGAAAGATTTCGCAGTAACAGCGTATATCAATCAACATTTTGCGTTAGTTCACAACACTTCAATGGTTGGCAATGCATTCAGAGCAACATCAGGTGCTAATGCTTATGGCTTCCAAACAGGTCTTGAGCTATCAGCTAATTTACTAGGTGGTTTGAACTGGTATGGTGATTGGGCTTACAGATTTGATGTTCCATCAGCAGGTGAAGTTCAAAACTCATTCATCTATTGGAACGAATTAGTTTGGGATACTGGTACTATTGTTAACCCAACATTGGGCGTACTTGGTACATCAGTATTTAACGACAATATTGGTACTGATTTAAGATTAGTTCCAGGTTGGGTGAACAATTTTGGTGATGACAATGCTTATCAACTAAGATTCGGCTTCCCAATCGGTCTTACTGGCGATTCGACAGATTTCGGCGTACAAGTCGGATTGTTCGCAGCTATGTAAGCTAAAAACATACAGAGCTTGACTCTGATATAATAAA
>CAZQXM010000177.1:0-2751 GCA_964597205.1 uncultured Gammaproteobacteria bacterium
GATTGTAAGCGTTCGATTAAACTTTATGACGCAAGTACAGGTCAAGCTTATGAGGCTGCGCACGCAGCTTTTAAGGCACTTAGTTATAGTGATAAATCTTGGGCTGGCTTGCCATTGAAGCTATATAAGTCACTACCAGGTTTTAAGCAAGTATCAGAATTGATATATGCAGTCGTTGCTTTCGCTAGACCACTGCTCTCAAAACTGGGCTCCGACTTGGGTGCCGCTCGCAGTATAGATTTGTTTATTCGTGGTGTCGGGCTTTGTTATTTATTATCGTTCCTGTCGTTGCTGCCGCAAGTGGAAGCCTTGTGGGGTCCGCGCGGACTTGCACCTATAGCTTGGTCTGCTATTGGTCTTAATTGGGTAGATGCTAGTCGTGCGGTTCCTGTACTAGTGTCAGCTTGCATATTAGGGGCTGCGAGTAGTTTACTGGTTGTTTTTAAACGTTATAGTAGTTTTGCTTTAGCTTTTAGTTTTTTAATTTATTTTTTCTTTGTGAGTTTTGGCTCAGTGTTTATGAGTTTCCAGTGGGATGCTTTGCTCTTGGAGACTGGCTTTGTCGCTATGTTTCTGAGTTTCTGCTCTCAGCGTAGTTTTAATATCGCAACTAGATTCTTGTACTATTCTTTGGTCGTTACGCTTTTTAAACTGATGCTTCTCTCAGGAGTGGTGAAACTAGCTAGCGGCGATGTGGCTTGGCATAGTTTAAGTGCGCTTGATTATCATTACTATACTCAACCCATTCCTAATCCAGTTAGCTATTTCGTGCATCAGCTACCAGCGTGGTTTGATTATATTAGTTGTGCTTTGATGTTCGTTATCGAGTTGATTTTGCCGTGGTTTATATTTAGTCCTTGGGCTAAGCTGCGTTATATAGCAGGCATAGGCTTTATAGCTTTGCAATTGATAATTGTTGTTACTGGTAATTATTGTTTCTTTAATTTACTCACTATTTGTTTGTCGCTGTTAATTCTTGATGATGGCTTCTGGGTGCATCTTAAGGTCCCGGTTAAGAGCTGCTCTATGACTGCTGTTAAGCCTTTCCAATTGGCTACGGTGTTATTAACTCCTTTAGTTGGAATTCTGGTCTTCTTGCTAATTTATCTCAATTTGATTTTTGTTAATCAACCGCTAGCTGTTTTATTTAAGACTAAACCTTGGATTAATGTCCAGTCCGCGGATCTCTTATTCAAGCCGCTTAATCTTATTTATCGCAATCACATTGCTAGCCCTTATGGTTTGTTCGCGGTAATGACCAAGGAACGCCGCGAAATTATCATTCAAGGCTCTAACGATGGGCAGAATTGGTTGGATTATGAGTTTAAGTATAAGCCGGGTAATTTATATCGCATGCCGCCACAGATAGCACCAATGCAACCGCGCATAGATTGGCAGATGTGGTTTGCGGCTTTATCACCGTGGCAGCAGAATATATGGTTCGTGAATTTATGTATGCGATTACTGGAGAATGAGCCCTCTGCTAACAAGCAGCTGGCTTATAATCCATATGCAGCAAGGGCTCCAAAATATATACGAGCTATTAGTTATGACTACAAATTCACCAGCCTAACTGAGCTTAGATTGACAGGTGCCTACTGGAAACGCAGCGATCTGAGGCTTTATTTACCAGTAGTGAGCTTGAGGCATTAATAAACTGCCTAACTAAGACTTGACAAATTAGGTAATATCTTGATATAATGAGGGCTTATGAGTCAGAGTTTTTTTGTAGAACATTCTTTAGCAAGGTTATTTCATAGGACTTTCAGAGGAGAGGCATTTATTAAGCCTGAAAATGCTTTGAGTACTTTTAACACTAATACCTTAAATGTTAATGCAAATCTTAGGGAAGCTGGTCTTATTCAAAGCGATGTAGATGAGCATGAGAGAGCGCTTTCAGTTGGTATGTCTCTGAGCAACAATATGGAAGCTTATCAGAATTTTTTAAATTGGTTTCAAGAACTAGTTACGGGTAGTTATAAGCAATATATTAATGAAACAGACAAAACCAGGGTAGGATCTCGAGGTGGCTTTGAAGCGTGGTTTGCCAAATTGGACAAATGTAAACAAGAGATATTTGTTCCAGCAGTTAGTTTTGTTAGGTCATTAAAAACAGTTTTGGATCGATTCAGTGCTCCAGGGAAAGACAATTTAGACCAGGTGCTTGAAACTACTTTATGTGATGCTAGCGCTAAAGTAAAAGATTTACTCAATTGGAGTTTCAGGCAGTAATAGCTATATCACCTTAGCGTTTCCGCGCTGCCCTTGGCGAGTGCAGCATTTAAACTTTATTTGCAATGACGGTATCGACTTGGTAAAAATTCTCTACCTGCCTATGCTTAGACTCAGGCAGTTCATAGACTATAGACTGGCTAGAACACGAGGGGATTGCTTCGCTGCGCTCGCAATGACTTATTTCACGGCTAAGTTTAATTACTTGCATCCCAGCTGCTTGAGCTGCATCCAGCTCACCTTCCATATCTGAGAGGAATAGCACTGAAGCGGCTGGAACCCCTAGGTCACGAGTGATATTCTCGTAAGAAGATTTGGAGACCTTAGCACCGATGCGAGTATCGTAGTTGTGACTAAATAAATAATTCAGATCGCCGAACTGAGTATAACCGAATATCAGTTTCTGTGCTGTCACGGAACCAGAAGAATAAACAGATAGCTTAAGACCAGCTCTATGCCACTCAATGAGCATCTTATAAGCATCTTCATAAATATGACCTTTGTAATCGCCACGCTCAT
>CAZQXM010000178.1:0-2741 GCA_964597205.1 uncultured Gammaproteobacteria bacterium
ACCGCAATAGGTGAACACTATAAACCACGCTTCGCTGGTGACGAATTACCCTCTTCTATTGGCGCCAAGATTATTTCAGTTGCTGACAGATTAGATACTCTGGTTTGTTTCTTCGCTGCGGGCAAAGTGCCTAAAGGTTCAGCTGACCCATTCGCTTTGCGCAGGCAAGCTAATGGATTTTTGGAGATAATATTACATAGCCATCTTATTCTTAATATCGATAAGCTGATAGATTTTGCTGTGAGCCTTGCAGAAACTGAGTTTGGTGAAGGTAGAACTTTTACTAAGTCGCGCGGCTCTGGGGATAATAAGAAAACTACTGAGACTAAAGAGTTCGATTGGGCTTTTGCACGCACTGAGCTTAAAGATTTTCTACGCCAGCGCTTACCTTATATTTTTGAGATATTCCACAAAGATACGGTGATTAATAAAGCGATATTAGAGGCTGGTGATCCGCTGATAGATCTTAATCGCAAGCATATGATGACCCATTTAATGTATAAACTTAAAGGTCATAATGAGTTCTCTAAAGTGGTAGAAGCGATCAGCCGCGTAGTTAATATTGGAGATCGTAGTATTGGCACTAAGGTTAATGAGTCCAAATTCGTTACTGAGCAGGAGAAAGCTGCTTTTAATTGTTTTAAGCACTTAGATACTTTACTTAAAAACCCTACCTTATATGAAGAACCTTTTGGCGCTGAAGAGCTAGTAGCTGCTGTTGATCCAGTTAATAAGTTTTTCGAGGCAGTTCATGTAAATGACCCAGATCAGGAGCTTAAAGCTAACCGTCACGCCTTGGTTAACTATGGAGCTTCACTCTTCGAGCAGGTCTGTGCCTTTAAGTTACTGAACGTCTAGTCTAAATAGTCGAGTATTGGTCTTAGAAGCTCTTGGGGATAAAGGGTTAAGAGGGCAATGGAGCTAATATTCGCTACTGATCCCAGTGTATTAAATTTGGCTATAGGAGTTTTTATCCTAGTTGGCCTATTTGCCTATGTTTATTTTTTTGCTCCAGGTATTCTTGATGTTTGGCATGAGAAACCAATAAGTGAATATATTTCTGAAGAAGATGCAGAGCTTGTTGTTACTCAGCGTACCCAAAGTCATGAAGTATTTTTAGATTATGACCACTCTGATGTTGAAGCTTGGGCGAGATGGGTTAGATTGCAAGATCAGCGTAAACAAGAACAAGCTTTTAATAGGCTCGCTGAATATTTACAAAAACCAATTAAAGAGCTTGGTGTGATTACTACAGAGGTTGTGCGCGGACTTGAACTGCTGCAACATCCATTTGCATATGCTTTACTGGTAGATTTCGTGCATTTAGTGCGTTCTACTTGGGGTGCTAATAGTTCAGCAGAATTATTCTATGATGCAGCCTTGCGTGCACTGGTTACATTGAATCCTAGTCAAGCGCAAACTGTGCTTAGTCGTGAGCTGCAAGAGCTTACCATGCTTGAAGAGTCTGAGCCACTTAAAGAGATAGTTATTAGAGCAGCTACAGGTCTTGCGATGAATGATGATCTTGCTGAGACGCTTGGTATATTCTTGCTGCAATCTGAACATAAACTTGAAACACGAAAAGTTATAGTATCTCAGCTTGATTTAAGATCATCTCCAGATCGTAAAATTTTCTTGCTTAAGAGTCTTGAAAGATATGTTTCGGAGTTCGGTATCCATCAGATTAGTTTTGATAATTCTCAAATACTTAGATCTTTATTCGAGAGAACTCGTAAATTCGTAGCAGCTGGTGATAGAGAGTTATGGACTGTGATTCTGCAAGCTTTAAGAGTAAGACATTTGCAGATGGATATGGTAGAGCTAATGAGCACGCTTATCTCTGATCCAGAAATGAACTTTAAACCCTGGCAGATTCTTGGGCTTATACGTTTACCTGGTGAACTGCGCAAGCGCTTCGGTGAGGCTATCTGTAAGCGCTTCTATATGACTGAACTTGAGAAATCAGTAATTCTTGAGCCGGTGCTTGCTGACGAGTATCCTTTTGAGCCAAATATTATAGTTGTTGAGAAAATGAAACGAGAGATGTTTATTCCAGATTTTATGGAACAGTGGGCATCAGCATTCAGCACCATATTGATTCGTAAGCGTAATCCTAGATCAGCTGGTGGTAATCCCGTTACTGGTATGGCGATTATTGCTGGTGATGGTGAGCCTGAGAAGCTTTATGTAGCTAGAGCAGTTGCTGCTAACACTAATAGATCATTTATTTACGTTGATGCTCAGCGTATAATTGCTTTTCCTGAGAAAGTTGCTGAATTGCAGAAAATCATACTTAATGCAAGACCTTGCGTAGTATATATTGCTGAAGGTGAAGAGATTCTAGCTTCCATCGCTCAAGGCAAAGAAAACCAAAGATTTAAAGATTTCATATACACGCTTAAGAAATTAAGTACTAATCCTAATATTTCGGTTATTGCAACAGTTAGTCAAGGTGAGCATGAAGCGAAACGTAAATATGGAGCTCTGTTCTGTTTAGCTTATGATCTGCCGCAAGCTGACACTTTGCTTAGAGGAGATATGTTTAGAAGCTATCAGTTGCGTCTGCTTGAGCGTAGAGCAGCTAAGGTGATTAATCCTCAAGATTTATTGGAGAGCTTTGCTAAGCAAACTACTATACAGTTCGCTTCAGCTTTGCACCGTTATATTAAAACCTCGCTTATGTGTTTTGGGCAGATGGTGCCATTCCAAGACTATGAGCGTCTAATGCAGGAATTGCCTGT
>CAZQXM010000179.1:0-2735 GCA_964597205.1 uncultured Gammaproteobacteria bacterium
AGCACGGTACTGAGCCCTATGCCGCTTTTATCGAGTACTTGCAGGCAAGTATCAGACATAGCCATATCGACATTATTGCGCCCGAGCCCGATATTAGAATTGAGGTCTCCAGAAAATATATAAGAATCTTGATGCACTACGCTAATAAAATTACGCAAATCCTCTAGAGCAATGCGTTTGATATTTACTCCATTAATCAGAATTTCACCTTGCTGCGCTTCGTAGAGCCGGGTTAATAATTTAACTATGCTACTTTTACCTGATCCGGTTTTACCAACCAGAGCTAAGCTTTCTGACGGCTTAATTACTAAATTAAAGTCTTCAAGCACTGGCGAACTGCCGTAACTAAAATAGACATGCCTAAATTCTACAGTCGGGAAATTAACGCCGTGCTGCCTAGCAAGATCCTCAAGCTTGATAGCTTGATCAGAATCCACATCAACAATAGAGATAGGCTCTTCTAATAATTCTGAAATCCGCTCAGCAGCTGTAAAACCAGCTTGAATAATACTAAATCTATCACTCAAGTTACGAATCGGATCGAAGAGAGTCTGAGCGTACTGCAAGAAAGCAATAATCACACCGATACTAATTAAAGAACCACCTAATAAAATTTCTTTAGAAAGATATATAAGTAAAGCGATAGTAGAGATAGCAACAAGTTCAATAGCAGCAGAGAAAGCAGAGTCAGCTTTAATACTATCGTCGTTAGCCCTAAAGTATCTCTTATTAATTTCACCAAACTTACGCATACTTTGTTTAGAGGCATCAAGTGCTTGCACTACATCTATGCCCACCACACATTGCTGCAAGAAAGAATTAAGATGAGAGAGTTCAGCGCGCGCTCTAATATTAGCTACCCTAAACTGCTCTTGAAAATATCTAGCAATAAAATACATGGGAATTAACAGGAATATAACCGCAAAACTCAAACGCAGATTGAGATAGCACATGAAGGCAATAATCCCCAGCGCGTTCACTATATCAACTACAGTAAGTATCAAACCACCAGCAAAACTATCAGCAAGCTGCTCCATATCGTTGGTGATGCGAGTAACGTTGCGACCAACTGGAGTCTTATCGAAAAACTTCATCGGTAAATGTTCAAGATGATCGAAGAGTTTAGCTCTAATATCAGCAACCATATGCTGACCGAGGTAATTAATGGTGTAGAGCATATTAATCTGAATAAAGAAATTAACGGTAATAGCGAGAAGTAAAATTCCAATATAAGGAGCTAGAGCAATTAGAAAAACACTAAGCGAACTATAGCTAGTATAAGCACTAATCGGACCATCGATAGCGCGCTGCATAATAGTAGGTTGAATAGAATAAGCTAGAGAACCAAGCGGCAGCAAGAGTAAAATCAATAAAGCCTGCTTGTAATAAGGTCCCATAAAGGGCACCAGCAACTTAAGCATACTAAGATTAGATCTAGTTTCTTTCACGTGCTACTCCTTCTATAACTAGGGTTCTATCCATCTGCTCAGCAAGGCTAAGCTTGTGAGTGATAAATATAGTGCAGAGACCTTTGCGTAGATTTTTAATATTAGAAACTATAGTTGCTGCGGTCGCATCATCTACGCTACTTAAAGCATCATCAAGTATCAGGACTTTAGGTTTGCGCGCAAGGGCTCTAGCGATAGTGAGGCGTTGTCTTTGACCGCCAGAAAGTGTAATGCCGCGCTCGCCAACAAGAGTGTCATAACCCTGAGGCATATTTTCTATTTCAGTATCTATCGCAACTAAACTTGCCAGGCTACGGGCATGCTCAGGATCCTGATGCTCGCAGGCATAGAGAATATTCTCTTCTACGCTCGCTGAGAAGAGCAGGCTATCCTGGGGTACTAGAGATATAACCGAGCGCAAGGACTCTAAGCTAATATCGGTAATATCAATGCCGTCTACTAATATTTCTCCGCGCACACTATCTTCAAGCCTAAGCAGTTTGCGAGCGAGAGTAGATTTACCAGAGCCAATGCTACCGACAATAGCGAGCATTTCGTTAGCTTTGATTTCAGGGGCGCCCTTTAGATAAGGTAGCTTAATACTAGAACTAAGAGTAGTGATTTTAATAGCGCCTGGCTTATCCGATATCTGCGGCTCAAAAGAAAATAATTCAGCGATACGCACGCCGCTCACTTTCGCTCTATAAATTATAGTTACCATCCAACCCAGAGTCGCTACCGGCCAGATCAAGCGTTCAATATATAAGCTATAAGCAGCAAAATCACCAATAGTGAAAGTCTCCTTGTAAACCGCTCTAGCACCGAAGTAGAGCAGTAGTATAAAACCAGCACTAGCAATAACTTTCATCAAGGGTCCCATATAGGTTCTGGCTCTAACTAGTTTTAGGTAGTAAGCAAGCAGTCCATCATTCTGAATAGCGAAACGCTTCATCTCAGAACTTTCCTGTCCGTAGCTTTTAATGATGTGAATAGCAGAGAGATTCTCTTCGATAAACCTACTTATTTCAGCGAGCTTCTCTTGTACTAGCTCTTGGTAATGTTTAATCTGCTTACTAACAACAGTTACAGAAAGCAAAACCAAAGGCACCAAGAGTAAAAAGCAAAGAGTTAAAATCGCATTCAAGTGGTACATCAAAGGGATAATAATGACAAAAGCAATAATAGTATTGAGCAAATTTAGAACGGCAAATCCTGCTAAGCCTCTAACTGCTTGCACATCATTAGTCATAATCGAAATTAAATCGCCAGCTTTATACCTCGTAAAAA
>CAZQXM010000180.1:0-2724 GCA_964597205.1 uncultured Gammaproteobacteria bacterium
TACACTGAACTTGTGATCAGGGTTCCAGCAGAGTATCAGCGCAGTATTTGGCGTATGATGGCCAAGAGTTTCATTAATGATGAGGCTATGGTTGAAGAGCTGCTAACTAGGGTGATGCTTCCAGAAGAAGTCCCTATCCGCCAAGCAATATTTAAACTATGCAAGCATTAATTTTTTTATTACTCATTCAACTCCCAGTAATGGCAAGCGATGCTTTGCCAGATAAATCTAATCAAGATTTAGGTATTGGCTGGCGCATGATGGTAATTACTGTTTTTCTAGCATTAATGTGGTTTGGACTTAAGAACTTCGCTGAGCGTATCAAAACTGGTAAATTACAAGTACCAGGATTCTTGCAAGGTGGTAATAAATTCTTCTCAGGCTTAGGTGCTTGGAAAAAAGAAGCAGAAGCTAAACACCCTAAGTTCAATCTTGAGCCAGTACAGAGACAAGTCTTTCCTGATGGCTCAGAACTATGGGTAATGGAGAATAATGGCCGTTATATTCTGCTCTCTAAGACCCTACAAGCTGGTATTAGATTTATTTGCGATTTGGACTCAGCCGAGATTCCTAGCGCTATACATGATGCTGATAGCGTGCTGCAAGATGCTATACGTCGCTTATAATTTTTTTATTTCTTGAATATAAGTTTTTCTGCTAATATAGGCTAGCGTGCTGAGGTAGCTCAGTTGGTAGAGCATCTGACTTGTAATCAGGCGGTCGAGGGTTCAACTCCTTTCCTCAGCACCATTTAAAAAACAAATAGGGCTCCCTTTAGGGAGCCCTATTTGTTTTTAGGGGCTGGAATAGAGTTGAATCCCTTAGCAAGAAAGCTATGCTTTCAGGTCGAGCGGTTAGCAATAAGGTGATATTGATCACGTTATTGCGCTTTCAATTATGGGTGGTGTCTCAGCGATGTCTTTGCGGTCAACGGTCATATCAATAGTTTGCTTTTTAAGCACTTCTCTCTCTTGAAAAGGTTAATCTAGAGCTGTTCTTACAGTGTATTGACTATTCCTTCTTATTTTGATATAATTTGCTGTGTAAATGGTCGCTCTATCTACTAATTTTGAATTACCTGCGGCGGTGGTCACTGCTCAGAGGACTCAAGAGTCTATAGTAACAACAAGAGCAGGCGCAACAATTCCGGCAGTCGCTGATGGACGAGCTAAACCTGAACTTCACACTGCTTCAATCGATCCTACAGCAAAGATTTTTACTGATTCTTTTATTCCAGTACCGGGTGGCGTTGTTATTCCTTTTCGAAAAGCAGGTGGCGGTCTATTGGGTGGCGGATATGTTTTAGCTTTCGCTGGTGAATATAACGCGGCAACTAATGCTGCATTAAAGACAATGCTTGGACCGACAACTCCTGTCAAGGTGCTTTTTGGTGAAAATCTTCTTGATCAAGGCAAAGTTGGAACTAGATTTAATGAGCGGGCTGGCAAAGGTGGAATGGCTAAAGATATAGCACCTCTAGAGAATGCTGTAGGGATTGTAACTTGCAAAGCCCCTGTTAGTGGACCTGCGGAATGTTTTACTGATGCAGATTTAGCGACTATACAAGCAGCAAATGAAGCTACATTTAAAGAGTTAAATGAGTTTAAAGGAGCAGTTGTTGTGCCTATTGAGATGCGTCCAAAAAATCTTCCAGAGACGCCAGCAGACTGTGGTTTGCTCTTCCCAACAAATTTAGGCAGAGGAGTTGCAAAATTAGATACGGGCGCTCCTAAGTGTTATGAATGGTTAAGCCAACAGATTAAAAACTTAAGTTCAGGATTTAAAGACAGTGCTTTAATTTTAAAATCAGATTCACGACATCCAAGCAATTCTCAAGGTTTGCTAAGCAGACTTTTCGGATTAGTTTTGAATCCTTCTGCACATATTAACAATTAAATACGGGAAATCACCTTACTCCTCTTTTATAACCTCAATCACCAAATCCCTCGAAATATTACTATGCTTAATATCATCTAGGATTATCAGCTCTGACTCTATTGCTAATAACTGCGCAGTTTCATAAAGCTGTTTAGACTGCTCGTAAGGAATAATCTCATCCTTGGTTCCATGAAGTATTTTAAGGCTTCTGATGCGGTCTTTCAGCTGCCCCAGAGCTTCTATATTGTTCCAAACATTCGTTAACCAATCTATGACGGATTTGGGTACTGGCTTGAGTCTATCTTTAACTATGTCTCTTATGCTTGAGAATGGAGCAAGTAGCATTAAATCTCCGAACGACTCTGTTCTAGAAGCGAGAGTATGTAGTATGATTGCGCAACCTAATGAATGCGCTTCAGCATCGATGCTATCAGGAGCTATATGTTTCTCATTAATTAGAAAATCAATTACTGCATTAGCATCATTAACTAAACCTTCATGAGAAGGCTTGCCTGGGGTTGATGAGTAACCTCTATAACTCATAAGGCAGACGTTGTAGCCTTGCTTGTAATCTTCATCAGCTTCTTTATAGAAACAAGCAATGCTGGAAGCATTGCCGTGTAAATAAAGTTTTGTGCGCCCATTGGGATTAGTATTAGTAGCGAACCAAATTAGCACCTTGTGTTGATCAGAACTATCAATCAATAGATTCTCAAGATTAGGAATCTCTCGTTGTAATTCATTGAAATAAAATCCGTCACCCTTTAAAGCTTTGGGGGAGATGTTTACTTGCGGATAGAGTATGTGCTTAAGTACTTTATCGAATAAAGTTCTAGCTTTGTAAAT
>CAZQXM010000181.1:0-2720 GCA_964597205.1 uncultured Gammaproteobacteria bacterium
GTGCTAAATTTATACTTAAGAATGCTTTGTTTTGGCTTTGCAGCTCAGCTGCAACCACAAAATAACCCCATCATAATAATGTTATTATCAGGGTTAAGAGCGGCTCTAGCAGCAGGATTACTCTACTTAGTAATAAGTAAGCTTAAGATAAGCACCGCAGCTCTACTGCTAGCAATACTTATCTACCTACTTGTATTATTAATAAGTGGTTTAATACCCAAACGATAATGCATCATATTACTACTCAAATTCTTGGCCAAACCGTACACGCTGATACTTTGTATTTTGCTTGGGCGGTGATGGGGTTGATTTTAGTTTCTGCTTTAGTACTAAGTACAGGTATGAATGCTGATCCTCTGCGCTATGGTAAACGTCAATTTATTGCTGAAAGTATTTATACTTTCGTTCGAGGACTTTGCGAAAACCAAATCGGGAAACGTGGCAGTAACTATGTAGTCTTGATCGGTTCAATTTTCTTATTTATTCTTAGTGGCTATTATGCTGGCTTGCTTCCTTGGAAGATGGGTGCGCTATTTAGCTGGTGGCCGCGTATTGGGCATCATATCTGGCATGGAGCAAGTCCTTGTGCTGATATTAATGTGCCAGCGGGAATAGCTGTAATAGTTATTTCTGTTTATGTCGCTTCTGGAATTATAGTTGGTGGCTGGAAATATTTCCAAATGTTCTTGCCTATTAATATAGGTGCTAAAGGTATATCACTAAACCCAATGTGTTTAATCGAGCTTATGGACTTAGTTGTACGCCCATTAACGCTATCACTACGACTTTTTGCTAACACCGTTGCTGGTGAGACTTTGCTTGCTACTTTTATTGCTCTTGTAGCTTTATTCTTGCCTGTTGGTATATTGGGTTTTGAGATGTTTGTTGGTGTTTTGCAGGCGTTTTTATTTGCTATATTATCCACTGTATATATTGGAACCGCAGTGCAGCACGCAGAGCATCTAGCACACGATGATCATTAATCAAACCCTCCACATCTTAGAAGAAATACTTCCAGTATTTGTCTTTGCTGTTGTGGCATCTGCGATTTTAGATAGATTATTACCCGATGACTACCTAGAAAAATATTTTGCTAAACCCAATTTTCTTAGTTTATTGAATGCAAGTTTTTTGGGTGCTTTGGTCCCACTATGTACTTGCGGCATGATTCCACTTGTTGTGAAATTAATACAGCGTGGTCTTAACTGGCGCGTTCTAGTAGCCTTTCTGGTTGCAGGTAACGCTTGTAGTATTCCAGCGCTTTGGCTAACGACGGTGATGGGCTACGAAGTAGTTTTAATAAGACTTCTAGCTTCAGTTGCTTATGGAGTTTTAGTTGCTTTATCTTTGGCTTTAGTATTGCCTAAAGATTTTAGCCTTAAACTAAGTGCTGATTTAGTTCAAGAACACTCTTGCTGCGAGCATGACTGTAAGCCAGTTCAATCCAAAGCCAGATTGATATTTGATGATGTTATATCTATGTGTCGTAGCTTCTTGCCTTGGATCATTGTTGCAGCCTTGATTGCAGCGGTTTTTGATGTATATCTAATGCAAGGTGCTCTTGATTTGGTGATGCAGGCGACACCTTGGCTGGCGGCGATAGTAGCGTTTCCATTTTATTTTTGTGCTGGTGCTGATGTTCCGATTAGCCGTGAGTTATTGAATGCTGGACTACCATTAGGTACAGTGATGAGTTTTATGCTCGCGTCGCCTGGTCTTAACCTCACTAGTTTACTTGTTTATCAGCGCTGTGTTGGCTGGAAGCAAGCTTTATATTTTATGCTGGCTTCTTACTTAGTAGCAGTAGCAATTGGTTTAGGGCTAAATTTGTTAAGATAGATATATAGGGGGGAATATGTCAGGTCCAGCGGGTGCTACGCCACCACCAAGTAGTCCAGTTTCTGCTGTAGCAGCAGCGCCAGTTCCGGTAGCAGCGCCAGCAGCACCGGCTGCCGCTAGCTCAGAGTCCAGCCCAGCAACAGCGATGGCTGAAGCTCCTATAAGTTTTGAAACACTAAATGCAGAAAAATTAGTCGAAGCATTAAAAACTTTAGGCATTCCAGAAGATGCTTTTAAAAATGCAGCTAAAGTTCTTAAGGCGGTGAAGCTTGAAGAGATGATCGGAGAAATGAATAATAGTACTAGTCAAGCAATATTCTCTTTATTTATACCCTTCGGCTTAATTATTGCAGCGATGAATCTTATTGATCCTGCTAAGAATCTACTTAAACTTGAAGAATTGCGTAAAGGACTTAAAGACTATCTCAAGATTGTCAAAGATAAATTAACTAACGCTGCTGAAGTCCGCCCAATATTATTAGAAGAATTATCAACTATCAATTCTAAAATACCGGCTAATCTTAGTGGTCCGGTAACTTCAATGGTCGGTAACCCAGAGTTTAATAAACTAATACGATTAAGAATTGCGGAACTAGAGTCCAAAGCCGTTAGTGATGCGGCTTCTATCAAGAGAGGAGCAATACTGCGTGCTTATTATGAAAGCTCACCTAAACCATTGAGGTTCGATAATAAAGCTAATGTCAAAACAGTGCTCGAAGAAGAGATAGTAGCTTTGGCGCCTAATGGTAGATTCACTGAAAGAAATTTAAATAAAATTGGCAAAGCTGCTGCTTTATTTTTATTCTCGAGGCTCTATGTTTCTAGCCACTATCAAAAACCTTCTGCACGTACTAAAGAAGCTATGGCTGATATACACTATG
>CAZQXM010000182.1:0-2708 GCA_964597205.1 uncultured Gammaproteobacteria bacterium
AAAAGAGATTAAGTTGTATTAATCTTTTTTACATAATAAGATTTTGGCTTTAGAGTGCCTAAAAAGGACTATTTGAGAGCAATAGGTATTGACTTGGGGTGGGCTGACAATATATTATTACTTATTGTGTCGACACAAAATACAGTTAATACTCTGTCGCAGCAAGCTGTTGCTCGTGCTTGGGCCGGCGAGCGTCAAGGAGATATTCCGGTTTCGGCTCCGCTGCCAAGCGCAGAGGAAGAACTAGTATTAAAGAGACATCAAGAGTTACACGCGAAGGACCCAGAGGCTCAAGCTGCTTATGATCAGCAAATGCAAGCTGTTTTAGATAAAGCTTTAGCAGCTAAGGAGAAGGCGGCTGCAGATCAAGCTGCTGCACAAGCCGCTACCAAAGCTGGAGAAGAAGAAGCCGAACAAGAGCGAGTAAGAGCTAATGGGGCTTGGTCTAATTTAATTAATCATACAGACCTAAAACCGAGATTACCTTCGCTTGAGACGAAGCCAGATTTTCAATTTCAACTAGCAGCGGGGGAACTTGTAAAACCATTTGGTGATACTGGCTTGCACTTAAGAAGGCTAGAGCAGCCAACCGCTAATGGACTAAGTCTCGACGGGCTTGCTGATTCTAAATTACCAGAAGTGACGAACGCTGAAGTTGAAAGGATTTTTACTCATGGAGGTCAGATACACAACAATGTAAGTTCTATATATTTTTCAACGGTGCAACCAGAGAGCCATAATGGACGGCTTATCGCTGAAACTCCAGAAGGTGGGACTTATCTCCTAGAACAATTCTTCGATGATAAAGGGGAGGCTTACCTAGCTATTCAGGGCGTCGATAAAATTGGTCCTTCTGGTCTTACCAATAAACTCCTACTTACTAGTGATTATTCGGCATTATCCTCACCATGGGAGGCTGGGCAAGCAGGCAAAACCATTCTTGCCAATAAACCAGCAAGCAGAATGACTGTTTTTAAAATAGACAAAAGCCCAGAAGGGTTTGTACCACCAGGTGTTTATAGCTATCTTTGGGGACATGGTGGCTTAACTACAGATGCTAATCATCGCAGTCCGTTTAGAAAATACGGACCCATCTTACCAAGAAGAGTTGCTTATACAAATCATTATGTAGATGTTTCTAGGCTAAGAATCCAGGCGAGTGGGTCAAAAGTTTCAGGAGAAGCAGCTTTGCCGGAGCTATCAACTTATCAAATTAGTAATTTGCTGAGGGAAACTCGAGCATCTATTGCCAATCAGGTAGTAGCTTATAAAGACCCTAATAAACCTTTTGAGCATCTTTATTTGATTGATGACAAGGCTGGAAATAAATATATGATCAGACTTGGCGTAGAGACAAATACTAGTAAGCTTGATATGGCTTACCTTGAAGCGTTTGGTTTGAGTCAGCTATCTCCATACTTGTCTGTGACCAAGGTTGATGATAATAACGCCGCCATAAGTAAGACTTATACTTATAAGATTGAGGATAATGGGCAAGGTTTTATAACTAATGATTTTCTAGAGCAGATGAGTGGATCCGATCTTCCTAATTTAAAAGCACAGATCTTTAATCAAATTATTACGATACCAGAAATAACTGATACAACAAGAAGAGGCTTAGTTGGAGATTTACTAGTTTATCGCATATCAAATGAGCAACTATGTACTTTTATGAAGAAACTAAATGCCATGATCCGTCGAGGTGAAATCAGCTCTGCAAACCCATTACAATTGCTTTAGTAGCTTTTTGATCTCTAGCCTCAAATCCTCTGAACCGCTTGAGTTATCTATTGTGTAATCAGCACGACTAGCTTTCTCTGCTTGTGGCATTTGCGCTGAAATGCGCTTCTCTAATTCTGCCTGACTAAGTTCAGGGTAGCGCTTAGAGAGGCGAGCTAGTTGCAACTCGGGCTTAGTCGTTATGACTAGGATTTTATCGTAGCGAGGCTCTAGCCCCGCTTCATAGAGCTGCGGCACTAGGTTCGCTACTATTTTAGAACCGCTATTAGCTTTAAGCCATTCTTCGAATTTCAATCCTACGGCTGGATGTATCAGGGACTCTAGAATCCTGAGCTTGGCTTTATTCTCGGCTCCAAAAACCATTCCAGCGATAAGATGCCTATCTATAGTGCCGAACTGAGCTTGAAGTTTGTTTTGTAGGTCTTTATCTGTGGCGTAGAGTTGATGCACTACTTCATCACTGTCTAAGACTGCTATTCCAGCTTCACGTAGAAACTGACCAGCGAGAGATTTACCGCAGGCGATATTACCAGTGATACCGAGTATTAGAGGGCGGGGCACTATATAAGTATAGAATTATTTTTCAGCCACACTAAGTTCTTGAGCAAGATCAGTCAGTTTGTTGATTAAGGTTAAACCTTTTGTGGTTTCTACGAGTTTAGCCATAAGCTCTACGTTACTAGCTAGCGGGGGCTGGCAAAGAACTTCATTAAGAGTTCGTGCGGAGAGATTGGCACTAGCTAATGGACTGCCTTTTTTATTTTTGACCACAACTCGATAATTAGGCGTATCCCAGTATAAGCAGAACTCTAATTCTTTGTGCCCAATTTTGAATTTTCGTTTGACAAGCTCGGTATTAGGGTCTTTTTGGACTTTAGCTCCTGCTCTGGCTTTTTGAATAGCAGCCCAAGCACGAGATTCAGCCATGGTTCTTGCGGTATTAAAGCTTAGGGTGAGTAGCTGGGATT
>CAZQXM010000183.1:0-2696 GCA_964597205.1 uncultured Gammaproteobacteria bacterium
TGTACCCCTAAATGAGCACCAAAACCACCAGCAAAATCAACCCATATCGCCTGAGCTATCTCAAACAGCTTGAGTCTGAAAGCATACATATTATGCGTGAGGTTGCTGCTGAATTCAAGAATCCAGTAATGCTTTACTCGGTTGGTAAAGATTCTAGTGTAATGGTGCACTTGGCACGCAAGGCATTTCACCCAGGACGCATACCATTCCCATTCATGCATATAGATACTGGCTATAAGTTCAAAGAAATGTATGAATTTAGAGATCAATTCATTGAGAAGATAGGCGGCAAACTTCTAATCCATCGTAACGAGGATGCCATCTCTAATAATATGAATCCTTTTAAATACGGCACTGATAAATGTTGTGCTGCGCTTAAGACTGGAGGCTTATTAGCTGGTCTTAGTAAATATGGCTTCGATGCCGCATTCGGTGGTGCACGCCGCGAGGAAGAAAAATCCCGCGCCAAAGAAAGAGTGTATTCGTTTAGAGATGCTTTCGGTCAGTGGGATCCTAAGAACCAGAGACCAGAATTATGGAATATCTATAATTCAGAGCTTAATGAAGGCGAGTCTATAAGAGTGTTTCCATTATCCAACTGGACTGAGGTTGATATTTGGGAATATATTCAAGCAGAAGATATAGAGATAGTACCGCTCTACTACGCTAAAGAGCGTGAAGTAGTTATTCGCAATGGACTAATTATTCCAGTGAATTACGAGCAAGAGTATATGAAGCCTAAAGAAGGCGAGAAAGTTGAGAAAGTAGTTTGTCGCTTTCGCTCGCTAGGTTGTATGCCGTGTACAGGTGCTGTACGTTCTGATGCTACTACGCTAGATGAGATAGTACGCGAAGCTAAAGACGCCAAAAAATCAGAGCGCGAGAATCGCCTTATAGACCTAGGTTCAGACAGTTCAATGGAAGACAAGAAAAAAGAAGGTTACTTCTAAAATGGATATTTTACGTTTTACTACTGTTGGCAGCGTTGATGATGGTAAATCTACTCTAATAGGTAGATTATTATTCGACACCGGGTCAATCTTCGAGGATCAATTAGCTGCCGTACAAAAAACCAGCGATAAGAAAGGTCATCAGAACATAGATCTCTCTCTGGTTACCGATGGACTAGCTGCTGAACGTGAGCAGGGTATCACCATCGATGTCGCATATCGATATTTTTCGACCCCTAAGCGCAGATTTATCATCGCTGATACCCCAGGGCACAAACAATATACCCGTAATATGGTTACTGGAGCTTCTACTGCTGATCTCACGATTATCCTTGTAGATGCGCGCAAAGGACTATTAGAACAGTCTCGCCGTCATGCTTTTATCTCTTCATTATTAGGCATACCTAATTTCGTGGTGGCTGTTAACAAGATGGATTTGGTGGATTTCTCAGAGTCAGTATTTAATAATATAGTTGAAGATTTCAAGAACTTCACCAAAGATCTTAAAATTAAACATCTTCAGTTCATCCCTCTGTCAGCTCTTAAAGGGCATAACGTAGTCGTAAAAAACCCAGAAGGTGAAGATATTGTAATGGATTGGTACTCTGGTCCGACATTATTAGATGTTCTTGAAACTACAGATGCGCAAGCTGATATTAATCATGAGAATTTCAGATTCCCAGTACAGTATGTTATTCGCGTAGATACTGATGAAATGAAAGACTTCAGAGGTTTCTCAGGGCAGATAGCTAGCGGCGTAGTGAAAGTCGGTGACGAAGTGATTTCACTACCTTCTAAACAAAAAGCCATAGTCAAGACTATCAGCACTTTTGATGGCGATTTAACTGAGACTTATGCTCCCAACTCAGTAACATTAGTTCTTGATAGAGAGATAGATACTAGCCGTGGTGATGTACTTGCGCATATAGATGATCAACCTCAACTTAAGTCAGATTTCTCAGCTGATATCTGCTGGATGACTGAGCAGCCACTTAAATCAGGCAAACGTTATTTAATGAAACATGGCACTACTAAAGTAAAAGCGATGATAACCGCTATAGATTATAGGCTAGATACTGATACCCTCAATCATGAGCCAGCTACTGAAATACAGCTTAACGAAATAGCTAAAATCCAGATTAAAACCTTGAAGCCACTAGCGATAGATAACTATAGTAACAATAGAGCCACTGGAAGTTTTATACTTATAGATGAAATCACCAATAGCACTGTCGCGGCTGCTATGATTTCATAGCAGAATCGACACCGACGTGTCGATTCTGCGCTCTCAGCCAAGAGTGCACAGTCTAAGATTCGGAACAAGTCAAATCAAGTATGAGCACTAATATATTAAACGAAATAATCGAACACAAGCGCAGTGAAGTTTCTGAATTACCGGAGTGTGAGTTCTTCTTAAGAGAGACTGAAACTCTCGCTGACTGTAAAGGTTTTATCGACAAGATAGAAGCCACTAATGGAGCTGCTTTGATCGCTGAACTTAAAAAAGCTAGCCCAAGTAGAGGTGTTTTACGTGCAGATTATCAACCACTAGAAATTGCTAGGCAATATGAGGTCGGCGGTGCAGCCTGTTTATCCATTCTCACTGACGAAAAATATTTTCAAGGCAATATTAAAGATCTGCAGATAGTAGCTAGTAAGTCACCACTACCATGTTTGCGCAAAGATTTTATTATCGATAAAAGACAAATAGCTATTTCGCGCATAGCTGGAGCCGACGCTATATTA
>CAZQXM010000184.1:0-2657 GCA_964597205.1 uncultured Gammaproteobacteria bacterium
CATCACTAGGATAATATCACCAAAGCCACTAGTGTGGTCTTTTGGAGTGTATTGTGCACTGAAATTAGCTAATTGCTGAATTAAAGCTGCTTTTGATTCTTGATTGTATTGTGTAGTATTTAAGAACACGCCTAGAACTTCTCTGTAATCATTAATATGATGTTCGATTCTATCACGAAGCGGATTGGTTGAACCGTCTGCTAAAGTAGGCTCTGTCAGCTGTTCTATATATCCATCTCTATCTATATCAAATTTTAATTTTGCTTCTTTGTGTTGTTCTAAAGTAAGTTTCAGTTCGCGCTCTTGAGAAAGTATGCTGGTGTGATTTACTGAAAATTTAATTAGCTCATCATGGTCTCTAGATAGAAGATCTATTAGTGCTGGATTTGTGGTAGCAGCTATAGCAGGATATCCTGCTGATTTTTTATCAGAGCTTACTATACCAATAGCTCCTACCAGTGAAGTTTGTATATCTAAAATATCACTATCAAATGTAGCTAATTGTCTTCCTAATTTGCTTTGGAGCGCGGCATCGGTTATTTTAGCCAGCTCAGCGGCTCTTAAGTTAGGGGTAACCAAAGCGTTAATATCTATAGCTTTAATATTATTTATTAAATTGATAGCAGTTGGCATATCAGAATAAGTTAAGCTTTGGATTCTCTGTCTTAGATCAGCGTCAGTTATTTTTGCTAATTCGGCTTCTCTTTTAGTTACATCTGCGAGAGCTACAGTATCAACAGTACCCATGCCAGTTTTTAATGTTTCAATTGCTGTTATGTCCTGAACTCTTCGTTTTAGCTGTTCTGCTGCTTTTACTGCTGTTTCATTGACTATAGTTGGATTAGCATCGCGTAAGCTGCTAATTAAATCGCTGAGTTCTTGTAGTTTCTGTGCTCTAGTTTTAACTCCTGCCGCTGCTGCTGGCTCAATAAAAGTACCATTGTTTACTAGCTGGCTAGCTTGGTGCCAAATACCGCCAGGGGCTTCTGCTGCGGTTCGGCGTTGTTGTACCTTATCTAGTTCAGCTTGAGTGCAGGCTATATTTGTGTCTATTTGGCTAATATGATCTGCTATAAAATCTGCAATAAGGTTTGGCAGATCGAAAGCAGCTGCGCCAGTTGCTTTAATACCAGTTTTGCGAGCATCAAGGTTAGCTTTTACTAGTTCCGCTAGATTATCTACTTCGTTTATATTACATAATTTATCGAAGAAATCTTTAGTTCCAAGGCGCTGAAAATATAGACCTTCTATACCAGGAGTTAGCTTGCCATCTTTATCTCTAATAGCTAGTTTCTCAAATGCGTCTCTGATTGCTTTTGACTCTTTGGCTAAGAACGTAGCTTCTTTTTGTTTTTGAATTTTTATATTAGTTAAAGTTGACTCTACTCTTGTTAAGAAGGCTTGGTCAACACTGATATTGTAGCCAATGACTTTGCCGCTGGCATCTAATCTTGGGCTAGGTGTATTACCATTGATTTGAATAGCAGTACTAGGGGTTTGATCCTTGATTAGTTCTGCGATTTCGGCGCTAACAAATTTTTCTTTGTCGGCATGTTTGCCTTGGGAAATTTCTAGTATGTCTTGATTGAATTCTGAAAGCTTAGTTATGTTAGTTGAATGATGAATAATAGCGTCGAATCTAGACTTTAGTTCTTCGTTGATGGCTTCTCTGGCTGCTATTAATGATTGGCTTTCTTCACCTGTTCTAGTCTGGTAACCAGCAATTAAGTCGCGTGATAGTGTTACAAGTTTTGAAGCTTGGTATTTAGGGTCCACTGATCCTACGAAAATCTGACCTAAAGTAGTATTGATGTCTCTAATAACAGGAGCGATTTCGTCTAATGAGGCGACTGGTACTCCCAGGAAACTTGCTGTTTGAGCTTTGGCATCATCGGATATATCTACAATAGAACCTGGGTGAGTAAGTAGTTGAGAGAAATTTTTATTAAACTGCTTTCTATATACTTCCCCAACGTGCCCTTCGTAACTCTTGTCTATGTGACCAAGGCAAACATTGAGCGCGTCTTGTAGGCTGCCGCCTTCATTTTGAACAGATACTAGAAATTTGTGTAGAGCAACGAACCTGTCTCTTGGCTTTTGAGCTATTAAAGCATCCTTAGTGTAATTGAAATTATTTTGCCATGACTCTGGAAGCCAAGACTTATACTTAGTTGAGCTAACTACTAATAGCTTCTCGACGACTGCACTTGCAGCAGCTTTAAGTTCTGGGTGATTTGAACGATTTGCTAGGTCAAATATATTTTCTATAGCTTTAGCATCTTGTAATAAGCCTGCTTTTTTGTTTAATCTACCGCTCTTAGTTGCGTTCGTTAGCTCTAGGGATACGTTGGTTAGGGCATCTTGAATATCGCTAAGAGTATGATTGGTAGCTATGTCACCTTTATCATTTAATAAACCACTATTTAATAGTTCTAGAGAATCTTGAACTAATGGACTTAGACCCGCTTTTTCTACTTGATGACCGACTCTTGCCGTTTCATAAGCATGTCTAACGGTGCGTGAACGATCTCTAAAACCATCTAGCGTAGCGGCTATTTTGGCTGCCGTATTAATTATGAATCCTGGTTGTGTTCTTACCATTCATATATATAAAGACAGTATTGAGGCTTCTTTGACAAAAATTAAGGGGTATTCAG
>CAZQXM010000185.1:0-2640 GCA_964597205.1 uncultured Gammaproteobacteria bacterium
AACTAAATCTCGCTGATCCTGCTGTTGGCAGGCAGTGGCTAGGTCCAGCCAAATAGTCACCGAGACTTTCGCAAGAATTGGATCCGATAAATATGGCGCCAGCGTTTTTGATTTTAGTAGAGAAATCGCGAGCATTCTCTAGTTGTAATTCTAAGTGCTCTGGGGCATAAAGATTAATTAGCTCTACTGCTTCTTCTAAGTTCTCGGCAACTAGAACAGCACTCCATTTACTAAAGCTAGTTCTAATGGTTTGAATTTGTTTGTCGTTTTTGTGTTTACTAAGATTATTGATGGCTGTCTCTACAGCAGTAATGATTGCAGCTTGCTGCTTAGTGCTGAAACTTATAACTAAGGTAGATTCTAGTCCAGAGCCGTGTTCTAGCTGGCTAAGCACGTCTGCAGCAACTTCTTCTGGCTTCGCTGAGTCATCAGCCACTATCGCGAGCTCGCTAGGTCCGTAGATACCATCTATCCCGACTTTGCCGAATACTTCTTTTTTGGCGATGCTGACAAATATATTGCCTGGTCCGACTATCTTATCGACAGGACTTATAGTTTCAGTACCATAGGCAAGAGCCGCTATCGCCTGGGCGCCACCGACAGCGTAGATCTCGTCGATATTAGCGATGCGAGCTGCCGCTAATATAACCGGGTGAATGCCGCCATCACGGTTAGGAGGACTAGCCATTACTATGCGCCGAACTCCAGCGATGCGAGCTGGAATAGCAGTCATTAGTACGGTGGAGAGTAGAGGAGCCTGACCACCTGGAATGTAGATGCCTACTGAGTCTAAGGGCTGGTAATTAACGCCTAAATTCTCACCAAGCTCACCAATAAATGACCAGTTTTTATTAAGTCGAGTGGCACGCATCTCTTCTAAGTGGAATTTTTCTATGCGTGATTTAGCTTCAATAATAGCAGCTTCTAATTTATTGTCTATCTTGACCTTACTTGGTTCTTGTCTGAGACTGCCAGAGTAATTGTCAAACTCCTGGTTGTATTTCATTAGCGCTGTGTCACCTTGAGCCTTAACCTCAGAGATAATCTTACGTACTATAGTCTCGCGTTCGCCAAGCTCAATACTGGAGTAGCGCTCGGCTAATCTAGCAATTATTGCTTTATTGGTTTCACTTTTAATCAAAAACTATAGTTCTCCCTTGGTAGCTTATGACTTTATCTTCTGCGTGTGCTTTAAGAGCTTTGGTGAAAACTCTGCGCTCTATGTCTCTACCTTTGGCGATGTAATCATCAACTGTGTCCCTGTGTCCAACGGCGATTACATCCTGCTCTATGATAGGTCCCATATCAAGATCCTCTGTCGCGTAGTGTGCAGTTGCGCCGATAATCTTGACACCTTTATCGTAGGCTTGATGATATGGACGCGCACCTTTAAAGGCAGGTAAGAAACCATGATGCACGTTAATAATGCGATGAGGATACTCACTAGTAAACTCAGGCGTTAGTATTTGCATGTAGCGTGCCATCGCGATGTAATCGATCTTGTGTGATTTAAGTAAGCTGATGATTTGTTTTTCTTGCTCGCGTTTCTCGCCTTTAATAGGTAAGTAAGCAAAATCGATTTTAAACATCTTGGCGACAGGCTCAAGATCAGGATGGTTACTGATAATGATAGGGATTTCGACATCTAGCTCTTTGTATTGTTTTTTGAGTAAGACGTCATAGAGGCAATGGTCATATTTAGAAACTAAGATCGCCATGCGTTTGCGCGTGCGCGCGAAGCTATAATCCATATCGTATCTAAGTGCTATGGGTTTAAAAGTTTCTTGAAGTTCTCCTAGTTCTTGCTTAAAGTTGCCTGCTGATTCTATAACTAGGCGCATAAAGAAATGTGCATCTAGTCCTAAAGAATATTGCTGCAAATCAATAATATTGCCGCCATTGCTGGTTATAAAGCCACTAACAGCCTGGACTATCCCTGGCTGATCAGGGCAACTAATTAGTAATCTAGTAGTACTTATAGGCAAGACTTTAATCGTAACATGTATTACTGGAGGGGTTTTTTGTAGTTATGATTATTATGACGCCGCGCCTAAACGGCGCTGCTGGTCTTCTCTCGCCTCATCACGAGAGCAAGCCCTCGTGTTTTCGGCTTCATTCGAATAAAGTTATAATTTAATGTCTGTTTATCTTGACTTGGATGGGCTTTAAATAGTATATTTACTAATCGATGAATAAGGTCGCGGAATCTAGAGGAGCTGGTGGTGGTCATGGAGCTAATCCTCGTACTACAGTTGCTAAGCCCCTAATTATTGATGCTAAGTTGCTTCAGCGATTTCCTCTTCTTAGAACTTCTAGCTTTAACGACTTAGGTGTTATTTTAGGCCCTGATGGTCGTAAATTAGTAGAAGGATTTAGAGCAAGAGAGCTTGAGGGCAGGGTCATTATTGAACAATATAAGCGTGGGGCTTGGAAGCCATCAGATTTGTCTAAATTAGCAGAGGCTGTTTGTGCTGAAAATGAAAGAACTAAGAAGCTAGCTAATGAAGAAGCCAGTCGCGCAGCTAAAGCTAAGGCTGATGCAAGAAGAGCTGAAGAGTTAAAACGCAAACGTCAAAAGGACGCTAGTTCTGCAACAGTAAAGTCTGAGTCAGCTATAACTAAGGGTACAGCTTTTAATAA
>CAZQXM010000186.1:0-2637 GCA_964597205.1 uncultured Gammaproteobacteria bacterium
CGGTTATCTTGCTTAAAGCAAGGGCATAATCTGTCTATACGAAACATAAAGGGGGAAACAATATGAAACGTATAATTAGCACAATCGCAATCACTCTAGTATTAAGCACACAGTTACTACAAGCACAAGCAGTTGATTTAACTGACTTTGCACACAAAATCATAGGGGTTACTGTAGGCGTACCAGTTGGTGCAACTATGGGTCTTGTAAGAGGTGGTTTTTCTAAAGCTACTGAATACAGTCATTCAACTACTGATGCTCTTGGTGGTGGTTTAATCGGAACTACAATTGGTTTACCAGTTGGTTTCGCTTTAGGTCTTACTACTGGTTCAGTAACAGGTGTTGTTAAGGGTGCTACTGATGGTCTTACTATCGGTTATGATCATCCACTTAGCGCTGATAGCTTAGCTCTTAGCGGTAACTTCACTAGTTACAATCCATATTCAATCTTAAAGTAAGCTCATAGTAGCTTAAACAATCGAAGAGCAGCGCCTTAGGGTGCTGCTCTTTTGTTTTATTTGATTTAGAATGCTTTTGAAACCGTCAAGAACAAGGCTTGCGAGCCCGAGCAAGCGGAGCATATTAAAACATATGTGAGCATTGTGAGGGCGAGCGTAACGCAGTTATTGGCGGTTTCGGAAGTATTCTACTCAGCAGCTGGCTCAGCTTTAACTACTTTAGGTTTAATAAACTGGCGCACAATAAGTGGTAATGAAATAAAACCGAGCAAGTTTAATACTATGACTAGCAAAGTCACTCCAGCACCGATAATAAGTATCTGTGTGTCATCCATACTTTAATCCTAGCGGTATAAACTGCAATTGTAAAGTTAAATCAACTTATATTTACCAGTAATTCAACATTGTTAAATTGAATATTGAACACTGTAATATTTACCAGCTATAATGAGCATTTGTATGGCAAGACGCAGCGAGCTTAAACGCGAACAATTAGAAGCTCTCATCCTTAAAACCGCTGAAACTATGCTGGTCAAAGAAGGTGCCAGTGGTGTTAGCGCCCGCAAAATCGCAACCAAGATCGGCTATACCCCAGGTAGCATTTATATATTTTTTAGTAGCATCGACGAATTAATTCTGCGCGTCAACACTAATACTCTAGAAGAAATCCACGCTGCTCTAGTGAAAGCTATTGCTGCTGCTAAAGGCAAACCCAATACAGCTATTGAAAATATTGCGCATGCCTATATGGATTACGCTAAGCGCAATCTTAAACGCTGGCGTGCAATTTTTGAATTGAGCTATAGCGAGGATAACGAACTGCCTAAATGGTACAGCGAACAAATCGAAGCTATATTTAGTACTGTCGATGAGATTCTACTCAAATACACTAACGATGCTAAAGAAGCTCGCATCCAATCTCAAGTACTCTGGTCTGGGATTCATGGCGTTACCAGCCTGGCTCTAACCCAGAAGCTGTCTAGCGTTAAAGGCGGCTCAGCGACTGCCATTCTTGAAAGTTTTATTAGCACCTATATCGCTGGTCTTAAGAAAACCAAATAACTATCTAAGCATCAAGAGCCCAACCTGCACACCAAAATCAGTACTAGTTTCATTAAGACCAATAGGAGCAGACAGTCTTAGTTGAATCTCATCATTCTTACCGAAACTAGTAACCAATCCAGGAACTATCCTTAAATCAGTACTGCCTTGAATATCACCAAATGTTTTACTCCCGAGTATACCCAAACTAGGATTCACTGTATGACCAGTATCCCAAACAACTTCATTCCAATAAACAAACGAGTGCTCTAAGAACGAATCACCAGTCTCGCCACTTTCAAGAACATCGAATCTATAACCCAAATTACTATACACTTTCAAACTCTTCGCAAGATTTTTAGACAACTCTAAACCAGTCTGGAAGCCATATCCGTTAGCACCGCTAGTTGGACGCAAAGCAACAGATGCAAAATTCTCAAAATGAAAGTGCTGATTTAAATAGCCAGCTAGTGCGAAATCTTTATCATTAATAAAAGCTGCTTCCAAAGTTAGCCCCAAACTACTAAAACCCAAATTACCAGACTCTAACTCCCCTCCATAAGGAGTACCACCAAAGTCAAAGCTATAAGATGCTTTATTAGAGCTAAGAGCTAGAGAAGTATTAAGTCCTATGCGTACTGGAATACTAGTAGCAAAAGATTTGCGAACATCAAGCCGCGGTATTTCCATCATGCTACTTGCAAAATTAGCGCTGTATATCCCTGAATCATAACGATAATGATCCCTAAAATAACTATAGTCAACCTTTATCTGCCAGTCATTCTCAGTATCAATATATGCATTCTGCACATTTATAGGTTGAATCTCAACTGCCAACGCCATCCCAGACGTAAGTAATAAAGAAATAAACGCAAGCCTAATCTTATTCATTTAAAAATCTGTAAACTAAAAACTGCATATTTTGACGTATATTCTAGGTCTAATTTTTCACTCCTCACGAGTGCTCAGAAATCACAATTTCATTTGCACACATAAATAATTCTTTTTGTAAAAAAGAAAAAGAAAAAAAAGCCCTCGTCCGATTAGTATTGCTTAGCTAAATGGATCACTCCAATTACACTGGCAACCTATCAACCACATTATCTACATGGGGACTTACTCTTACGATGAGAGAACT
>CAZQXM010000187.1:0-2628 GCA_964597205.1 uncultured Gammaproteobacteria bacterium
GCTAGAGTTTCAGAGATAAAAGTCGCGATGCTACCTATGTGATCTTGCCCTTTACGGCTATAGTTACGTATAGATTTACCAAGCTTAGCGACCGGCAGCGCGAACAATGGCAGCACCAAAGCCGTTAGCAGAGTGAGTTTCCAATCGAGCATCAAAAGCCAGATAAAGAGAAATAAAGCCTTAAAACCATCATTAAATAAATTACTAATACTCTCGGCTAGCCAAGACTGTAAGTTATTCAAATCACTACTAACTATAGAGACTAGTGAACCTGATTCATATTTGCTCTGACTGCTTAGAGATAGTTTATTAAGATGCGCGTGGAATTTCTCGCGCAGATCTCTCGAGACTAGCACTCCTATCTTGCGCACTTGATACATATAAAGGAACTTCGCCAAACCCTCTAAAGCAAAAACCGCGACAATAATCAATGGCAGAACCACCGCTAGATTAACTGTCTCAAGTTCAAAATTAAAATGACTTAAATCTAACTGCGGAATCTTACGCAGCTGAGTCGGGAGTAAATCAAAACTCTTAGCGCCTTTTTCTAGTGCTGCTAAGCCATCGATAGAGATCTTTACTATCCACGATGGCAGCACATTAGCCAGACCATCAAAAAGCATGCAAAGCATAGCGAAAGCAAATAGCCCATGTTGCGGCTTTGATTCGGCTATTAGTCTTTTTAAGGAACTCTGCACCAGCCCTAATAATAGCTGATTTTGGGGTTTTCTGAGGCTTGCGGCAAAATTCCTCAGTTTTTGCTATGATGATTAGCTATGGCGACCGTCACTCCAGACCTCAAGACCCGCAAAGCCAAACAAACTCGCGATAAAGTTCTCTCGGCAGCCAAAGAAGTTTTCAGCACTAAAGGTTTTCACCGCGCCACAGTGCACGACATAGTGAAGCGCGCTGAACTGGGTTACGGTACTTTCTATTTATATTTTCGCGATAAGAAAGATGTATTCTACGCGCTAGTCGCGCAAGTTGAAGCTGATCTCTACACCGCTGCTCACGGTGGCATTGATCTTAATCAAGAATACGGACGCGGACGCGGCGCTTACCGTGCACTACGTAAAGATCTTAAAGCCGTTTTCGAGAGCTTCATGAATAATGCTGCGGTAATTAAATTCAGCCGCGAGCTTGCTGAGACTGACACAGATTTTCGCCGTGATTATTCTGCGATGCGTTCTCGCTTAATCGAGCGTACTCGCCACATACTAGTTAAAAGCCGAGTTCAAGGTGTGAACTTCGAGATCGCCGCTGTCGCCATTGCTGGCATGATCGAATCTGTCGCTATGGCAGTACTGGAGCGCGGAGCTGATGGCTACGACGAGGAGCAAGTTCTACCGACTATAACTAAGTTGTATTTTAAAGCGGTGTCTTAAAACGTCATCCTGAGCGAAGCGAAGGATCCCCCCGACCCTAAGATTGACTTAAACGCGCTCTACTACAGTAGCAATACCCATACCAAAACCAATACACATGGTTAATAGTCCGCGTTTTAAGTTACGGCGCTCAAGTTCGTTAACTAATGTAGCTAGTATGCGCGCTCCTGAACAACCTAATGGGTGACCCATAGCTATAGCACCACCATTAACGTTTACTTTTTCCATCGGAATATGCAGTTCTTGAACAGTAGCTAAGACAACAGAACCGAAAGCTTCATTAATCTCGAATAGATCAATATCACTAACACGCAAACCAGTTAGTTCTAGAACTTTTTTAGTTGCTGGAATTGGACCAGTTAGTTGCATCTCAGGATCACTACCGCAGACGTATGTCTTCACTATGCGCGCGCGTGGCTTTAGACCATACTTACTGAGTGCTTTTTCGCTAGCAAGCAAAACCGCAGCAGCACCATCAGTGATTTGCGAAGCAGTAGCAGCAGTCACCACACCACCATCTTTAAATGGAGTAGCAAGAGTTGCCATCTTAGCTTTATCAACACTAGATCTTATACCTTCATCTTTATTTACAAGTCCGAAGCTCGGCGTTTCAACAGCAACAATTTCTTTATCGAAATATCCTGCTTGCTGCGCAGCGTAGGCTTTGCGGTGTGACTCAATTGCGTAATCATCTAATTGATCACGAGTAAAACCCCATTTCTCTGCGATCATCTCAGCAGACTGACCCATAGATTTAACACTATACTTCTTCAAATAGCTCTCAGCGAGCGTGGTTCCTTGATTAGGAGACATCGGTAGTGGCATACCATCAACACCCATAGGGCAGCGGCTCATGCTCTCAACTCCACCAGCGATAATCAAATCAGCATCACCAGCTTTAATAGCTTGCGAAGCCATCTCAACAGACTGCATACCAGAACTGCACATGCGATTAATCTGAACACCCGGCACAGATTCTGTCAGCGCAAGCAGCGCAACTATGCGCGCGATATTCATGCCTTGCTCGCCAACTGGCGTAACGCAACCATAAATCAAATCATCAATAAGTTTTGGATCGAGTTTGTTGCGCTCGATTAGCGCGCGCACAGGAACAGCACCTAAATCAGCTGGGTGTAATTCTGATAAAGAACATCCCATCTTTCCTCTGCCAAGCGGTGTGCGAACTAAATCTACAATATATGCATCGGTCATAAATATTACCTACCCAGATTTTAGAAGAACT
>CAZQXM010000188.1:0-2599 GCA_964597205.1 uncultured Gammaproteobacteria bacterium
AGTTTAGATGGTGCACTCGCCCACGGCAGCGCAAAATCGTGACGTCGGTCACGATTTTGCTCAATTAATCGCTGCGCTAATTGAGCCAGAGATTAGTCCGATAGTCGATACTTGAATTATAGTGTTAAACAAACCCGTTAAGAATGCTTGAAACTGTTTTGAACGGCTCTTAGGTACTGAGATTAAATCCCCTTCGTGAACTAAATATCTATGTTCGCCAATACCTTTATCGTAAGCCTTAAAAACTTCTTTCGGGAAATTTATCATATATATTTCTCTTCTACCATCTCGATATTGATGTACAACTTTCACTCGGCGTTTATTAGAGAGCCTAGTAAAGCCGCCAGCGCTAGCAATAGCATCATAGATAGTAGTTATATTTTCTGGTGGATAAACCCCAGGTTTCATCACTTCACCGATTACCGCTATTGATTTGTTTTGATGATAGATGATAAATTCAGCGTTTGGATACAAGATTTTAAGTTCTTTTAGAGTTAAACCCTGTACATTGACTTCGCCAAAACGTTCCAAAACTATATGACCGTTAGCTAAGACGGGTAGCTTATTTACTACTATTTCACTATTACCATCACTATTTTTCAGTGTCATAGTGATCTGGTCATAGGGTTTGATCTGGTAATCTGTACTTTCTAGTTCAACCTGATCAGCTTGAACACTTAGTCCACTCAAGCTGATTATTAATATTAGTAGTAACCTTAGTATCACGCTTGTACTTTGGCTCTAAATTTTCCAGCTTCATACATTTTGATGTATTGATCGAAGCTCTTTTCTTCGTGATATTTTCTTACGATACGTTTAGCCGCTTCATAAGCTTCATCGTATCTTTGGCTTAAGAATGAGGCATTGAATAAGAAAACATCGAAGACTTGAGTATTAGGGTTTAGGTCGCGATATTTCTTAGCCAATTGGTAGTAGTAAGGACTGCGAATCAAGTGCAAGGTATCCATAAATCCTTTGGCTAAGAAAGGGTTATGAGTCGCTTCTTGGTCCATGATCTTAATCAAGTAGTCTGTAGCCTTAGGATCTTTGTCATGCAGTTGTACCAGTAGATTAATATTGATCTGGAAATGCTCAGGGTAGTAATTATGCCCTAGTCTAAACAAATCGAATGCTCGTTTATATTGCTTTTGATTACTAGCTTTCATAGCTAAGAAGAATAAGCCAGAGGATATAGTTTTTCGTCCAGAATAAGCATATTTATCCCACATTTTATTCTTTTCAGCTCTTTCTTTGTAAGCTTTGTAGGTATCCATCTCATTAAGCTTGTAATCCTGAACGAAGTTATCAAAATCTCTATTGGCTTTAGCATAGAGAATAGGATCTGGTCTGAAGGTCTTGGTACCAGGATCTTTATAGTAGTCTAGTAGCCTAGAGCGCCAAACTTGTTGTACGCCAGGATCATTCGGAACGCTATTGATAGTGGAGTTCCACATTTTTTCACCATCGTGCCAGTCTAGGTTACGTATAAAAGCTCTAACACTAAAAGCTATCAATGCTATGAGTGCTAGACCGATAATTATTTTGTCGCGTTGATTGGCTTTATCTAGGCTAAGTTCTGTATCTAGTTGTATCGGATTGTTTCTCCCTAGATATAGATAGTTGTAGATTAGAAATACAACTGTGGTAGTTAAGCCTAGGCAGAATAAATATGTGTACCTGTCGCGTGCTAGAACGTAGAGTGGCAGTATGTTTAAAGCAATACCAATGCTCAATCCGGTAAGGATGATAGCGAAGGATATTACGAAATATGCTTGTCTTTGTGTGAAGTTAGTATCAGGGGTTTTAAGTCCTTGATTGAAGTAGTAGTAAATACTAATAACAAATAAAGCTGCGACTCCAAAACACAATAAGTGATATGGGCTATAGGCGTCAGCGATAATAACTTGGTGGTGTTGATCGACGCTAAGTACTGCTGGATAGAAGAAGAGCTTGATGTAATGGAAAAATATCTCGGGAGCTATTACTGTTAATCTTTCCATGAATTCAGAGAATTGATTGCTTATTAAAGCATGGCTTTCACTTACTATTGATGAGCGATGGCTGCTATAGATATAGATACTAAAAAAAGCTAATATAGTCTTACCCCAGTCTATATCACGGTTAAACACTAGCTTGCGATATATGTAGAATAGTAATAAACAGAAAGGACCGATAATCGCCATTTCTGATCCGCAGTAGGCTATAGCAAAACTAATACAACTCCATAGTAGCAAGAGTAGGTCGCCAAGCTTGTTATAGTCATTACAGTAAAGATTGATAGTAAATGCTGATAAGCAGAAGAAAGTTGCCCATAAAAAGCCAACCCCTGACGTTAGCATATTGATTGCTTCTGAGTGTAGTGGGTGCACTGTCCAGAGTAGGGCAATGATAAATGCTAGAAATATAGTTCTGCTTTGACTTAGCTCTGTGCCAACAGTAGCTTTAGCAATAGATTTCTCTTTGAAATTTTTAAATTTACCAGATTGCTTAGAAGAATTAGTTCTAGCTATTGCTGCTTCAGGTCCTTCAAAGACTTTAAGCATGATCAAGAACAGTAGTATGGTGTTGATAATATGAAAATTAATATTGAAAAACATGT
>CAZQXM010000189.1:0-2581 GCA_964597205.1 uncultured Gammaproteobacteria bacterium
ATATGGCAGAGACCGGGATTCAACTTAGTTACAGCAGCTTAGGATTAGGTTTTCTGGTTAGCGCTGTTTCCGGTTACCTCGCTATAGATTTTTTGATTAAGTTCCTTAAAACTCAATCGCTGAGAGGTTTTGTGATATATAGAGTGGCGCTGGCAGCCTTACTTTATTTTTATTTCGCCTGAGCGAAAACGTGACCGACGTCACGTTTTTGCGCTGTCAACGTGAGTGCATAATCTATACTTTGCGATAATTTTCGCAATATTTGATAGAATCAGTTAAGCATGTACAGAGGCAGCATTCTACGTTATTCTAATTATCTCCCGGTTAATAACCAGACACCGATTATTACTCTTAATGAGGGTAATACTCCGCTGATTGAAGCGCCGCATATAGCGAAGCTAACTAAAGTTAATGGACTTAAAGTCTATCTGAAACTCGAAGGTTTAAATCCTACTGGTTCTTTTAAAGATCGTGGTATGACTATGGCGGTTTCGCATGCTGTAGCTAAAAAAGCTACGCGCATCATCTGTGCTAGCACCGGCAACACTAGCGCTTCTGCTGCTGCTTATGCTGCGCGCGCGCGTTCTATGGGCTACGAGATGGATTGCTATGTGCTTATCCCTGCTGGCTATGTCGCTCTCGGTAAGCTTTCGCAAGCATTGATCCACGGCGCTAAAGTTATACAGATAGAAGGCAACTTCGATGCGGCTCTAACCATAGTGCGCGAGCTTGCTGATAAATATCCTATTGAACTTGTCAATTCAGTGAATCCTTATCGTATCCAAGGACAGAAGACTGGTGCGTTTGAGATTTGTGATGAGCTGCAAGCTGCTCCTAATTATCTCTGCATCCCTGTTGGTAATGCTGGTAACATCACAGCTTACTGGGCTGGCTTCAAAGAATATGTGCGTAACCCGCATGCGCGTCCTAAGATGATGGGTTTTCAGGCGTTAGGAGCCTCACCAATAGTGCAAGGTAGGATATTTGAACATCCAGAGACTGTCGGCACAGCGATACGTATCGGTAATCCAGCCAGCTGGAAGCAAGCAGAAGAGGCGCGTGATGAGTCGGGCGGACTTATAGATGCTGTTAGTGATGAAGAGATATTAGAAGCGTACCGTACTCTGCATGCTTGTGAAGGTATAGGTTGCGAGCCGGCTTCAGCAGCGAGTGTAGCTGGTTTGATTAAAGCAGCTCACGCCGGCAAAATTATGCCAGAGAGCACAGCTGTTTGTATTCTTACTGGTAACGGGCTTAAAGATCCGACTACAGCAATAGATCAAATCAAACTTGATGAAACTAGTTATAAAGCTGATGAGTCAGTGATAGCTGAATTATTGGGGTTGAAGCCGATTAAAGCTTAGACTAAGTTATACTGTGTATCCCTTTGCGCCGCTTTGCGTCCAGCAGCTTCGATATAGTAGCGCATCTCATTAACACTGGCACTGTGAGTGGTGTTAGCAGCAGAAACTACATTCTCTTCCATCATATTGCCGCCAAGATCGTTGCAACCGAAATCTAGAGAGACTTGACCTAGCTCGTGACCTTGAGTCACCCAGCTGGCTTGAAAGTTCTTGAAGTTATCGAGGAATATACGCGCGATAGCAAGTGTGCGTAAATAATCTTCGCCTGATGAGTTCTCGTTATACTCTGGCAGAGTACCTTTAGCGCTGTAGCCATCCATAATGCGGCTCAGTGGAGTCTCGCCGCGCTGAAAATTCCAGCAGACGAAAGCCGTAAACCCATGGCTGCGATCTTGCAGATCTCGCAAGACTTGCATATGCTCTACTCTATCTTCGTAGGTATCGACGTGCCCGTACATCATAGTCGCTGATGACTTAAGACCCAGACTATGAGCGATTTCCATAATATCTAACCAGCGCTGAGAAGTGATTTTCTTAGGGGCGATGATTTTGCGCACGCGCTCGGTGAGTATCTCAGCACCAGCACCAGGCAGAGAATCCATGCCCGCAGCTTTAAGGCTAGTGAGCACACTGCGAATATCCTCATCGCTAGGTTTATAGATTTTACTAAGCTTAGTGCCGTCACCATATTCTTCAGGCGGTGTAATTTCTTTTTCGGCGATATGGTTAATCTCTGATGGGCTAAGAGCGTGCAGAGTGATACCCGGGAAATCAGATTTGATTTGCTTGAATAGCTCGATGTAATAATCCAGTCCTAGACTAGGGTTGTGACCACCTTGCAGCAAGACCTCAGTGCCGCCTATATCCACTAACTCTTGGATTTTTTGGCGCAGTACAGAATAAGGATGCACGTAGGCAGGGTTAGTTTTCTTGCGCTCGTCACGCTCGATATTGGCGTCGTAATGTACGCCTTCTTTCTCGAGACTCGGGTAAGTATAGAAAGCACAAAAACTACAACTAGCCGTGCAGACATTAGAATAGTTAACATTACGCTGCACCACATAGGTAGTCGCTTCAGTATCAGGATGATTGCGGCGGCGAATTTCATTAGCCACGTAGCCAAGATCTAAAATGCTAGCTGTCTCGAAAAGCTCAAGTGCTTCAGCTGGGCTGATGCGCTGACCGTCGAGGGCTTTATTAAGTATGGGATTGGCGGT
>CAZQXM010000190.1:0-2574 GCA_964597205.1 uncultured Gammaproteobacteria bacterium
GCCACTCAGCGTCCCAGAGCCAGGAGACATCTCTGCCATCAGCATAGTTATCGTTGATAGCAACCAAAAAATCCGCATCTTGATTATTCTCTAAGAGTTTTAGAACTTCAGTGCAACCGGTTGGATTTTTAATCAAGAAGGTCTGCACCTCTACGCCTTGCATAGTTTGAGTTTCAGCTCTACCAAAACTACAGTGATAGTGATCTAGGCTAGATTTGATCTGTTCAGGGCTAAGACCTAGTAATTTAGCAGCAGTAGCAGCCGCGGCAAAATTATAAGCATTGTAAAGTCCAGGCAATCTAAGATGTAGTTCATAGTCTTGAGAATCAAAAATACTAGAACTGATTTTAAGATCACTACCATCAAGTCCTTCATGCTCTACTTGTACGGTAGTTAGTGTTTCATTATTCTCCGTATGGGCTTGATAATTCTTGTCAGCAGAATCTAAATTGCTAATAGCACTTGCAGCTTTAAGGCTAAATAGATGTCTTTGTTTTAGCTGTTTAGCGATTTCATAGACACGTTTATCATCGGCGTTCAATACTAATGCTGGTGCTGAATCGCTTGTAGTATAGCTCGCTTCAATACCTTTCGTGATGAGCTTTTGGGTACTATCTAGTTCGCCGAATCTATCTAATTGGTCTCTAAATAAATTAGTAACTATAATGATTTTAGGTTTAAGGACTGCGCTAATAGCAGCGAGCGCGGCTTCATCAGCTTCGATAATATAGTGCGGACTTTTAAGCTTACCGCTCAGATTCGTATTCATCACGAAAGCTGCGACTACTCCATAGTAAAGATTGGCACCTTCATGATTGCAAGTGATATTGCTGTAACCAGAATCTTCTAACATCTGTTCTAGTAGACCAGTTGTTGTGGTTTTGCCATTAGTGCCAGTTACTACCACAGAGATGGTTTTGATGGTTTGAGCGTGTGCAGTTTTGTTTATTTCTTCTTTGAAGTCTTTTAGTAAATTGGGATAGATGGCTAAAGCTATGCGTCCTGGCAAAGCTGAACCTGAACCGAGGTTTAGAGTTTTAGTTAATTTTGCAACTGCTTTGGCTAGAGTGATAGCTGTGATTTTTCGCATTGATTTATCCTGGCGGCCAATGATGGGCTCTACCACCGAGTAGATGTAAATGCAGGTGCCCTACAGTCTGCCCGCCATCTTTACCGGTGTTAATTACTGTTCTAAAACCTGTTTCACTAATACCTAGTTCTTTTGCTAGTTCTTTAGCTCTATAAAGTAATTCACCTAAGGCGTTTTTATCAGCTTCTCTCAGTGAGTCATAGTGGGTTTTGGGGATGAGCAAGACATGAGTTTTACTAGCTGGACTAATATCGTGAAAAGCAAGTATCTGCTCATCTTCGTAAACTTTATTAGAAGGGATTTCGCCTTTGATGATTTTGCAGAAAATGCAATCCAGCATAAGACTTCATTATACTAGCGAAGTCTTACATTATGCACTCGTCCACGCAAGCGCATAATCGACACGTCGGTGTCGATTATGCTACTCCCGAGAACCTCACTATATTAATGCCATAACCATCAAGCCCGTGGAATTTACGTGGTTTATTGCTGAGCAGTTCTATATTACTAAGCCCCAAATCTGAGAGTATCTGAGCTCCAACTCCATAGTCTTTAAATTCGCCGAAATGCTTAGCGCTATCGCCAGTACCCTTAGTGCTGCTTTGCTGAGCATCTAAGTAAACCACCACTCCTGAGCCTTTTTGTTTTATAGCACGTAGTGATTTAGCTAATAGGCTTGAGTGTTCGCTCATAATTCCGAATAAATCTTTAGCACTGCTGGCTTGATGTATGCGCACTAAGGCTGGTTCATTACTGCTAATGATTTGACTGAGATCACCATAGATAAAAGCCAAATTATCAGTATCAGAGATTTGATCACGGTAGTTATAGACAGTACAGTTGTCATCAAGTTTAGTTTCTGAAACCCTGTGCACAAAACGTTCACGTTTAAGCCTGTATGAGACTAGGTCAGCGATGGTGATGAATTTCAAATTATGCTTGGCAGCGAATTCGAATAAATCATCTCTGCGTGCCATCTCTCCATCATCCTTGAGAATTTCACAAATAACACCACTAGGTTTAAGACCCGCTAAGCGAGCAAGATCTACAGCCGCTTCCGTGTGACCAACTCTGCGCAAGACCCCACCATCAACTGCTTGCAAAGGAAATATATGCCCTGGTCTATTAAGATCGCGTCCGCTAGATCTAGGATCTACCGCTACTTGAATAGTAGTTGCTCTATCAGCAGCACTAATACCAGTTTTGATTCCTTCTTTAGCATCGATACTAACTGTAAAAGCAGTCTTCATACTCTCATTGTTAGAGCTAACCATTTGGTTTAAATCTAAGCGTGAGGTGGTCGCTGAATCAAGCGCTAGGCAAATTAAACCACGCCCATGATTAGCCATAAAATTGACAATCTCAGGGTTTATTTTCTCAGCAGCACAAATTAAATCACCCTCGTTTTCTCTGTCGCTATCATCAGCAACAATAATCATGCGTCCTTCAGCTAGCTCTCTGAGGGCGCTTTCTATGGTGTCGAA
>CAZQXM010000191.1:0-2570 GCA_964597205.1 uncultured Gammaproteobacteria bacterium
ATCTCAGTGACGATGAGCTACTCAAAAAATACCCGCGCGCAGTTCTTTACTCACGCGACACTAAGCATCGTCCGCGCACTGGACTTAGCACTCGACTGCGATATCCAATTAGCGTGCAAGTAACAGTAGAGACTACTGGCACCATGCTAGTGGGTACTGACATAGCTGCTGCGCTCACTACTATCTCTGCTTACCCTATAGACATAGTCGGTATGAACTGCGCTACCGGACCCAAGGAGATGTTAAGTCACATCAAACATCTTTCCGAGAATAGTCCTTTTATGCTTAGTTGTCTCCCGAATGCTGGGATACCAGAGAATAGGGGCGGGCATGCGCATTTTCCTCTCGGTCCTTCGGATGTTAGTTCTGAGCTGAAGAATTTCGTGATTAACCAAGGCGTAAATATAGTTGGTGGCTGTTGCGGTACTACAGCCGAGCATATTAAGCACATAGCCGAGGCGGTTAATGCGCTCCCACAACGTAGTAGCAGAAACGAGCCCGACGGCTCGTTTCTGCGCTCTCAACCACGAGTGCAAAAACCTGATAGCCCACAAAATTCTGTTGCCAGCCTCTACTCTTCTGTACCGATGATCACTGAACCGCGCCCCCTAATAGTCGGCGAGCGCACTAACGCTAACGGCAGCAAACTCTTCAAAGAATTATTAGCTAAATCAGATTTCGAAGCGATGGTGGATCTTGCGAAAGATCAAGTCGAAGAAGGCGCACATGTGCTTGATGTCTGCACAGCTTATGTCGGGCGCAATGAAGAAGCCGATATGACTGAGCTGATTCGTCGCATCAACACCGAAGTGAATATTCCTATCATGGTTGATAGCACCGAGTTTAACGTACTTGAAGCATCGCTCAAACTGATCTCTGGTAAAGCAATTATCAACTCGGTGAACCTTGAGGACGGCGAAGAGAGGGTCGCGCAGATCGCTGCTCTAGCTAATCAATACGGTGCAGCATTAGTGGTGCTCACTATCGAAGAAACTGGCATGGCTAAAACCTTAGAGCGTAAAATTCAAGTCGCTGAGCGGCTTTACGACCTGCTCGTTAATAAACACGGCGTTAACCCTAACGATCTTATATACGACACTCTCACTTTCACTCTCGGCTCTGGCGAAGAAGATATGCGCGATGCTGGGCGCAATACTATCGATGCCATTCGTGAGATCAAACGCTTGCATCCAGAAGTTAAAACCATACTAGGTTTGAGTAATATTTCTTTCGGGCTTGATGCTAAGCTACGGGTACCACTTAATTCTGTGTTCCAATACGAGGCTATTCAAGCTGGGCTCGATATGTCAATTTGCAACGCGAGGAAAATCATTCCTCTAGCTAAGCTCGATCCCAAGGTAGTTAAAATCTGCGAAGATCTAATTTACGATAGACGTGAGTTCGCTGCTGATGGGGAATGCTCCTACGATCCCCTCATGGCTCTACTCGCTTCTGCTGATGATATTAAACTCGATGATAGCGTTAAGAAGGATAACTACGCCGGCATGGAAGTTGAGCAGATACTAGCTCAGCGCATTATCGATGGCTACAAGATCGGCATAGAGACTGACTTAGAGAAGGCTCTAGCTAAAGGTCATAAAGCCCTGGATATCATCAACCAATTCCTTATGGATGGCATGAAAGTGGTCGGTGAAAGATTCGGTGCTGGCGAGATGCAACTACCGTTCGTGCTCCAGTCTGCTACCACCATGAAAACCGCCGTCGCCTACCTCGAGCAGTATATGGATAAAGCGGCTGGCGATAATTCACGCGGCTCTATAGTTATCGCCACCGTGAAAGGTGACGTGCATGATATCGGCAAAAATCTAGTCGATATTATTCTCTCGAATAATGGTTTTACTGTTTATAACCTTGGAGTGAAGCAGCCCATAGAAGATATTTTGCGCGCGCTTGAAGAGCATAAACCTGATTTAATTGGCATGTCGGGACTGCTAGTGAAATCAACCCTAATCATGAAGCAGAATCTAGAGATCCTCAACGAGCGCGGTTATAAGATTCCGGTGATACTGGGCGGCGCGGCTCTCACGCGCAGATTCGTAGAAGAAGATTGCGCTAGCGTCTATAAAGGAACCGTGTTCTATGGTTTCGATGCTTTTACTGATCTTGCTCTTATGGAGAAAATCTGCAGCGGAGAAGATCTAGAAACAGTAAAAGCTGAATTCTACAAAACCAGTCCACGCAAATACGCCAGCGAAACAGTAGAAGGCACCGAGCAGCAAGCCTACGAGACAGTCGGTGAGATGAATGCTGATGAAGCATTACTCAAATTCACTAGCGCTCTGTCGGCTACTCGCGCGATTAATGAAATTCCTAATCCACCATTCTGGGGTGACAAGCTTATTGAGCCCGATGAAATTAATCTTGATGAAGTTTGGAACTACCTGAACACCGAAGCAATGATCATCGGTCAATGGCGCATGGCTAAAGGCAAGATGTCTGATGCCGACTACGCCCGCCAGCGTAAGGAAGTCATCTATCCTAAACTTGAGTCACTGAAAAAACATGCCAAGGATAATAAATGGATAAGACCTAGGATAAGTTATGGATAT
>CAZQXM010000192.1:0-2562 GCA_964597205.1 uncultured Gammaproteobacteria bacterium
CCAACTGAGTATCCGGCTTAACCGCTTCTCTAATTCTAGCTGCGTAGTATTCAAGATTGGCTTTAATATTGCCCTGGGATTTGCCTTGGATTAGTGCTGCGTTAACCACAGTGCAAAATTATACTTGAATCTGGGGGTCATTGCGAAAGCAATCACAGGCAATTAAGCTAGAATAGTATCCGATGCTTAGCGCCCAAGAGATAGCAAATCGCACTATAATCGCCCTGGACTACTCTAGTGCTGCTGATTGCGAGCAGTTTTTTAAGAAATTATATAGTAGCGAGACTGCTGAGCTTAAAGCTCCTCGCTTCGTTAAAGTAGGACTAGAGCTATTCTATGCTGACGGCAAGCAGGTTATTGAAGTAGTGCGCGCACGCGGACTTAAGCTCTTCCTAGATCTTAAGCTGCATGATATTCCTAATACTGTTTATGGTGGTATTAAGAATCTAGCTAAGTACCAGCCTGAAATCATCAACGTGCACGCAAGTGGCGGCATAGAAATGATGCAAGCAGCCAAGCAAGCACTAGTAGATGCTGGTGCTAATCAAACCAAACTTATAGCTGTAACGATGCTGACCAGCCTTGATCAGAATAAGATAGAGTCTGAGCTTGGTTACCATGGTCCACTTACAGGAGTCGTAATCAGGCTTGCCCAATCTGCCAAACAAGCTGGGCTAGATGGAGTGGTTTGCTCACCCCTAGAAGCAAAAATAATCAAAGCCAGCTGTGGCAATGATTTTCTTACAATCTGTCCGGGCGTCCGCCCAGCTGGTTCAGATAGTCACGACCAAAAACGCACCTCAACTCCGCGCGCTGCTTTAGAAAATGGTGCTGATTATATAGTTATGGGCAGGGCTATTACGGGAGTAGAAGCTCCGCTAAGTGCTTTTATATAGTTTAAGGACATTTAGCTTAAATTATATGAAACTATATACCCTAAGAACTGGCTAGATTAAATAAATTTGTGAAATGTGGAGGGTATAACCTATAATTACAGTATGCCCAAGATAAGACCTACTGCAGGCAGTCATGGCACTGCCAAGCATAGGCCACCTCATAAAGCAGCTCTACCAGCAACAAGTCCATTATTTACTAGAAGATCAGCTTTTACAGCAGCCCTATTAGTTCTACCTGCAATAGTTGCAACCTGCAATAGTTGCAACTTGCAATAAATACACCACCAGTAAAAGCGCAAAATTTTACTTTGATGCTATACCTCAGGAGTTCAAAGATCCCAACGGTGTAGTAGTTGGAAGATGCAACAAAATTATCGATGAGCCTGACGCCAAATTCTGTCTAGTTCAGATACAGCAAGCACATATTCTTACAAATAGCGATAGAACTATCAATCCTATTGTTAACGCAGTAATGGATAGTATTGTTGCCTATCGCAGCGAAGCTGCTCATATTATAAGACAGCTCATGGCTAAACCTGAATTTAAATTAAAATCAATTTATACAGAAGGCATGAGCCCTGCTGAATTAGAATTAAACAAACGATCTATTGCAGAATATCAAGCATTATTGCTGCCTTATAAACAACAGGCTCTAACTCTACCGGCATGGGATCCAAAAGAGCACCCATATGAAACAGAAGCATTTCATAATATGGAACTAGAACCAAGGGTTACGCACTCAAATATACAGGAAATAGATAGAGACTTTAACGAAGAACTCATAGCAAAAGATTTATTTAGCAGAGAAGAAATTGACAATATAGAGCTAATAGATAAAGAACTCACAGAAGCGAAAATACTACCTGAGGCTCAATCTTTCAAATCAGATCCTAACCATACAAGGTCTATATTTGGGATGCGTGACATGATCATTCTCAAAAAAGCTCTTTGCCAACTATATGCACTACCAGGCTCCGGCACTAGAATACTTAGGGCTCTTAGCTCACAAGATCAACTTCCTGCAATTACCAGTAAATTCTCTACGCCTACAAGGAACTTTCTTAAAGCCATTCAAAGTGGTAATGAAAAAATAAAAACTACAGATATTACAACACTGGTTAGATTAGTCCAAGAAACAGAAGGCGAATGCCGCGAGAATAATATCCTTACCACCATAGCAAAAAATCCAGACCCATTCAAAGTCTTAACTCTTGGATCTGGTCATACGCTCCGAAACAATATAGCCGCTTGGAACCAGCAAAATCCCAAGTCCAAGTTCTCTTATATAGAAATTTTAACACCAGCTATTGATGCTTTAAATAAAAAGCTAGCAGATATAAATTCTTATCCTGAAACAAGATTAAAACAATTATTAGAATACATGATCAAGACTATTAGCGAAGAAATTATAAGAACTAATACAAAACGCTAAAGAAGGTAGTTTAAACGGTACTCTAGTGACTTGATAGCCTGCTGCTTTTAGGTTGCTCTATAATTAACTGCTGAGCGGTTGAACTAGTATCTGAGGCTGGATTTTTGTGAATTATCGCCTAAGATAATCTTAGTAAATTTCCCTCTTGTCACGGCTCAACCGAGCTAAAATCAAACATACATGCAATCAGACCGAGCAAGAGAAATAGCAAAATCATTACTAGAAACTAAGGCT
>CAZQXM010000193.1:0-2540 GCA_964597205.1 uncultured Gammaproteobacteria bacterium
GTTCGTACCTCTAGTATCTACTGCTCTTGTCTCTCTAGTGCCGATTCTATCTCCAAGTAATACCACTACTACAGCCGTTATAGCTCCTCGAAATAAAGCTTTGAATGGATTTTCCCAGCACCAATCCATAAGTTTTACAGTCCCGTTTTTAGTAGCCTCAACAGCGACGTGAGTATATTTTTTGGCTAGATTTTTTTTCTCTTTTTCTATTTCTTCTATAACCAATTCTCTAAGAGCTAAACTTAGTAATCTGGGTTTTAGACTCTTGGTTATGGATTTAGGGTCGCCACTTTCAAAAAGTCCAGCAAAGTTATTAAGAGCTTCTCTTGGCCTAGCTATAGTATCTTCAAAAACTTTATCAATCTCTTCTTGATGTTGTGTTGCCCAAGATTCAGGATGGCTATCTAAACCTAAGCTTCTTGCAAGCAGTTGATCTAAAGACAAGGAGTATTTTGTTATTAACTCTTTTATTCTTTCTTCTGGTATTTCTTTAACTGGCTCTGCAGCTTCTTCTTCTGCATTTCCTTGAACAATTACAGTTTTATGTCCTCCTGGTGTGTGATTTACAACTAGCAGTTCTGCTTCTGCTTCTTCTGGTTTTACTCTGATCGGATCACCATGCAGGTCTACTACTGTTTGGCACAAATCCATATCTACTGATAGATTTGGGTAGAGGAAACGATTTAGCTCAGCAAGTAGTAGTGATAGTTGTTTTAGTCTACTGTGAAAAGCTTTAGTTGCCGTGTTTTTAGCTGCAACAGTTTTTATTTGACCTATAACTTTATTTTCTTCAGTAAAAGAGTGTTCGTTGCCTGGTTTTGTTGTTTTAAGGTAAGGTAGACCTGAACTTATAAGGTTTTCAAGAAGCTTAGTTAATTCATGACGCAGTCTGTTCCGGTTGCCCTCTTCTGCTGTAATTACTTTATCTGCTTTGTTAATTAAAAGCCTGGCTAGAGCAGCTTCTTCTTTTACTGGTTTTTCTACTTCTTCTGAAATTACAGTGACTAAGTAATCTTCAACACTTTTAAATTTGGCTTGATGTATATGTCTAATGCTTGCACTGGTTTTAGCTGTACTAGAAGTTCCACTTGAACTACCAGTCTTTGTTGCTGGAGGAACAACTGTAGATTTTACTACTCGTGGCGGCTGCATTGCTGGGCCTGCAGGGATTAGCGGCGGCTTCTGTTCAAGTTTATTGTCGCCATCGCCTGCCATAAGATAGCCTTACTTAGTAGCTTGAAACTGTACTTTTGCCTTAGCAATCTTCTTGCGTACGGCCCCGAAGGTGGCGATACTCTGCTCTGCATTCCGGTTTACTAGCTGTGAAAACATCCTAGATAAATATCCATAGCAAGCAATTACGCCATTTAAATCTACCTGATAAGTTATCTCACGCCCTTGGTTGATTAGACTTGGTATTTTAAGATCAACAATATTATGAGCGATACCGTGTATGCGGTTGTAGAGTCTCGCCTCCTCGGGATCGTCACCTAAGGTTCTTACCATTATTGTTTCAGGTGAGCTGGCTCGATTTTTGATCAACATTTCCTCTCCTTTCCTTAGAATTTCGCTGAGAGTCTCTATATTTGTTGGTATCTCAATAGCATTAAAAGGTTCATCCCATTCTATTGGAGGAAGCTCCTTCTCCTGACCATCAGCCATATAAATTCTGTTAGCATGATCTACTCTAATGTCATGACAGGTTTTGGTGCTAAAAATTAGTTTGATGGCTTCTTGAACTTCTGTAGAAGCAACATTACCAGCTTCTAGTTGGTAGCGTGCAGCATGTATGGCCATTAGGTTTAAGGCTAATTGTAGTACAGGTATGTCGTTTGTTGCTAATTTGCTGAAGGCGGCATTTAAGGCGTTTCTCTCTAAGTTCCAGTTAATGGTATTCTCTGGTATTTTTCTTGTTTCTTGCCTAGCTTTTAGATTTGATCTATCTAAAATCTCCCTCATTGCTAAATAATTTCCAGTGGAAGCGCTTATTACCAGCACTGCTTTTATAGCTTCAGTTAGGGACTCTAATGTTTTTGGGCTTATATCTCTTCTAGAGACAGCATCTACAAACTCTTCTGAATGTAATTTATCCAAGAGATCATATAGGTTATATTCGCTCATTCCGAGTAGAGGCTGATCGCTAATTTTTTCGTAAGGTCTACTGGCGGCTTTAACTAATGCGCCAACTAGTGGATCAAGTTCGCGTGGTTTGTTGTTGCCTTTGGATATTAAACCTGCAATTGCAGAGGATACGGCTAGTCCAATTGCTGCACCAATACCAGCATCAGTGTTAGGTTTGCCTGTGAGAACTGGATTACTCTTTAGCCCAGCACCGCCAGCGAAGGCTGCTCCACCAATTGCAGCGGCAGCTATGAGGCTCTTTAATGTCGAAGCTGGTGCTTTACTTATTCCCGCTAAATCGCTCATATCTACATAATATATCAATATATTACGCGTTATGTCAAGTTATAATTTTATAATAACTTGAGATCAGCTTTAATAAGGTTTTGGAATTCTTCTGAGCATTTGTTGTAGTCAAC
>CAZQXM010000194.1:0-2504 GCA_964597205.1 uncultured Gammaproteobacteria bacterium
GCAGCGAAATAAGACCCCAACCTGCATTTCATAGACGTACCGGTGTAATGGCAACACTTTCGAAAAGACTAGGAATTGAACCCGGGGAATTAACCAAAACTTTAACGGCGTTAAAAGCAGGTCAGCCACTTGAAGCTGCTGAATTCGTTGATCTAGTTAATGCCAATGCCACAACCCGTACCGAAATACTAAACTCTAGTCTCGCACAAAAAGTTATAGACAGAGCAAAAACAGGACTGACGCCAGAGCAAGTTGTAGATTTCGAAGGAGGCTTACTAGCCCAATTAAGATCAGAATTACCATTTGACGTATCACTTCATGCCAGCCTTGAAGATTATGGCAATGCAAGATTAAAAATTGGAAGCGATCCAGTCAATCTAGCAAAACTTGAGTTCTATCAAAAAACAAGCTTAGTTCTTGAATGCAGAAGAAATCTAGCAAGCTTAAATAGCAGCGATCCAACTCATGCGGTAGAAATTAAAAAATACGAAAATGCAATACTAGACCTAGCAGAAACTCTTGTTGATCCAGCAAGTAGACCAATCATAGACAAAGCAAGAAGCCATAAAGATCTAGAAGATATTAGACAAGCTAATCCGGCTAAAAGTAAGCATACTAACTCACTTGAGCAACTAAAAAAAGGTGATCATTTTCAAAAAGCCTTTTATAGTTACCTAGAGCATCTAGGTGTAGTTAAAGATTTAGCTTCTTTAAAAAATATAATAGCCAATCCCTATGAACACAAACAGCATCCGCTATTGCAAGATCAAGAGAGAGCTGGATTAAGATTAATATACGCCGATGAAATTGTCAGTAAAGAGCACCACAGGCTTAAGAAAGATACTGTCTGTCCTGGACTATTAGGTTCATTAAGAGAATCATTATTTAATGCTGGATTTGACCCAGTTACAATCACACAAGATGAATTAAAAGCACTCTACGGTAGAGATAAAGATGGGCGTGAAATAAAACCACATACAGCTGATTATACTTTCAGATTAGATAGATTTGTAGTAGATCTTATGGCTGGTAAAATGGGTGCACCAGCAACTCCATTACACACAGGTTACACGACAAAAGCAGGGGCAGTAGTTCAACTACTAGAAACCTACGCAATACTAGAGAAAAGATTCCATGAATCTACAGATGAACTAGCTAAAAAGAAAATTGGTCATCAAAAAGAAATGCTAAAAACAATCATCAAAAGCGAATCAAGCTCATTGATGCCAGCTGCTGTATCTAAACAAATACAAGATGTTCTAAACAATGATACTTTTGTAATTTACCCAAATTTAACAGCTATTAGTACACACATGGCAAGCTTCCAAGTGAAAGCTTATATAGAGAAAGAAGTAACAGTCTTAGAATCAAATCACCAAGGCATCAGTGGAATCTTTGCTGGAGTAGATAGATTATCTCCTGAAGCTGGTATACCAGATGATCCAAGATCATTTACTGTAGCGACAATGAATGTACTTCAACGTCAAGCAGATTTTACAGCCGGTAGCGCAAATCAAGTATTCACCTCATTAGGTGCACATGCTCAGGATCTAACGAATGCTCTCGCCAGCTCAAGCAGACCTATTCAAGATCTACTTGAGACACCATCACAAGGCCGCACACAGCCAAACACCGTTGAGGCGCTTTTTGCTTCAATACTCACGACAGATCGTAAACTAGCTATCGCAGATGATAAATTAGACGCTGGACCGCTTTACAAGCTTCTATTTCATAATTCACCAAAGCTTGATGAACATGCGTTAGTTGAAAGAATAAGAACAGGAGAGGCTGATGCTAAGAGTGTCTGGGTTGATGCTAGCAACTCAGATAAACCAGACAGAAAACTAGTAGGGCTTGCTTATTTACTCAACAAGATAGATAGTTCAGCTTATCCAGATGCTGTTAAGGATGAAGCTAAGAGGAGAGTATTAGAAACATTACTTGGAGATGCAGCTAAAGTTGCAACAACACTAACAGCCACAAATACCAATAAAGCTGCTCTTGCTAATGAAGCTGCAAAAGTAACTGAAATAAGCAATAAAGAAAGAAGATCACTAGATACTATTACTACATTACACAATGTAATCAGCGTACACGATCAATCGGCAGCTTTATTCCAACAAAATTTCTTTGATGGTATTACTAGAGAAGCAGACAAGCCAGCTCTAAAAGCAACTTGGGCAGTGATAAAAGAAGTTAGCGATACTATTAAAAAAGATTTACCAATGGATGAACAATTACAATTACTAAAAGAAGGTCTAGTAGAAAAAGGAAGACCTGCTTTAGCCGACTCTGTTAACTATATGCTTGATCCTCTGAGTTACGATGCTAATTCAAGCTTTCTTAGAGTAATGCTTGACTTTGTAAAAGATCTTGGCTTTACTAAATTCGTCGAAGGTATTGAGAGATTACTTAATGTTTTCGAGCAAAAAAATAAAAGCTAATTAAAAATAATTGGAGGCGGCACCCAGATTTGAACTGGGGATAAAGGTGTTGCAGACCTC
>CAZQXM010000195.1:0-2484 GCA_964597205.1 uncultured Gammaproteobacteria bacterium
CTTAATACTTCTTCAAGTCCATCCTCTGTACTGCGCGCTGGCATATAACCTCTATTAGTAGTCATCGCGTCGTAAGAATCAGCCACTGTGCAGATCTTAGCGATGAAGGGTATCTCGGTGCCAGCGATACCATGCGGATAACCTTTACCATCGATGCGTTCGTGGTGGAATAGTACCGGCTCTAAGCAAGGTTTGAGACAATCCACTTGACTAACTATATTTGCACCGAGTACTACGTGGCTTTTCATTACTTTAAACTCATCAGCACTAAGCGAGGCAGGTTTGAATAAAACATCATCACGAATACCGATCTTACCGATATCGTGTAAAAGTGCTCCGCCTTCAAGAGCGAACTGGTCAACAGAACTTAGCTCGAACATAGTCCCTAGCTCTTTAGCAATTTTGTAAACCCTGTAACTATGGCCACTAGTATAAGGATCTTTAATTTCTAATGCGTAGATTAAGGCCTTAGCTGCGCTATAAAACTCACTTTCAAAATGTAAATACTTCTCAAGCATCAGTCATTACTATTATTCTACGATAATCTTAAGGAAAGATTAACAGCTGCGAATCTTTATCAACGTATTGATTTAAGATAAACCTCAAAGCTTAGAGCTAGCAACTCGTAATATGGCAGAATTGAGGCTAGAATAAGCTGTAGCACGACTTAGGTTGACGCACTTATGCTTAGATTCGTTCCATTAATTCTACTTAATATACTCTTGCTGGTTGCTAACCCAGCGTTAGCGGCAATCCCAGAAGTGGAGCGCTTTATCAATGAAGGTATAACATATCACAACAATCGTAATTTTCTTTTAGCGATCAAATCCTTTATGCATGCTTATGATCTTGATCCTAACAATATTGAGATCAAGTCACATCTAAGTACTGCGCATAATAATTACGGTAAGTATTTAGCTGAACGCACAGATGCGATCGGGGCTATGAGAGAGTTTCGTTCAGCACTTTATTATAAGAACGATAATCAAATTGCGCGTGCAAATTTAGATTTTAAACTTAAAGCTGATGGTTACTCAGTTGACGATACTGCTAAACGTGTTCGTCAAGCACGCTCTGAGCGTGAAGCTGGAAATCATATAGCAGCGATTGCCGAACTTAATGAAGCTAATCGCATTGCTGAGTCTGCTGATGCTTACGTGGAAATCGGACAGATTTATCATGTGCTTTATTTGCGTAACCTTGATAAGAAAGACTATGCTGATCAAGCGATATTGGCTTTCGAGAAAGCAGAAGCTTTAGATCCTAATGATGTGCGCAGTTATATCGGTCGCGGTGATGTTTATATCGCTCAGAATGCTATTTCTAAAGGCATAGATTTTTATGAAGCTGGCATAGCTAAAGATCCAACTAACCCGCGCGCGCAAGCAGCGCTGATTAGTGGTTGGTTAGCAGCGATTCGTGTTGCGCCGCATCTTGCTAATAACCATGTTGGTCTTGGTACCGCTTACCAGATCCAAGGAGATTTCACTCAAGCTGAACGTAGTTTCCGTAGATCTTTGCAAATAGATCCTAATAATCAGATCGCACAATCATCGCTTGATACTTTGCACAAAAGTATGATGAAAGCGCAGACTGCTAATATTCTTCAGCGTGCAGTAGAACTGCAAAAAGAAGCTCGCTACGACGAGAGTCTCGGTTATTACATCAAGGCTCTTAATATAGAACCAGAGAACCCTGATATCCACTACAACATAGGTACAGTGTTCCAAGCTAAGAATGATGTGCAACGTGCTGAACGTGCTTATGCTAAGACTCTAGAACTCAAACCTGATCATGCTGAAGCCAAATCAGCTCTCGGTATGGTTACTACTGTTCGCCAAGAACAGAATATTGCTGATGCCTTCAAGCACGCAATTGAAGTGCAAGAGATGGGTAACTATCCGCAGGCTATAGAAATTTATAAGAAGATCGCGGTGGACAGACCTAATGATGATGCGGTGTTCTACAATATCGCAACAGCCTATCAAGCTCAGGGTAATTATCAAGAAGCTTTGGTGAATTATGAGAAAGCTAACTCGATTAAGCCTGATGCTAGTTACGGTGAGTTGATTCGTAATGTGCGCTCTGAATACGCTAATCAGTTGCTCGATGCTGCGATTCGCGAGCAGACAGCAGGTAATAACGATGCAGCTATCGCTGGCTACAAAAAAGTTATAGGCATGGTTGAGAACAACGCTAGTGCTTGGTATAACTTAGCGACAGCCTATCAAGCTTCGGCTCGTGATCGCGAGGCGCTAGACGCTTACCAGCGTGCTTACAAGTTGGATCCAAACAATCAGAGCGAAGCATTATTCTTCTCAGCTACTATTCTTGAAGAACAACGCAAGCTAACAGACGCGATAGACATGTATAACAAGTACATGGCAGCTGCGCCTGCTGGTGCTTACGTAGCTGATGCTAAAAGCAGAGTGGACTACGTTAAGACTTTTCTTTAACCTTGTCGATCATATGACAAATTCTCTG
>CAZQXM010000196.1:0-2483 GCA_964597205.1 uncultured Gammaproteobacteria bacterium
ATAATCTCTCCACCATGCTCTCCACCTTCTGGACCTAGATCAATAATATGGTCTGCTTGTTTAATCACATCTAAATTATGTTCGATGACTAGCACTGTATTACCAGCATCAGCTAAGCGATTCAGCACATCTAAAAGATGTTGAATATCGCGCCAATGCAGTCCAGTAGTAGGTTCGTCGAGTAGGTAGAGAGTCTTGCCTGTAGACCTGCGCGAAAGCTCTGAAGCGAGTTTGATGCGCTGTGCTTCGCCGCCAGAGAGAGTGGTAGCAGCTTGCCCGAGACGTATATAGTCTAGTCCTACATCGTGGAGAGTTTGTAATTTACTGCGCACCTTAGGTATAGCATCGAAGAAAGTTAAGGCTTCTTCTATGGTCATATCAAGCACATCATAAATAGATTTGCCTTTGAATTTTACTTGCAGAGTTTCTTGGTTGTAGCGTTTGCCTTTGCAGACATCGCATTTAACATAGACGCTAGGAAGGAAATTCATCTCGATCTCTATAACCCCGCCACCGCTGCAAGCCTCACAGCGACCGCCTTTGACATTGAAGCTAAACCTGCCAGGGTTATAACCGCGTGATTTAGCTTCAACCGTAGTGCAGAAAACATCACGAATAGCATCGAAAACACCGACATAGGTAGCAGGGTTAGAGCGTGGAGTTCTACCGATAGGGCTTTGATCTATAACTATGATTTTGTCTATTTCTTCGTAGCCCTTAAGTTCTTTAAGTTCAGTAGGAAAAGCAACCTGCCTGTCTAGGTGATAGCGCAAAGCTGGATAAAGCATTTCATTAATTAGTGAGCTTTTGCCAGAGCCGCTCACTCCAGTAACGGCGATAAATTTTCCTAGAGGTATATCAAGATCAAGATTTTTAAGATTATTAATGCGAGCATCTTTAAGGCTGAGATACTTACCATTACCTTTACGGCGAGTGCCATGCAAATCTATGCTCTTGCGTCCAGAAAGGTAGTCACCAGTGATAGATTGCGGAGCTGCGCAAATATCTGCCATGTGTCCTTCAGCTACAACATAGCCGCCATGCACGCCAGCGCCCCTACCTATATCTATAATCCAGTCTGATGCTTGCATGGTATCTTCATCATGCTCTACGACGAGTACCGTGTTACCAAGATCACGCAAATGTTTAAGAGTATCTAATAATCTATTATTGTCGCGCTGATGCAGACCAATGCTCGGCTCGTCTAGTACATAGAGCACGCCTGAGAGTCCAGATCCTATCTGCGAAGCCAGGCGTATGCGCTGTGCTTCACCGCCAGATAGTGTCTTTGCGCTGCGATCTAGAGTTAAATAATTTAAGCCTACATTGAGTAAGAAATTCAATCTAGATTTAATTTCGATTAATAATTGATGGGCGATTTTTTTATGGCGGCTACCCAAGTGGCTTTCTAAAGTTGCAAAAAAGTCATAAGCTTTTTCTATAGATAATCTAGCTACGTCGGCTATACCAAGCCCACCAATAGTGACAGAGAGGGCTTCGGGTTTAAGCCTAGAACCTAGACATTTAGGGCAAGGGCGCTCAGTCATGTAGCGCTCTATATCTGATTTCCATTTATCAGAGCCTGATTCTCCGTAACGGCGTTTAAGCTGAGTGACTAAACCTTCATAGTATATTTTGTAATCCTTATAACCTAATGACGGGTATTTCCCGCAATCTATAGTTATGCGGATCTCGGGATTTTCGTAACACTCACCATCAACATTATATTTACTGCTACTAGGAGGATCTTCGCTACCGTAAAGTATTAGTTGTTGAATATTTGCTGGCAGTCTTTTGAATGGAGTATCTAGGTCGAATTTATATGCTTTAGCTAAAGCTTCAAGCAAAGCTTTATAATATACATTTCCAGTTTTAGCCCAAGGAGCTAAGGCTCCATCTTCTAGACTTAAATTCTCATCAGGAATAATTAAAGCCTCAGTGAACTCTTGCTCAAAACCAATCCCTGAGCACTCTTCGCAAGCGCCGTGAGGGGTGTTGAAGCTGAACATGCGCGGTGCTAGTTCAGCCATGCTGCCGTGACCGTTTGGACAAGCTAGCAACTCTGAAAAGAGGTGGTCTTTGCCTTTGGTCTCATCAATAAGTTCATGGATAATAACTTTACCCTCACCACGATTAAGCGCAAGAGCGACGCTATCATTAATACGACTGCGGGCAGATTCTTTAACTACCACTCTATCGACTACTAGTTCTATAGTGTGTTTATGAGTTTTGGCTATTTTAATTTCTTCCTCGAGAGTGAAGATGGTGCCATCGACACGCACTCTATTAAAACCTTCAGCTTTTAAGCCAGAAAATAAATTCTGATGTTCACCTTTTTTGTCTTGAATTAAAGGAGCGAGTATAACTAGCTTGGCACCTTCACCAATAGACATCACTTGATCCATGATTTGATCTATAGTCTGAGCTTTAATCTCAGTGCCGCACTCATGGCAGTGCGGAGTGCCGATACGCGCATATAATAG
>CAZQXM010000197.1:0-2450 GCA_964597205.1 uncultured Gammaproteobacteria bacterium
AGATATAAAAGCTTTTATTATTTAGTTTATTCTTATTATTAATTATAATATTATTGGTATGTATCCCTTGACGTATAGCTATGTGCTATTGCATAATTAAGGGCATGACAACAGGACGTTATACGGTTCAGGACTTCAACAAGCAATTCCCTGATAATGAAGCATGTTTGAGGTATTTATTCACTTCTCGCTTTGGTGAGCCATTTTGTTTAGCTTGTGGTCAGGTGAATAGATACTACTTGCAACGTGGCAGCTCTCACTTTGTTTGTGTTTGTGGTGGGCATCAACTAAGCCCAAAGAAGAACACAATATTTGAGAAGTCAGATACTGACCTCTACAAGTGGTTCTATGCAATCTATTTATTCTCAATAGCTAAGAATGGGGTATCAGCTAAGGAGTTGCAACGTCAATTAGGTGTGACTTATAAGTGTGCATGGCGTATTGGTAAGCAGATTAGGCAGCTATTTAGTAGTGATTGTGATGATCCACTAACCGGCATTGTTGAAGCTGATGAGACTTACATAGGTGGACGTGCAAGAGTTGGTGATCTAAAGAAGGTTAGAGGTAGAAATACTGAGGCTAAAGCACCTGTAGTGGGTGCTGTTGAACGCAATGGGCGTGTTACAGCAAGAGTTATACCTGATGCTTCAGTAGCAAGTATTATCCCCTTCTTACAGAGCAATGTAGCTACTGGCTCAATACTGATGACAGATAGGTTTAAGAGCTATTACAACGTAAGCAAACTTGGTTATCAACATGAAACTATCAATCACCAAAAGAACGAGTTTGCACGCGGTATTGTGCATACCAATACCATAGAGGGTTTCTGGTCACAACTAAAACGCAGTGTTAATGGGACTTACCACGCTGTTTCGAGGAAGTATTTGCAGACTTACTTAAACGAGTTTTCTTACCGCTACTCTTTACGTCATTCTGAGCAGCCTGTATTTTCTTGTCTTGTTTCAATGGCTTGCACGCCAGCCCAAGTAGTTTGAAAAACGCTTGTTTCGCACTCATTTGATTAGTATAATTTATAAAGCTAGCCTTTTAAGGAGACCTCTACAGCAGTGGTTAAACCCACTTAAAAGGACAAACGAATGACAGTAATTGTTAAAGGTGGAAAGGTTAAAATCCACACCCCGAACACTCTTGTAGTAAGTAAGGGCAAAGTCAAGCGTAAGTAGCCGTGTTGTGGAGCGTTATTCCACCACTTCTATATACTATTATAACACAATACTATTTACTCATAGCTCCACTGTTTATCTCTGCTACTTCCGAAGAATATAACTCACATAAGTAGATCATTCCTACACCTGAGTATTCACAATAGCGGTCACTGACATACACCTCACTGTATAGCGCACGATTAACAGCTGGATTAACTTTTGCATAGAAGGTGCTGTAACCATCAAGGAATGAGATGCTAAAAATTAGTTGATTACCGAACTTTGCACCAAGGAGATTACGGTCAGTCACTTGACCATTATAGGTGATGTCATAGGTGAAGGCCGAAAATCCGCCAACCCTACCAACTTCTCTAATGTTTAGAGCCACAAAATCACCGGCAGAGGCAATATCTCCACCTATTACCCAGCCTCCAACAACACTGCGCTCTAATGTCCGTGTGTTCTCCTGATGTACTTCTCTGACTAGATCACCCTCACTCAATAGGTGAAGGTCAGACCGTTTAATTGGTACTACAGCTTGGGCCGCGAGACTAGATAACAAGAACAGAATTACTAACTTCTTCATACTTACTCCTTTTAAAAAGGGGCAGATATGCCCATTTCATGAGTGCAATCCTAGCACAATTAGGGGCAGATATGAGAAAAATGCGAGACCAAGTTGCCGTGGGCAAGCTTTTGAAAGCTCGTAGAAAAGCCCATAAGATCACTCTTAATATAGTTGTTCAGGAGCTTGAGAGACTCAATATTAAGTGTTCAAGACCTAATCTAGGTAGGATTGAGAAGGGTAATATTACTCTTAGGGCAGATATACTGGCTGCCTTATGTCATATCTATGAGGTAAGTATGGAAGAGATCATGTTTAGTAAATAGGGGGTAGGCCGAATGCTTATCAACATGGTAAAAATATAAGCCTAGGTAACAGGTGTATAACATTAAAGGAGACTTTTATGCAAACATTTTTGAAGCCTTGGACTCCTTGAGGTTCAATGAGTAACCGATCTTATTGATGGTGAAGCAGCGGTGTGGATCTATTAGTATTTGAGGCGAATTATTGATTCATATGGGATATCCGGATCCGGGGAAAGTATGAGTTTGGAATTACCTGTTTCAAGCTCATACGGCCCTCCTTTTTAGAAGCTTTTTACTTACTTTTTGTTCCCTCTATTATCTATTATAACACACTAACTATAGGTGAGGGGATACTTACCATATTATTATAATTAGGAGGCTCAGAAGTGTTGAAAACCGGCACTTGGACTGAAT
>CAZQXM010000198.1:0-2376 GCA_964597205.1 uncultured Gammaproteobacteria bacterium
TAGCTAAGCCACAACAAGAAGCTCAAGCTATAGCTGAAAAGCAAAAGCCTGAGCCCGCAAGTTCTATAGTGCCTATTGCAACTACATCTAAGGCTGTTCAAATAGTTACGACTATATCTAGTCCAGTGACAGAGCATTCGTTTCATCCAGAAAAAGCAGGAACGGATATCCCATCTCAAAGTAGTGGTCCCAAGAAGCAACACACCGGTGTTGATTTAAAACTCGATAAAAATGAAATGCCATTAGTGCTGCCACCAAAGCTGCAATACAGTACAACACCTGGAAAAGCAAAGATTACTAAAGAAGAGATTGTTGATTTATATAACAATAAATGGCGCCCTTTATTTGATGACGGAGTTAAAGTCACATTAGGTGATGCTGCAATTCGTCATACTGGGAGTGGCTTAATTCATATTCGTGAGGACCATTTCCAAGCCTTAAAACCGGAGCGTTTAATACAACCAAATATCGGTGATGATGGAGTAACAAATGGTTATAAGCAGCAAACAGCAAGTCTATTTCCGCGCCAACTATCACATGATCAGATAGTGACTATAATTCGTGAAGGATTGCATAACCCTAGTCAAATAGTAGTTTCTGACAGAAATCCTAGTTGCCTCAATATATTTGGTAAGATTAATAGTCCAGAGTTGGCTCCTGGTGTTACAGAAGTTAGGATAACAGTTGATAATGAAACAGGTGTTTTAACTATGGTTCCAACAAGAGGTGATTACTTGATTGCTCAGCTTACACCAATTGACCAAACTCTTGCTATTGGCAGTAAAGTGCCTGATTTTGATAATAAAAACATCAAATCACAGGATGGGTCTGATTGTAAGGTTGTTTATGCTTCCCCGAAGGGGCGTTTAGTTAATGAATCTGGTCCCCAACCGCTTCAGGGAGGGAATAATTAAGTAACATGGATAGAATTAGACATATAGGCAATAATTCAAGTGTAGGATGAACCACTGCCTCTAAATGTGCAGCCGTGCATACAATATTAGTCAATCCAGATAGAATAAGTTTCATAGAGAGATACGAAGGGCGCCGCTATCCTGACATGACGGCAGATGACCCACCACCTCAATCTTCTGACCAAGCTTCATGCATGACTATCACTAGATCTTCAAAAGATTCTAATCTTGCATTCTGTAGAAGTACCCAAGTTGGTGGAACAGATTATGTTATTTATGACCACAAGGAAGCACCTCATACAGTTCAAGTCAATTCTTTAATGAAGGGCGCGAATATTGGTGAAAGTTTCCTTAGTTTCAAGACTGATGTGAATCAAGAATTAACTTGTTTTCAAGAGTTTTCTCCTATTAACACTGATCAATCAGACTTACTGAAATCTAAATCAAAGATACGCCTAACAGCCTTCGTTAACTCTGTTGCACCTGCTAGTTCTAATAGTGCCACTCAGAAATCTGATACAAAAGGTGTCAATCCTAATGAATATACAGCCAATGCCACTATTCTACGTAAGATAGAAACCGATAACTACCTTGAACTTGCCTGTGATTGCTTTGAGGTTCAGGTTACTGTTAATAATCGTCCTCTTAAAATGGTAATGGTTGTTCCTGCTGAAGTTACTGACTTTAAAGGCAATACTTGCTGGGATGATATGCAACCAGGTAAAGTTTTGAAGTTCGATTTTGCTTTACATGGCAGAATCGTTAAGTGAAGAGAGCGCTGCTCCGCTAAGGATTAATCAAAAGTAAGAACATCCAGATCAGACAGACGCAAATCACTGTCAGCCAAAGATTCGTCTTCATCATGCTCAACCTTCTTATAACAGTGTTCGATTGGTATTTGCACTCCTTTTGCCGGTCCAAAACCTGGTCCAAAGTTTACAGTAGTAACCTTCGCACCCTCTAATCGCTCTAAAACTTTTGAATAGTTTACGGGGATAGAAGTGTTTTCGAAAATCTTCTTAAGCGCTTCAGATTGAACTGCAACTGCAAAAGTTTCATTCTTCCTGATGTATTTAAGTCCGTATGACATTAGCTGCTTGTGAAAGTCGTGCTTCCCGTACGCGTCAACAATCTCAGCAAGGATTTGACCAATGGAGAGCTCTTTGGTTAATTCGCCTTCAAGACAGCGCAGTCGATGCTGCAAAATAGTCTGTAGCGTTGATTTCTCCTGTGAGGTTTCCTTAATCTCTAGTAGCGGCGTCAAATCGATTGAACTAACTATTTCGATCGCTTGCTCATCATCTAGCAAACTACTATTCGTCAGTGAGTAATAGCCAGCTAAGAGGTACCCGACTAAGTCTCCTAGTCTTTTATCACAATGTTCAACGTGAATGATTCGACTTAGTGTCTTAGCATTTGCATTAATCAAATTGATGTTATTAACTGATCGCGCAAGTAATTT
>CAZQXM010000199.1:0-815 GCA_964597205.1 uncultured Gammaproteobacteria bacterium
CTCTTATTTGTTTCTGCTCAGTGGTGAACTCCGCACGGACTGGAGTCTCTGACTTAGTTTCAGCCTTCTCGCCGGGTTTCTGAGTCTTAGCTAATTCAGCCATTTCTTTATTTAGCCGATCTTTTTCTTTATGATAATCTTGGACGCCTCGCTCCAAATCCAGTCTATTACTGAAGTTAAAAAGATCTTTGTAAAATGCTTGATCATAACGATCAGCCAAATCATAAATCTCTTTACGATACTCAGGCTTATCAAAAGTATTAGCAAACAGACCTCGATAAATCTCAGTATCTTCTTTACCAGCAAGTAGATCACCTAGAACTTGTGAGTATTGTTTATTGTCAAACAATGCTTGCAATTGTTCTGGACTGAGTTTGTCAATATCACCACCAGATATCGGCAGCTTATCAAGCAATGCTTGTAATTGAGTGGTGTCTTCACCATTAGTACGAGCTTTATCAAGTAAACTTTCGATACGATCACGGAACTTAGTAATTAAAGTATCAGCTCTTTCAAAGAAACTATCCATTACTTTACTAACATCATTCTTATTAAAACCAAGCTGCTTGAGCTTTTCATCGTCTATCGATTTAAGACGACTCATTGCTTCAGTCGCCGCCTTAAACTCTTCTAAGGTCAAACGCTCACCTCGATTGACTTTCGCGACAAATTCATTAACAGTACGCATATCAGCTTCAATCTCAGATTGTTTTTGTTTTTGGGCGGTGGTTAAAGTTTCGGTTTGTTTTGTAACTTCACTAGATGCTTTAGTTTCTAAACTCTGCACAGATTTTTCTTTTGTGGCTATTTCTCTC
>CAZQXM010000199.1:915-2361 GCA_964597205.1 uncultured Gammaproteobacteria bacterium
TTCTCTGCTTCTATTTCTCTCTTCTCTGCTTCTATTTCTCTCTTCTCTGCTTCTATTTCTCTCTTCTCTGCTTCTAATCCAGTTTCTTGCTGTTTTTTAGTTTCTATAATTTGCGCTGCTTGATAATCCTTGAATAATACAGTTAAATTTTCTCTATTAACACTTAAAGCTGTTTCAATTTCAAGCAAAGCTTTTGGATCAAGATTAGTTTTAGATTCTTTTAAATACTCTTCTAGCCCCTTTATGGTCTCCAATAATTCATTCATTTGCTTATCGTTAATTTTGGCAATCACATCATAATCAAGTACCTTGCTTTCATCCCCGAAGCCCAAATTATCTAATGGATTAGTTTGAGGAGAAGGAGCCTTAGTTGCTATATCTTTAGTAACTCTTGTATTAGTCTCTGAAGCCTTAAGTCCATCAGTTTCTTCTGCCTTAGTCGCTTGATCAGTTACCGTTTCACCTGGACGCGCTTCTCTAACAGCGCCCTGTTCTTGCCCAGGAGCGACTAACCTGTAGCTAGTTGCATCCAAATTACTAGACATAATGAATCCCGCATTACGTGATTATCTAAATAATACCCGGGTTGGGTTAAATTTTAGTTAAGATAAGAGGCTATTTCTGTAAAGCTGCTGTTTTTCTAGTTTTTAAAGATTCTAAAAGTGCTTTGGCGCGGTCATGTGCCTCTGCGGCCTTAGCTCTACTTGCTGCTAAATTTTTTGCAGCTTCAATTGATTGTTGGTCTAATTTAGCAACATTCGCTAAATGTTGATCTGCTTCTTTCCCTGCCTTATCTGCTTCTTTCCCTGCCTTATCTGCTTCTTTCCCTGCCTGATCTGCTTCTTTCCCTGCCTTATCTGCTTCTTTCCCTGCCTTGTCGGCTCTTTCATTAGCCAGACGAGCGTTTTCCCTATGTTCAGCCGCCTCAGCTCTACCACGAGCCTCAGTCTCAGCAATAACAGCATCAGTACGTAATTTAAATTGTTCTCTCAGGTACCTCAAACCAGCCAGCCCTTCAGGGACTTTAGCTGGATCAAACTTAGGTATATTCACCCGTGGAGTAACTGGAGTTTTAACTTTGTTCGCCACAGCTTCAGCGGGAGCTGGTTCTGGTGGCACCGGAATAGTCCTAGCTGAATCTTTGGCCGTAGATTTTGGATCTACAGCAAGCTGAGAAGCTCCTTCCCGACGGGTTTCTGCGGCTTGTTCACGCTTCGCAGCCACCTCAGTTCTAGCATCAGCCACCACTACTGGAGCCGATTGCGTCACAGTAGGCTTAGCATCTTCCGCTCCAGCCTGGCCAACGAAAGAAGCCACTGCAAGCAGCGGGGCCCCAACTCGTCCTATCACAGATTTTGGCAAACTCGATAAGGAACTTAAAACCATAAGAATTTCTCCTCAATTTATAATTATATCATTTTTATAATATGAGAGATCGTTAACCAA
>CAZQXM010000200.1:0-2338 GCA_964597205.1 uncultured Gammaproteobacteria bacterium
TCAGTGTCGCCAAGCACTACTTAGAGGCTCTAGACCTAGAGCTCAAAACTTTTAATAGTCTAGATGAAGTCCCGGAAACAGCGATAGTTGCCTTGCAGAATCCTGATTTTTCCGGCGAGCGTTTAGATTCGGCTCCATTAATAGCTAATAAAATTGCCACTAAAAATCTCTTCTTGATTTATTTAGCAGTTGAGCCCCTAGCTTTAGTGATGGGACCTAAACCTAGTGAGTTCGGTGCACGCATAGTCGCTGGCTCTGCGCAATCCTTCGGCAACCCAGTTCATTATGGTGGTGCTCAAGTAGGTTTCATCGCCTGCGCTGAAGCTTATATACGCCAGCTACCAGGACGTATAGTCGGCAAAACCACTGATAAAGAAGGTCTTGAGGGTTATGTACTAACTTTTCAAGCACGCGAGCAGCATATCAAACGTGAGCGCGCCAGCTCTAATATCTGCACCAACCAATCTTTGCATGCTCTAGCTGTTGCAGTCTATTTAACGCAAATGGGCGCTCACGGTCTTAAAACTCTAGCTCAGGATATTTGGACTAAAGCTGAGGCTCTTAGAAATGCTATTGCTGTATTTCCAGAGATTAAAGTATTATCCAAAAATATATTTAATGAGTTTACTGTTGAGACAGAAAACTCTGAGCTACAAAAATATTTCGCTGAGATCGGTGTAGCGGTCATTGCGAGCGAAGCGAAGCAATCTAGCAACCAATATATAATCACGGTATCAGAGTTGCACCAACTAAAAGACTTAAACCAAGTCCTAGAAAGGATCTCAGAGATACTAAGTGCTGGCGGCACCAATTTACCGACACCACATATTAATGAATCTAATTTAAGTGATCTTGCTAAAAATTTCAGTAGTACTGATATTAATATCGAAGATCAAAGCGAGCTAGCTGTATGTAGATTATTCACTAAGCTATCACAACAAAACTTCTCTATAGATACTAATTTCTATCCTCTGGGTTCTTGTACCATGAAGTATAACCCTAAAATCAATGACTGCATCGCTACTCTAGGAGCTTGGACTGAATTACATCCCTATACTAATGATGCTGATGCTCAGGGCGCCTTACATATCTACAAAGAACTAGGTAAATCTCTTTGTGAGATCACTGGCATGCACCAGTTTAGTCTAATGCCTGCAGCTGGTGCGCACGGCGAGCTCGCTGCTCTACTAATGGCACGCAAATATTTTGCTGATCTTAAACAAGGACGAGACATAGTCCTAGTGCCAGATTCAGCTCATGGCACCAATCCAGCCAGTGCTACTATGGCCGGCTTCGAGACCATAACTATACGCTCACTTGCTGATGGTGACGTGGATCTTAGTCACCTCCAAGAAATAGTAACTAAACATAGCGAACGCATTGCTGTGTTTATGCTCACCAACCCTAGTACTCTAGGTTTATTTGTACGTAATATCACTGAAGTCGTGGGCATTATCCACAAGACCGGCGGACTTATGTACTACGATGGTGCCAACCTAAATGCTATTGCTGGAGTAGTTAGACCTGGTGATATGGGTTTTGATTTATTACACCTTAACCTGCATAAGACTTTCTCTACTCCACATGGTGGTGGTGGACCTGGCGCTGGACCAGTCGGAGCAGCTAAGCATCTAGCAGCGTACCTACCAGGCAAGCAAGTTAGTCGCAGCAGCAATGGTGAGCTCTATTGGGCTGAGGAACAGGCTTCTAGCATAGGCAGAATTAGATCTTTCCATGGTAATTTCAACGTACTAATACGAGCACTTGCCTATATTAAACGTAATGGCGCTGAAGGTATTAGACGTATCGCTGAAACTGCAACACTTAACGCTAATTATTTGCAAGAACGCATTAGGGCTAGTGAGATTCTTAAGACCAATGATTTACTGAAGCCCTATTTCAATCGCTTATGCAAACATGAGTTTATTCTTAGTGCCGCCAGACTAAAAGAAGTCTATGGCATCACCGCTTTAGATATTGCTAAGCGCCTGCTTGATCATGGCATACACGCCCCGACTATATATTTCCCATTAACGGTACCAGAATGCATTATGGTAGAGCCAACAGAAACTGAGAGTCAAGCGGCTCTAGATTCACTAATTACAGCACTAGAAAGCATCATCACTGAAGCACAAACCGAAGAAGGTAAAGCACTAATAAAAACAGCTCCTCAATCTACTAGGCTGGCTCGCTTCGATGAAGTAAAAGCTGTGCGCAATCCACTACTGACAGCGGCAATGGAAAGACGTAGTTGTGCGAATAATATTAGCTGTCACTAGGAGCCTAGGCTCTAACTAGCAGAGATGCGATTGAGCATGTCTTCGTAATCATCCTTATC
>CAZQXM010000201.1:0-2324 GCA_964597205.1 uncultured Gammaproteobacteria bacterium
ATAAAGATGTTGATGGACTTACTACGGTGAATCTCGGGCGCTTAATTACTGGCTCCTCTAAGCTTATTTATCCATGCACGCCTAAGGGCTGTATGGAATTATTGCGGGACGCGGGCGTAGAACTCTCAGGCAAGCGCGCACTAGTAATTGGTCGCAGTAATCTAGTCGGCAAGCCAATAGCGATCATGCTTAATCAAGCTAACGCTACAGTAACCATGGCGCATAGTCGTTCTGCGAATCTTGCTCAGTTAGTTAGTGAAGCGGATATATTGGTAGCGGCTATCGGTAAGCCAGAGTTTATCCAAGGATCCTGGCTTAAGCCAGGCGCTGTCGTGATAGATGTAGGTATTAATGCTATCTATAAATCCCCAGAGACTAGATCTTTAGTTGGTGATGTCGACTTCCAAAGTGCTTTATCGAGAGCAGAGGCTATTACCCCTGTGCCTGGCGGCGTTGGGCCGATGACGGTGGCGATGCTACTTGAGAATTGTTATGAGTTGTATCTTAGACATTAAGCTTATTGATTAATAAATTAAAGCTTTGGGCAATATCTTCTTCTTTTGGTATGTCTTTGTAGGCTAGTGCGCTAAGTTCTTTTTGATAGACAGTTCTTAGTTTATTCCAGAGTATATCAAAATCTTTTAGCAAAGGAGATTCATTAATCATTTTCAACTTCCAACCATAAGGTAGGTCAAATATTTCTCTATCACTTTTGAGTAAATTATTGAAGCTATTTATAAATTCATGACTCTCTATAAATGTTGCACACTCTTGGTCTGCTGCTAAGTAATATAAATCATAGAAATGTCTTATTTTAGAGCTGATGCTTTGGGTGAGATTAATATCGTAGGAAAAGCGAATTAGTGAGACTAGCTTCTCTATTAGAGTTTGGCGCTTATTAAGAACGTTAATCCTGAAGGATTCAAGGCTGTGCTGGCTGATGTCAGTTAGCATACCTTTTTCAGTCAGGAATTGCCCAATAAGGCTTTGAATTGGAAGCTCTTCACTTGGTAAGCAATCATTAAAAGCGCTAATCTCTGTTATTAATTGATTTGAAAAGTTAGAGTGAGGACTTGGATATTTATAGACTGATTTACGGTAGCGAGAACCTTTGCTGGATATCCCCTCGATTATTGTTTCTGTTAAACCATGAGTCGTCGTTTTCTCAATAGACCGAATTAGAGTTTTGATTTCATTACCAGAGAGGGCTAGGTTGCTGGTAATGGCTAAATCTATATCTTCAGAGAAGCGATTGATTAATTTATATCCTTTAGATAGTGATGTACCGCCCTTGAAAACTATGTTGGGGCTGAACCCGCTAGTGGCAAGCTGTTTTAGTGCTAGCGTTATCCAATAATCTTTTTCGATATAAGGTGGAATTATGCCGAGATGCTCAGAACTAGCTTGAATAGCCTCACTGAATAATTGTTTATCGAGATGTAATTTCATTTGATATTCCAGCTCAGAGCATTGGGTAAGACTTTCCTTGAAACTGATAAGCTATAGATACTAATAGGATTAAGTGATTCTAGCAAAAATTCGGTATTAATGCCCCTTTTAGCCCTTTCGAGTAAAGCTCCGAGTAAGGCTCGCGCAGCAGGTGGGTATACTAAAGCTAGCTTTATGAGTGAACTTAACTCAGAGTCCGAAAGACTTTTTATTATTGCTATCAACCTTAGGCAGCTTTGATCTATTGTTGAGTCAGGTATTTTTTTAATAAAGCGAATGGCATCAAGTATTTTTAATAATGGGATATTTTTCTTGGTGATTTTATTTTTTTGTTTAATGAGATGTATTTTGTAAATCCCTCTGCTGAATGCCGCTCTAGTTTCATTTCTGCCAATCTGAATGATTGTGCTAAGTTGGCTGCTAAGACCTAATTCATTGTAAGTACTATAACCAGTTAAATAACCTATGGTTTTACCATTTTTTTCAAGCAAGTCCTTGACTATTTGATCTTGGGACGGAGCTAAAGTGCCAAATTTAGAATTAATAGCTTTGTAGAATTTGCCTTTTACAAGCTTCTTGATTATGTTTTTACTTGCAAGCCTGTTGAGGTATTTAATGACAGCCTCTCTATTGCTTGCATCTAATCCTAGGTCTCTATAGCTAAAAATCTGCCCCTCCGGCAGCTCACTAATAAATAATTCAACTTGTTTAGCTGTTCTCATCTCTAGAATGGATTGAAGATGCTCAATATGTCCAGTTTTTTAATTGAAAAACTGGACATATATATCTTACCACGATAACCTAAGACTAATCCCAAAACCTACTGTATAATCGATTTGTTATGATGATTGGTCAAATTGGCTTAATAACGGCTC
>CAZQXM010000202.1:0-2291 GCA_964597205.1 uncultured Gammaproteobacteria bacterium
TATTTACTCTGAGCCACCACATATAGGTAGAGGTGGTTGGACTTGGTACACAGGCTCAGCGTCTTGGCTCTATAGAACAGGGATAGAATCTATTCTAGGCTTAACTGTAACCAAGAATACTCTATGGATAAATCCTTGCATTCCTGATCATTGGCCTTGTTACACCATTAACTATCAGCACGGCTTTAGCAGCTATAAGATCTCTGTTACTAACAGTGAGAGCCATAATGTTAGTTACGGAATTAAAACCATTAAGCTCGATGGACAGGAGCTCGCTCTTGCAAGTGGTATTCCACTAGTAGATGATGGTCATGAGCATCTAGTGCTCATTCAGTTATAAAGCTCTTGGTTTCTTCATCAACTCAAGCTGCATTTGTTGCACTTTAAGCAGGCGCTCCCACTGATTTATCATTAATTGATCGAGCTTAGCGTTAATAAATTGAATCTCTAACTCAGCTTTAAGGTTAGTCATATAGTCATTCTCAGCACTAATACGATCTCTAACTGCTTGGCGATTTTGACTCATTAGGATAACAGGTGCTTGCAAAGCAGCGACGCAGGAAAGCAAGAGATTTAATAGTATGAAAGGATAGGGGTCAAAAGGCTTAGTGAGCATATTAATTAGCATCCAAGTAATCACTACAATAACGAAGAGTATAATAAAATACCAACTACCACCAAAGTGTGAGACCAGGTCAGAGAGCTTATTACCAAAAGTTAAACTGCTTTGATATTCTAGCTCTGAGTTCTTGGATATAAGATCTTTAGCCTTATAGGCTTCTATAATTACCTGTTCTGATTGCGACAACTCATCTTTATTGAGTATGAGTATATGTTCTATATATGCAACCCTTAGATCATTAACACAATCATTGCAAATTTCAACTTCGTCATAATTAGCATCAGGAAAACTCTGCAAGCAAACTTGCTTTAGATTTTCATCTAAAGCAGCCCCATGTATCAAAAGTTTTTTACTTTTGTGGCAAATAAAACAATTTTCATGCAACATAATAAAAAGGCGAGGATCTGAAATCTTCGCCCACACTCATTTACTTATTTAGCTTACTAACTTTAGTACCCTCTAATGTAAGGTTATACATTAAGCCTTTTTGGTCTATACCAAATGCCACGATCGGTTGATTAAGTTTATTAGTATCTATAGAACCGTCCACACCTACCGTCAAGACCGCAACAGAAGCATCAACGCCCACCTTCCAATTATTACTGGTGAGGAATTTATTCAAGACGTCATCTTGCATAAACAAGAAAATGATAGCTTTTTTCTGAGCACCAAGCTGCCAGCCGAAAGCACCAGTAGTAGTGCTGAAATAATCAACTGTCCTACTTGCGACTCTCAAAGCCCCTTCACCATACTCGCCGCCAATAAGAAAAACACCAGCTTTATAGACTTTTGGGAAAACCAAAACTCCTTTAGAACTAGCTATGAGCTTCTTACCGTCTTTAACCGTATGACAAAAACTCTCGATCGCAGCATCGACACTGGCATCGATCTCAGCAGCGCTTGCAGCCTTCACAGAAGCTGAATTAGCCACCATAAAAGCCAAAACTGACAACAACACTATTACTTTCTTACTTAAAAAAACCATCATATTCCACCTTTTTAACTCCATCACTCTTTAATAATCACTATAGCACCTATACAAATGATTTGCTCATTAATCTTTTGAATACAAATGATTTACATATCTATTACTACAAAACACTAGGACGATCTTTAATACTGTAACTTCGCAATACTCACTGCAATGCACTAACGACCTTAGTTATCGATACTTGCATCTTTTGACCCATAACATCGAGAAATTGCTCATCATCACAAATATCACGAGGGAGTTCAAGTTTAATTGGATGATTTATCCTAGGATCAGCTTCTATACGTTGAACTATCAGCGCCCTAATACTTGGTATATCAAAATAGTTTAACCAAGTAGGTTGTCTTAGTTTAACAACAAATAGTGTCTCGAGATTGGCTTTCTTCAATTCCACACTAGCCCGTGCTGTAATTTGAGTTGCAAGATGACGAGCATAAGTTTTCATCAGATCCATCGCAGCAGAATCTCCTGATTTAGCCAACTGACTTACTTTTGCTAAAGCTCTATAAGGACATGGAAACTGCTCTGCTTCGACCTTTGGAGTACCAACAATATATCCACCATGAGACAATTCCAGATTACAACCACTCTTATTTGCATTTAAATCTTTTATAGCAAGCTCACACATATGCATCAATGTCATATATACGCCATCTCTATCTTTAGTACCCTGCCCTC
>CAZQXM010000203.1:0-2279 GCA_964597205.1 uncultured Gammaproteobacteria bacterium
TAGCGAAAAGTTCTATATCTTGTGGTGTGTAACCTATATGTCCCATCACGCGCACGCCTTCAGTACGCAAGCGGCGTATTAATTCTAAACTTTGCGGGCGAGCGTTTTCGATTTTGATAATATCGGCGCCAGCTGCTATAAAACGCTGGCAATGATTTATCGTCTCTGTCATCGCGAGCCGCGTAGCGGCGTGGCGATCCATTATTGCCGCATATGGTAAATCTGCAATAATCAACGGCTTATGGATTGCTTCGCCTTCGGCTCGCAATGACCGACTGTTCACTCCGCGTGCTACTGCTGCCGTGCACATTAGCATCTCATCGACACTAACTAGCGTAGTGTTCTCATAACCTAGTGCCACCATCGCCAGACTATCACCGACTAGTATCATGTCTACGCCAGCTGCCTCAAGGGCTCTAGCGGTATTGAAGTCATAAGCGGTAAGCAGGGTGAGAGCTTTAGTCATAGACGATGACCTAGTTTGTCTTTTTTGCTACTAAGGTAACGCTCAGAATATTTAGTGGGCTCAGCGCGAATCGGCTCGCAGCTAGTAATCTCTAGTCCATAACCTTCTATTGCTGTGATTTTCTTAGGGTTATTAGTTAGTATGCGAATTTTACTTAAGCCAAGATCAGTTAGTATCTGTGCGCCTACTCCGAAATTACGCAAATCTGAACTAAAGCCTAATAATCGGTCTGCTTCTAGAGTGTCGTAGCCTTCGTCTTGTAATTTATAAGCTTTAAGCTGGTTGACTATACCTAGTCCGCGACCTTCGTCACGCAGGTATACTAGTACACCTACACCTTCTGTAACTATCTGTCTGAGAGCCATACGTAGCTGCTCGCCATCATCACTTCTAAGACTGCCGAAAAGATCACTAACTAAGCAAGCGCTATGAACGCGCACTAATATAGATTTATTTTCGCTAATTGCAGTATTGAGATCACCTTTAACTAAAGCTATATGTTCGTTGCCTGAAAGCGTATCTTTATAACCGTAGACACTAAAATCCTCAGAGTATTTGTTGGGTAATGCCACATCTACCATGCGATGCACGAAACGTTCATGTCTGAGCCTGTGAGCGACTAGATCTACTATATTGATGATTTTTAGATTGTGCTGGTGCGCAAGTTTCATTAAGTCAGCTAAAGTCGCTAACTCACCATCGTCTCTAAGGATAGAACATAGTACTGAAGCAGCTTTGAGTCCAGCAAGTTTAGCCATGTCGGTAGCGGCTTCAGCTTGTCCGACGCGTTTAAGTACGCCACCGTCAGCTGCGTGTAGCGGGAATATATGTCCTGGTCTTCTTAGATCGCTAGCTTTAGCGTCGTTAGCTACAGCGACTTGAATAGTAGTCGCTCTATCTTGCGCGCTAATACCGGTAGTAACGCCGAACTTAAGATCGGCATCTATGCTTACAGTAAAACTCTCACCGTTAGGATTTGAGTTTTCACTCATCTCGCTTAGTTCAAGTTTTTTAATGTACTCAGAATCTAGAGCTAGGCAAATCAAACCCCTAGCTTTAGTTGCCATAAAATTAATTTGTTCAGCCGCTACGGTTTCAGCTAGAGCGAGCACAAATCCGCGCGATTCTGGGGATTTGTCTTCGGCAACCACGACTAGCTCAGCGGCCCTTAGGGCAACTATGGCTTCACTGATACTGTTGAAAACGTGACTCACTATTATGAAAGTATAAAACACAAGCTAGTAGTGTTATCTTGGGTAGGAGGACTGTTAATTAAGCATTTTTATTATAACTAAAGCCTTAACGGTTCTGAGTGGATTGCTTCGCTTCGCTTGCAGTGACGGGCTCTAGCGTAATGGCAAAAGGTATCAAGTGATACAATTGTCAAGAATATGTCAAGCGCGACCGAGCTTAATAAGAATAACAACACCAGACCGGATATAGCTAAAGATGCAAGGGCTAGTAAATCTGGCACCCTAGATAAAGTTGGCATGGAAGGCATAGAGCAGCCAATATTAGTACGCGGTGCTAATGGCAAGCTTAACCAAATTCCAGCACAAATTGATTTATTCGTTAGTCTTGATGACCCGCACGCTAAAGGCATACATATGTCACGCCTTTACGCTGCAGCCAAAGAACATTTAACTGATACTGAGCTAACTATGGAGACCTTGATGAATCTCATCGCAGCTCTACTTAAGTCCCATGAGTCTTTAAGTTATTCAGCGGCAGCGAAGGTAAGTTTTGAATATATGCTTGAAAGACCATCACTTAAGAGTGGTCAAAAAGGTTTTAGATTCTACCCAACAAGCCT
>CAZQXM010000204.1:0-2271 GCA_964597205.1 uncultured Gammaproteobacteria bacterium
TAACTTTATTCTTATCGACTATACCTGTAATGCAGCCAGCGATATCATGCTTGCCGCTGATATAAGTGCCAGGCATCTCTGCCGTCTCGCCGCCAACAAGGCTAAGACCAACTTCAGAGCAAGCGTCAGCCATACCGCTAACCATTTCAGCTACATGCTCAGGGTTTAGTTTCTCGTTAGCTACATAGTCTAAAAATGTTAGAGGCTTCGCGCCGAGTACAACTATATCGTTGCAAGAATGATTGACTATGTCTTGCCCGACGCCATAGAAATTCTCTACCATCTCAGCGACTATAAGCTTGGTGCCGACTCCATCTATGCTTTGTACTAGTAATGGGTGCTCGTAAGCAGCTCCTATAGTTTTGATATCGTAAAGTGCAGCGAAGGCTCCAATTTTATTTAATACCGCTGATGAGTGAGTTGCATTAACTTTGGCTTTGATCAGGTCTACAGTGCGGGTTCCAGCTTCAATATCTACTCCGGACTCCGCGTAACTTGTTTTAGACATTAACTTGTCCTTTTAGATAGTTCTCGTAACCGATCTCTTCAAGTCTTGAAGCTTTTTGCTCAACTACATTTTTCATTTCTGTTTTATAATCAAGAATTTTCTTTTGGATCTCCGGATCACTAGAGCCGATGATCTGCGCGGCTAGTATGCCTGCGTTCTTAGCACCGTTAATCGCAACAGTTGCAACTGGTATACCTGGCGGCATTTGCACAGTAGCTAATAGAGCATCCTGTCCTTGTAGTGGACCAGATGCTATCGGCACACCGATAACTGGTAGAGCACTAGATGCTGCTAAGACTCCAGCTAGGTGAGCGGCGACTCCAGCTCCAGCGATGATAACTCTAATACCTCTTCTTGCCGCGTTAGTCGCAAGATTATGCGCTCGCTCGGGGGCTCTATGCGCTGAGGCTACCGTGATTTCGGATTCAATACCGAACTCTTTAAGCACTTTTGCTGCTTCCGACATGACCTTAAGATCGCTATCAGAACCCATGACTATCAAGACTTGCGCCATACAAAAGCTTATTCTAGCATTTGTATCTACAGAATAGCTAGTGATTTGGCGCCAATATCGCGCCTTAAAGTTTTACCTTCGAATTGGATTTTATCCGCTGCCTTATAAGCCTTAGTTAGAGCTTCATTGAGGTCTCTACCGCTGGCGCTTACACCCAAAACCCTACCACCATTAGTTTTTAGACTTGTCGCCAAATCGCCTATAACTTCGTTATGCTCACCCTCGGCATGCTCATTGACGTTTGAGTCAACTCCGCTGCCTCGGGCTCGCATGCCTCGTTCTAGACGATTTTGCGGCAAGTCTATTTTAGTCCCAGCGTGAAAAACAATGACATCAGTATCTACTTCTGCTTGATCTATACCGGTTATAGTTTTACCTTTCTCGTATTTACCAGGGTAGCCAGCACTAGCTAGTACTACTGTGGCTGCAGAGTTATTAGACCACTGAATATTTAAGTCAGCGAGCTTACTATCAATGCAAGCATCTAAGATATCTAGTAAATCTGTTTCTAATAAACGCATATAGCTTTGAGTCTCTGGATCTCCGAAGCGTGCGTTATATTCTAGTACCTTAATGCCTTTAGAACTGAGCATTAGTCCAGGGTATAGTAATCCTTTGAATTCTCTGCCGGATTTTTTCATAGCAGTAAGAGTTGGTTCTAGAACCTCTTTTTCTATCTTTTTAATTAGCTCAGCGTTCACCCAAGGTAGAGGTGCGATAGTGCCCATGCCACCAGTGTTTGGACCAGTGTCTCCTTCGCCGATGGTTTTATGATCCTGAGAGCTAGGAAATATACTTGCGCTCTTGCCATCACAAAAAGCATGAATGGATATTTCTGGTCCGTCGAGGAATTCTTCTATAACAATCTCATCGCCTGCGGCACCGAGAGTTTTATCGATAGCGATTTCTTTAACGGCTTGCTTCGCTTCTTCTATAGTTGAGCAAACTATGGCGCCTTTGCCTAGAGCAAGTCCACTGGCTTTAACTACTATAGGAGCTCCCATCTTATCGATGTAGTGCATAGCAGCTTCATGCTCGCTGGCTTTAAAAATCTTAAACGCTGCGGTTGGAATGCCGGCTTCTTGCATTAATTGCTTGGAGAAGGCTTTGGATGCTTCGATCTGGGCGGCAGCTTGAGTCGGTCCCCAGATCCTTAGACCTTCATTAGTAAAACTATCTACTATGCCAAGTGCTAGAGGATCATCAGGACCAACTACGGTCATATATATATTATTAGTCTTAGCAAAAT
>CAZQXM010000205.1:0-2266 GCA_964597205.1 uncultured Gammaproteobacteria bacterium
ACCTAAGGCATCAAGAACCTGATTCGTACAGCCTTTGCGCGGAGGATTGACTAAGACTAGATCTAAAGCCTTACGATCACGCAAGAATTGTGAACGCGCGACGAACTCTTCTATATGCTCCTCAACTTCACCAGTCTTAAACTGCACTGAATTAAGTTTATTCAATTCAGCATTAGCTATACCATTGCGCACAGCTGCGTCCACTACTTCTATAGCAGTGATTTGCATCAATGGGTAACTAGAGGCTAGTGAGAGCGCAAGAGTACCGATACCAGCATAAGCATCAAGCACTTCAGCACCTACAGGGTTCAATTCCTCTGTATCAATCAAAGACTGGACTTGAGCCTTAACCACATCAACAATCTTAGCGAACTGACTATTGTTGATTTGGAAAAAACTAGTAGGTGAAATCTTGAAACTAAGATCACCTAGTTTATCTTCGATAATACCTGAGCCAGCAAGCACTACAGTGCGCTCACCGAAAATAACATTAGTAGAGCCGTCATTATAATTCAGACAACAACCTTTAAGCTGAGGATATTTAGCCATCAAAGCAGTGAAAATAGTTTTGAGTCGTTCTTCAACAGCACTATTCTCAGGCTTAGACATTTCTCTTCCACGCACTATCAACGTGAGTAGAACTTGAGACTGATCTTGGTTCGCTCTTAGATTAATATGACGTAATAAAGGTTTACCAATAAACTTCTGCGAGCAAAGTTCTTTAACATCCTCAACTATCGCATCGAAAATCTCATACTGCACCGGACAGTGTTTAACATTCACTAGCTCATGAGTGTTGCGTTTATAATAGCCAGCAAGCAGTCTATTAGTGGCTTCTACTGTAGCAACTGGATAAGTGATCTTGTTGCGATAACGCCATGGATCATCCATACCGATCACCGGTGCTACTAGCATATGTGGCGGACGCGGACTAGTGATTTCAGACTTGCGCACAAAGTCTATGACATTCTGACGCTTGAATTCAAGCTGCTCATCATAACTAATATGCTGCCACTGGCAACCACCGCAGACTTTATGTAGCTTGCAAGGCGGATCAACCATACGCAAGGGGCTTGATTTCAAAACTTCATCGATCTCAGCGTAAGCAAAACTGCGACGATGATCATATATATGCGCTTTCACTGTATCACCTGGACAAGCATTCTCAACGAAAACCACCAAGCCATCATCAAGATGACTAACAGCATGGGCACCATGCGCCATAGATTCTATTTCAAGAGTTATATCAGTCATCACGGTCATGAGAGCACCAATACTTTATCTATAGCACGCTTGATCAGCTCGCTACCAGCCTTATTCACCTGGTTATAGCCATTCGAGAGGTAAGCCCGGCGCTGCTCCAGATCATTAGGGAACTCCGCTCCCAGATCAGCCAATGCTGTATCAGTCTGCTGCGCAACCCGTTTAAGCGCGTTAGCCCAAGCTGGGATTTCTACTTCTGCTAAATCTACATTAGTAGGTCTCTCAGTAGGCGGACAAGCTGATGGGATCTGCGGCACAGGAGTAATTAGAATAACTTCAGTATGTGGCTTAAGCAACTCGACAACAGCTGTCATAAAAACTTCGAAAGACAATAAAGCAGCATGACCAAACCAAGCATCATTCATACCAAAAGAAATAAATGTGATATCAGGTTTGTAATTCAAAACATCACGCTTAAGATAGAGCAAGGCATCGAGTGCAGAAGCTCCTGAGATACCACAATTAGCGATAGTGGCTTTCTGACTTAATTGCTGTGACCAAAGATAATGATAAGTCTGCTCATAATGCAATTCCCAAGCAGGTTGCAGCCCGAGCGTTACTTGATCACCCCAAGCTACTACTCTTAATGGCTTAGTCGGATCTTTATGCTTAAATTGGATAGTTTTAGATTTAAAATTAGTCGCATCTAATTTAGGAACTAATTGTGAGAGCACATGATTAATCGGCGTGATGTCTTCGCCAAGTCTTAGTGTGCAATATGCAGTCATTGCTAAAGCTACACGCGCCGAGTTGTAACTCTTGGGCTCTAGCCTAGAAGCGAACTCTGCGTTCTGCTTAAGAAGTTTATTAGCCAGCTCTAACCATTTCTCTGGATCTAGCGGGTTATTAAGCCTAAACTCCTCGACAAATAAAGCCAAATCCTCAGGCAAAACTTCAAGCACATTAGTAATGCGATCAAGAACATCGTTAAGCTTCTCAGCAATCTCAGGATTCTTAGATAAAGAGAGTGCATTCTGATAACAATGAAAAGCATGAGGGAAAA
>CAZQXM010000206.1:0-2228 GCA_964597205.1 uncultured Gammaproteobacteria bacterium
GTCTCTACCTGCAACTGCTGCGCCAGAGTTAGTAGTAAAACAATTAATAGAACTAATAGTTCAAGTCGCAGGATTGCAATTTGCTGAAAACAGTAGAGCAAATAATCATAGTTATGTTTTGCCTCTCTATGTTGCTTGGCCTGGCGCAAAAGCCAGACCTGATTTAGCTGCGCTAGATAGAGGACAGGCTACAGCAACAAGAGATGGTGTCTATATGACATTGATGCATATGTGTGAGCTTGCTATAAAAGATTTAAACACAAGAGAGGGCGGCTGTAATCTGGAATTGTCTCATGGTGGATATATTGCTGGTACTCCAAAGGTCGAAGCAGAGCAGTTCCCATGTCCTTATAGAGCTTTAGCAAAAGTAAGTCAGTTGGCTAAATCAGGAGATTCTGCTGCGATGGATCTGATGAAAACTTATGCTCGTCATCTTGCAACTCAAATTGCCGCACGGGCTAGTATGGAGTTGAAGAAAGCCAAGCTCGAGACACTATTTGTTGTTAAGCTAAGACAACCTACTTGGTTAAACTATTTTGATATACCAAATATTAGGGCGCTGATAGTTCAACGCATACAGGCTGATCCCAGGATAAATCATCCAATTAAACTTGAACTTCCTTGTGATATTTGTGATGATGAGCAATTTCTCGATGTAATGGGTCAAAAGATGCAAGTGGCGGTAGCCAAGGTAATTAGTGAATTGCAGTGAGTATGGCGAAATTGCAACATTAAGGAGCTTTTGGGAGTGCGCCTTAATATGAACTAAAAGCATTATTTTTGTTCGGGGTAGTTCGTAGTAGGGTATAATATGGCTATTGTGACGTTGTCATTTAAAGTCAGCCCTTGGCTTATAGAAGAGCTCAAAAATATCCAGGCCAAGCTTGGGAAACTTTATTCTGACATTGAAAATTTTAGTGAAGCGGAGAAAGATTTTATCAAGAAGCAAGCATTTATTAGTAATATAGGTGCTTCAACTCGAATTGAAAATGCACTATTAACCGATGAGGAAATCGAATGGATAGATACTGCTTTGAGTGAAGATTCAAGACCAACTGCTTTTGATAAGTATAAAGAACAGATCTTTAATAAATTGTCTAAAGACAAAGAGAGAAGTATTGAAGAGGTAATTGGTTGCAGAGAGATGCTTGAAATTATTTACTCAAAATATAGTGAGTTTAGACCTCTAAGAGAAGCAGATCTAAGAGGTTTGCATGGTCACTTGTTAAGGCATTATCCGCAAGCGAGTCGCTATTGTGGTAGATACAAACCTAATACAAATAGAGTCGTGATGGTTAATCATGATACTGGGGAGACTACGACAGTCTTAAATCCAGCCAGTCCAGGACCTATTACTGATGCGGCAATGAGAGATTTAATAGATTGGTATAACCTTGCAATGAATGAATGCCCTTGGCCTTTACTGGTGGCGTCAGAGTTTACATTTAGATTTCTTGCGATACATCCATTTCAAGATGGTAATGGCAGGATTAGCCGAGGCTTATTCTTACTTATTTTGCTTCAATCAGATGATAAATATATTAGTGAAATCGCGAAATATATTTCTATTGACAAACATATAGAACAAAATAGACCAGCTTACTATCTTGCATTAAATAAAGGCTCCGATGGTAAATTTAAGCAGGATGCTACAAAATATATGCTTGAACCAATAACAGGTTTTTTTGTTAGGTCATTTGAGAAAGCTTTGAATGATATTGCAATATATCAAAGTAAATTTCAGAAGCTGCAGAATTTAACAGAGACTGAGAACCTGGTTCTAGCAGCTTTTAGATCTAATCCTGAAAGTAAATTACGTGTTAGTAATATAGTTGAAAAATTTGGTTTAAATGCTAGAAGTATTCAAAAGGCGATTAAAAGACTTGTTGAGATTGGCTTTTTGCAAAAGCTGGGACGCGGACCTCAGACGAGGTATAGATTGGTGTTTTGAAAAATGGCGGGGCATAAGAGATTCGAACTCTGCTTCGTCGAATTGCTGCGCAATTCTCCTTGCGACTCGGGGGACTCAGGTCTGCGTATAGATTATAGTTTGCATCTCCCCTCGTGCCTAGGATCGTAGTGCATCATGAACCGAGATATCAAGACTTAGAGCCTAATAAGCTACCATCTAAAATTAAAATGCCACCCACAAGGGGCGGCATTTTAATTTTAGAATGGTGGGGCATAAGAGATTCGAACTCCTGACGCCTCGGTTCGTAGCCGAGTCC
>CAZQXM010000207.1:0-2209 GCA_964597205.1 uncultured Gammaproteobacteria bacterium
TACGCCAAATACTGCGCTGATACTCTGCTGGAACCCTGATCACAAGTTCAGTGTAGTCTTCCAGTTCCATATTAACAGCTTTAAAAATATTTACCAGATCTTCCTGACTATAAAGCCCGCGCACACCGATACTACTCTGCTTAATGAGCTCAGAAGCACTAATACCCAGACCTTCGATAGTCTCATTTTCTCGCCCTTGGAAACTAAGAGCTGTAACCAAGCTAGTTAGAAGCTGCACAGTACTAGCTAGAACCGCATAAGTAGCACCAGTACTAGCGTGCAGTTCAGCATAAAAATCCAAATTAGCATAAAGGCAATCAAGCTCATCTTGACTTAACTGAGTAAATTTATAACTAGGTGAGGATAGATTAAAAACAAAAGTACCATTAGCTTTAAGAGACTTACTAATAGCCATAGCAGCCGAATCATGATTCGGAAATAAATGCAAACAATTTAGCGCATATATAATATCGAAACTATCAAGCGGCAATTCATCAACAGCTAAATTAAGATAGCTAGCTCTGGTACCTAACCTCTCTTTAGCTATATTAAGCATTGGTTCACTAGGTTCTATTACCGTAAAACTCGCAGCAGCATTCATACTCTGCAAAATTATCTCTGAAGAGATTCCTGTACCAGCTCCCAAATCAGCAATACTCTGAGCAATAGGCGGCAAAAATTCTACAACTGCTTGAGAGCTAGCTCTATAAACAGGATCAGTAGTGGCATATGCACTAGCCGTATTCTCACTAGTGAATGGATTTAGATTAGTTTCTTGCATGACTTAGTCAGCCGCTGCTGCCACCAATCCCATATCCTGCGCTAAATTTAGGTTTCCAGCAAGCTGAGTGATACGCAGACCGAAATTATCATCTATAACCACTACCTCGCCTCTTGCAATAAGTTTGTTATTAACGAATAAATCTACCGGCTCACCACTAAGTCTATCAAGCTCAATAACAGAGCCTTTAGCTAGTTTAAGTATGTCCTTGAGTGGCATTTCAGATCTACCAAGCTCAACTGTGAGTCCCATACGAATATCCATTAATAGATTCAAATTACGATCATCATTACCGCGCATTTGAGTGCCACCTGGATTAGCTTGAGCGAACTCTACGCCTGATATACCGCGCTCGCGTCCATCATTCTCTGTGTAGCCACCAGCAAGCTGGTTCAATAAGAACTGCATTAGAATTCCACTCATCTCGAAATGAGCAGCTTCATCACAAAGCCCTTCAATACTAATGTTCATCTTGAAAGCAGCAGAATCAGTCATTTGCATCGGCGCGCTAAGAGCACCATTTTGCATTTCCATTGCCGCTTTATTTTTAAGCTTAGTAATTACACCATTCATTGATTGGTTGATTGCTTCAACAAAAGCACTAAGTTTAGCTTCAGCAACTTCAGTACCATCCGCCCAGGCACCATTGCCACCAGTCATTAGATCAGAAACTATCCAAGCCATTTTAGGACTTGCGGCTACAGCGAAATTACAATTCGCAGGTTTAGAAAACTCTGATGAGTAAATAATATTGTCGCCAGTTTTAGCTTCTGCGATTTCAGATTCAGCCCAACTGTTAAAACTTAAATTTATAGTGCTGTTAAGAAGCAGCGAAAGGCTTTTGCTGGCCTCAGGCAGTACTGATTCTAGTACTTGAATGAACTTCTCTTGATTTATAGGATTTAACGGCATAATATTTATTACCTCTATATCTTTTATGCCTGTATTTGCCCTAGGGTTATCACCAGCAAACAGCTTATGACTAGTACTTTTGGCTTGTCTTTACTAGGTCATATGGTGTAGCATAATCGACACGTCGGTGTCGATTATGCGCTGTAAGCCACGAATGAAGCAATAAAGTGCCAAATTGGTCTATATTGGTTTACGTGATATAAAAATAGCTATGTTCTATTGGTTCTCAAGCCTAGTTCTCGTTATCATAGCCGCCGGTCTCTATTTTCGCAAGCGCATGAGCCTGCATATCCCTTTGATGATAACGGCCTTTGTTATAGACCTAAGTTTAGTCCTGGTTATTGAGTTTCAGCGTATGGCAGTTGAGAAAGTCATAGGACACGTTGCCGCCGGCACTGATTATTTTTTGATTTTCCATGCTGGGATTTCTTTATTAGTTCTAGTTTGTTATAGTTTATTGATTTGGACAGGATCTAAGGTCTATAAAGGCATGAAAGCTGGTACTGGTAAGCCACG
>CAZQXM010000208.1:0-2192 GCA_964597205.1 uncultured Gammaproteobacteria bacterium
CACTTAGCATTCCTCCAGTTAAACACCAACTCGGTATCACTGCTGAGCAGGGTGGGAAGCTATGTCAGGAGTTTTTGTAATCAGTATTATCTAGATCTTGCGTATTATTTCATGATATAATCCAGATATTATGCCAGCTAGTCAGTTATTTGTTGGGCTTGATCAGGTAGATAGGGATCCTATTTTACGCCAGGTGTTTCCAGCCTTTCTTGTTGCTGATAGAGTCATACAATCAATCAAGAAGACGGTTAACAGAAAAGATTGGGAAGCTATGTTGAGAGAACTTAGCATACCTAGAACAAAGGCTGAACGAGATTTATTAGCAGCAAGAGTTGATGGAGCAGCTAAGCGTAGATTAGATCCAAAGTATGGCTTCCTTGATGTCTTTGCTAGAGCTGATCTCAATGCTGGGAAATTAACTCCCGAGGGTGAAGAAACCCCTTTTGTACTGGCAAGATTCAAAGGTTCAGTAATAAAAGTAGATGTTATTGCAACTGCTATAGCTTGGATAGCTAAACTGCATAAAGCAGTAGAGCTCGCGTTGGAGTTTGGTGACAGTAAAAATATACCTTGGCTCAAGGATTTGTTGCATGCTGCTAGCAATGTTGTAAATGACGGGATTGTACGTGTAAGGGATGTAGCTAAATTGAACATTGTATCTGAGGATGCTTTCTTTCGAGAGATTGCCCATGCTGTCAAACTTGCTCTACCTAGAGGTAGTGCTATTAATGAAACTTACCACTGGCATGGTAGAGAGTTGGCACAAGGTTTAGTAAAAGATTAGTTTGCCAAGTAGAGATGGGTTGATCAGAGCTTCAAAAGCTGCTTAAAAAGAGCTGTTAATTTTTGGATTACGATCAAAAATCGCTAGTTTTGAGTCTTATTCCGAAAAAAGGGGTATAATTTTGGAATGAGCTCCGAAAATAGGGTATTAAATCGGGAGTTTGCTCCGAAAATACCGAAAGGTAAATCAGTCTTTATTTGGGGGGCCCGCAAGACGGGTAAGACCAGCTATCTCAAGAAACATTACCCTGATTCTAAGTATTTCGATCTTCTCAATACCGAACTCTTCATCAAATACACAGAGAAACCTTATCTCTTACGCGAAGAAGTTTTAGCGTTAAGCCCTGCGGAGTTATCTAAACCAATAATTATTGATGAAGTACAAAAAGTACCATTGCTCTTAGATGAAGTGCACTGGCTAATAGAAAACACAGAAGCCTATTTCATACTTTGCGGTTCTAGCGCACGCAAGCTCAAGCGTGGAGGAGCGAATCTATTAGGCGGAAGAGCCTGGGGTTTGAATTTCTTCCCGCTAAGTTTTATTGAAATTCCAGATTTTAATTTACTTAGAGCTTTTAATCATGGATTATTACCAGCTCACTACCTTTCTGATCAGCCTAGGTTAGATTTGAAAGCTTATGTCGAAAATTACCTCAAGGAAGAAATCTACGCAGAAAGTTTAGTACGCAACTTGAGTGGTTTCACTAGGTTTTTGGAGTCAGTAACATATTCTAATACTGAAATTGTGAACTACTCTAATATAGCCCGTGACTGTGGTGTGGACAGTAAGACTGTCAAAGAATACTACCAAATTTTGATTGATACGCTGATTGGTTACTATATTGATCCATTAAATAAGCGCAATACTCGTGAACGCCTCTCGCATAAACCTAAATTTTATTTATTTGATATTGGGCTGAGTAATTATTTGGCTAGAAGAAACTATGAAGTGATTAAGGGTTTTGAAGCTGGTAAAGTTTTCGAGCAGTTTATTCTAATGGAGCTTATGGCTTATAAGTCGATAAGACAGCAAGATTTTAAACTTAATTATTGGAAGAAGCGGGGTACAGAGCTTGAGGTAGATTTCATCATTAACGAAGGAGAGACTGCTATAGAAGTTAAAATCTCTGAGCAGGTTGACAAGGATGATTATAGGGGCTTACTATCCTATCACGAGGAATACCCAGAATCCAGATTGATACTGGTGTCTAGAGATTCGCAAGCGCGCACTGTTAGCATCGGTAACGCACGCATAGAAATCTATCCTTATAAAAAGTTTTTACATGAGTTATGGGGAATAGAAGGTGCTTATCAATGTTTATAAGTCTAATGAATATAGTCTAATAGAATCCTAGACACTTCTTCTTTGCTAACAATACCATCGCCATTTTGGTCAGCAAACTTTAGTC
>CAZQXM010000209.1:0-2187 GCA_964597205.1 uncultured Gammaproteobacteria bacterium
GGCTGCGCGAGTGGTTTATGGGTTTCGATTTCAAAGACGTGCGCAAGCAAACTCTCCATACTGCTGTAGTCGATAAATATAGTGAAGGCATGTACCAACACCTAGCGGAAGCGTATAGAGTGCTTAAACCAGGAGCTTGGGCTTTTGTGGTGGTCGGTGACGTGATCAAGAAGAGCATCACTAAACTAGGCAAAGAGAAAACTAAAGTCGAAGAGCTGATTATCACCGCAAATATTATCGCCGCTGAAGCTGAGCGTGCTGGCTTTAAAGTAGAGATGATTATCAATGATGATATTCCGCCGACTAGTCGTTATAACTCTAGCTTCTTGAAGCAGGATCAAGGATTGAAGTTAGATAGGATAGTTTGTCTACGTAAGATTTAGCTAGCTTCTAGCTTGAACTAATAGTCTGCTAATGTCTGGGTTTCTTGCTTGACTGGCGTGATGTGCTGCATCCTTATTATAAGCATCCTGTGTATACTTGCTTGCACCTAGTTTAAGTAGTAGATCTACTGTAGAAGTCATGCCGTTTAATATTGCTGAGTGTAGAGGAACCAAAGTGAATAATATGCTACGAAAAACGGACTTTCGATAATCTTCGGGTTTAGCAGCTAAGGCGCCAAGAGTAGCTAGTGCCTTCTTTGAGTCTCCAAGTAAACAACTTCCAGCTAATTGTAGGTTTAAATCATTACTTGCTAGTCTTTCTTGCGCTAGTCGAAGTAAATTCTTTCTTGACTTTTCAAGATCCTCAGGGTATTGATGGCCTCTTAGCGTCCGTGATGCACAATGTTCAAAGGCGGTAGTTAATTGAACTGTAGGTAACATGCGTGTGATAATACCATAAATTCGTGGGCAGATTCTGCTTTGTAGAAACCAGAATTTTGTCCCAGATGCAAGGCACACAAGCCCGAGGCAGCGGAGTTTACTAAAGCGTAAATGAGCATGCCGAGGGCGAAGTGTAACGATGCAGATGGGCAAAAGGCTGGTTTCTAATCGCTAGCTTTAGCTATATCTTTAAGCGAAAGACTAATACGTCTTTCGTAAGGCGAGAAGCGCTTAATTAGAACTTCAATCTCATCACCAGGAGTTAGGTACTTGTCTGGAGCTGGATCTTCTTCCTCGTTAGTAATCTCAGAAGTAGGAAGCAATGCTTCAACACCTGGATAGATTTCTACGAAAGCACCGAAGACTGCTAGCTTGATCACTTTACCTTTGATAACTTGACCTTCAGCGAATTTAGTTTCAACTTCTGACCAAGGATCAGCTTGCAAGCGCTTAAGCGATAGACTGATTTTTTTAGCAGCTTTATCTACTTTAAGAATTTTCACTGAGATCTTGTCACCAGCATTAAGAACTTCTTTAGGGTGATTGATACGCTGCCAGCTAATTTCAGATACTGGTAATAGACCATCGATACCACCGATGTCTACGAAAGCTCCGAACTCAGCTACACGTACAACTTCACCTGACACCACTTGTCCGATTTCAAGCTCAGTAAGCGCTTTTTCACGCATATCAGCTTTCTCATCGTCCACTGCTTGTTTCTGAGAGAGTATAAGTTTGTTTTTGCGTTTATCCATCTCAAGGATCTTGAGTAGAACTGGCTCGCCTTTGTTAGTAGTAGCATCGCCTCTAAGACGCATTTGGCTAGAAGGAATGAAACCTCTAACTCCGTGAACTTCAACAACAACTCCGCCTTTAACGACAGAGATGATTTCGCCTTCAACGGTTCCTTCTTTATCTTTGATTTCTTCTAGCTTCACCCAACCACGTGCTTGAGCTACGCGTTTGAATGAAATAAACATTGGAGTTTTAGTAGTTGGATCTTTAAGAATATAGAATTCATATTCTTTGCCGATCTCAATTAAATCTGTTGGCTGAACTTCGTCACCTCTATTAGTAACTTCGCGGAATGGCAAATATGCTTCTGCCTTCGCGCCAATATCCACCAAAGCACCTTCAGCTTCAATCTGAATTATTCGCCCTCTGATGATCTGGCCCATTTCTTGCCCAGTTATTATTGGAGCTTTTTCTAGGAGCCTGAGGAATTCCTGTTCTAGTTCTCCCTCAAGTTGTGCTGCACGTTCTACTGTTGCCATATTATTGTTATCGTCCTTTTCTTAGTCCCTATGCGAATGGAGCGGAAGACGAGATTCGAACTCGCGACCCTTTCCTTGGCAAGGAAATG
>CAZQXM010000210.1:0-2181 GCA_964597205.1 uncultured Gammaproteobacteria bacterium
CCACATTCCGCATACGCTTTTTGCCTTTCTTCTGCTTCTCAAGAAGTTTCTTTTTACGGGTGATATCGCCGCCATAACATTTAGCAAGTACGTCTTTGCGCATCGCACGCACAGTCTGGCGCGCGACTATCTTACCACCGATGGCAGCTTGTATAGGAATCTCAAACATATGCGGCGGAATAACTTCTTTAAGTTTAGTAGCAAGCTTATCACCAAGTGTGTGTGCTGTTGGTCTATGCACTATTACAGATAGAGCATCCACTTTCTCGTTATTCAGCAAAATATCCATCTTCACTAGATCACCACGCTGATAATCACTGAAAATATAATCCATGGTGGCGTAACCCTTGGAGCGGGATTTAAGTTGATCGAAAAAATCTGTAACTATCTCAGAGAGCGGGATCTCGTAGTGCAGGTTCACGCGAGTAATATCCATATGCACCATGTCTTTAAAGTTACCTCTGCGCTCTTGCGCCAGTTCCATAATCGCACCTACATAATCACGCGGTAATATCACGTTAAGTTTCACATATGGTTCTTCAATAAAATCACGAAAAGTAGGATCAGGCATATTACTAGGGTTATCCACCATGACAATATCGCCGTTAGTCATATGTACTTTATAGATCACGCTAGGAGCTGTTGTAATGAGATTCAAATCATACTCACGCTCAAGACGCTCTTGAATAACTTCCATGTGCAAGAGACCTAAGAAACCACATCTAAATCCATGCCCTAATGCCTGAGAGGTTTCTGGCTCATAGGTGACAGAAGAATCATTAAGTTTAAGCTTCGCTAACGCTTCTTTAAGATCTTCGTATTGATTAGGATCCACTGGGAAGAGTCCGCAGAACACCATCGGCATCGCCGGCTTATAACCAGCTATCGGTTCAGCAGTTGGATTCGCTACTGTAGTTATAGTGTCACCGACTAGTTTCTGAATTTCTTTAATCGAGCAAGCGATATAACCAACATCACCAGCTTGCAGTTCTTCTACCTGCTCTTTACCTGGACGCATCACACCTAGTTCCATTACTGGATAGTTTCTGTCTGCTTGCATATAGCGGATCATTTCATGCCTGCGCACTCGTCCTTCAACAATGCGTACTAGAGCAACGATACCAAGATAGGAATCATAGTAACTATCAAAAACAAGAGCCTTAAGTGGTTTATTAATATCATGCGGCGCAGGCGGCACATATTTAATGATGGCTTCAAGCACACCTTCAATATTCAAGCCGGTCTTAGCACTGATCTCGACAGCGTTTGAGCAATCAAGTCCGATGATCTCTTCGATTTCTTTTTTGACTCGCGGCACATCTGCGCTTGGCAAATCTACTTTATTAAGTACAGGAATAATCTCTAAATTATTATCGAGGGCGAGATAGACATTCGCCAGCGTCTGCGCCTCAACACCTTGAGAAGCATCCACCACTAATATCGCGCCTTCACAAGCAGCAAGCGAACGAGAAACTTCATAAGTAAAATCCACGTGACCGGGAGTGTCGATAAGATTAAGCGTATAACCTTTATACTGCATGCGCGCAGTGTTGAGTTTGATAGTGATACCGCGCTCACGCTCGATATCCATACTGTCGAGTAGTTGCGCTTTCATATCACGCGCCATCACTGTACCAGTCGCTTCCAATAAGCGATCAGCCAAGGTAGATTTACCGTGGTCGATATGAGCTATTATCGAGAAGACTCGGATTTTAGAATCAGCAGTCACTAAGGCTTATATTATCCTAGGGGACGGGGTTTTGCGGGGACTTGCTGCTTATATCATTATAATGATATAAAGCTCTTAAATCTAGCAATTATCTAGATTCTAACGGCTTGTTTTATGTAATAATCTAAATAGGATGTACCTCCTCCACGGCTACCTCGGATATGGCAACTACGGTGATGAACTGTTAGCTAGCCTTGTCGAACAGCAGATCCGTAAGCTAGAACCTAACGCAGAGGTCGCAAGATTATCCTCACGTAATTCACTCACAGAACATTTTAAATTAATCAGTAAGTGTAAAGAATTGATCTGCATCGGCGGACTATTCCAAGACAAAAGCAGCGATCGCAGTCCTATATATTATTGCGCCACAGTTTTGCTCGCTAAGCTGCTTGGCAAAAAAGTCAAAATCCTAGCTCAAGGTATAGGACCGCTATCTAGAACTAAATCACAAT
>CAZQXM010000211.1:0-2181 GCA_964597205.1 uncultured Gammaproteobacteria bacterium
TAATTCCTATGTCAGGTACATCTTTGAGGGTTACTTGTTTTAAGGCTTTTTGAAAGGCTAATATGTTTCTTAAAGGTAAATCAAGATCTCGAGGATCCTTGTCTGATAATTGTGTGGCTACAGCAGAATTGTCTTGTGATCGTACAAATGTTCTGAAATTAATTGCAGCTGATTCTGGAATACTATTTGTAGCTTCGCCGTGTTCTTGTACTGTTCTTAAGCCATTATCAAACAAGTCATCGATTGTTAGTTTGTCTTTAGCTGGAGAGGGGTAAATATGACTATATTTAGGAGCTTTTGCTAGAGCATCCCTTCTATTATTCTCATCTATAAGAGCTTTGGCAATTTCTATTGCTGTTGGTAGTTGAGTATTGTTTGTTATGACACCACCTTTTTCTAAGAATTCAGCTCTTGTTTTCTCAGCATTTGCAACTGCGATTTCTGCTTCTTTGCGTGCCTTTTGTGATACTAAGTTAGCTCTGGCTAATTCAATTGCGTTATGAGCCACTTGTAATTCTAATTTATATTTAAGATCAAGTTTTGCTAATTCTGCTTTATTTGCTAGTTCTGTTTTTCTACTTTCGAGTTGTGCTCTATCAGCATCTTTTTTAGCTTTATCAGTCAGATGGTCATTAAGCTCTATGCCGCCCCATGTTAAAACCCCACCAATTCCAAGTACGATTAGCATGTATCTGCCAAGCTCCCCATCTGTAAATGCTGTTGTATTGCTCGGTGCTAGAGGTTTCTTGGGCGCAGCTATTACTGGATTTAGCTCTTTATCAAGTAGAGTAATTGCTTTTGCGATAAATACTGCTGGATACTGCCTTATTCCATTGAGCTCAACTCCTTGGTATTTTTCTTTATTTGTGGAGCTGCATTTAGTAGCAGTGGCTATGTTGATAATTCTTTGCCTTTCTGCCTCTAGTAACTCTGTAGAGATATTGTCAGTGTATTCCTTGTAAAATTCTGCGGCTCTACAATCAAGATTTTCTTCAACGGGTAGAGTTCTTTTTAGTAAACAATTAAATAATTGAGCTTTTGGGGAAGGCGTTGGCTTTTTGACGTCACGATAGTATTCTTGCTCTAGTTTTTTCTTTAAATCAGCTTGTGCAAGAAGTTTTTGCGCTACTTCTGTTTGGAACTCTTCTGTAATTGCACGGCTTAGATTTTTCCCCAGTAATAAGCCGCTAACAGTTTTACTAGATGTGCTTTTACTACCCGCTGGTGCTGCGTGTATAACTGCACGAAGAACATCATCATCATCTACTGGAGCAGGAGTTTCAACTAGTTTTGTTCGAGGACGAACATTCCCGCTTTTTTGACGTAGATAGAAAGGGTCTGTTGCTGGAATTGGTTTATCAGCCATAGTTTCCCTTAGACTCTTGTGAAGACAGTCATAGTCTTGAGACCTTCCATAGTGTCCTGCCCAGCATCTACCTGTTTAAATACATTATACTGCCTGCATAATGTTTGCAATCTACTAATACTGAAATAGTACTTATAGTCAGCACCGTCAGGTAATTTTTTACCATAACGATCATAAGGTACATTTACTATTACTTCACCTTTGTTAGTTAGCTCGCCAGTTTTAGGATCTATACCCTCAATATCACCAATCTTATATTCTTGTAACTTATATAGTATCCCTTCGGTAAGTACATCTTTGAGCTGGTCAGGGCTTAGTTCTCCGCTATCTATTCTTGGTGTTAGCTCTGGAAAGTGTAATGCGCTTACAGCTTGTAGATTCTCAATACTATTAGCATCATCAGGATTGAATGTGCTTGTCGCTTTTAGAACATCAATATATGCACTAAGCCCGTTAGCTAGTTCTATTAATGTGTCTTTGGTTTTACCTAGTAATATTACTGGAAGAGGATCAGGTGCTCCAGTTTTTTGCCATACGTGGATTCCTGCTTTGTTAGCGATGCTACGTATGTTTGTTGCAGTCTCATCACCTATAAGATTTGCGTGTATTGCAGCTGCTGTATATATTTCTGATATATGTTCTTTGAGCTCTTCAGTGATTTCTATTTCTCCTCTCTCATTTGGTGTCATAGCCTCTTCGATATATTGTTTTAAAGTGTGTTCTGTTCTTTGAGGCTCATAAGCTGCTTTTCTCATATCAGCTTTTATTCTCGCTAGTTCGGTTCCTGGTATTTTCCTAGAGCCATAGCTATATTT
>CAZQXM010000212.1:0-2155 GCA_964597205.1 uncultured Gammaproteobacteria bacterium
GCTGATCCATAAGGCGGTGCATAAGCTAGCTCTATATCATCTAATTCATAGGCTTTGACGCCAGATTGAATCGCTGTAGAAATTACATCTATGCGTTTATCAACACCATCCTCGCCAATAATTTGCGCACCAAGAATTCTATAATCCTCTTTAGCGAAAACTAATTTAATAGTGATAGGTTTAGCACCCGGGTAGTAAGCAGCGTGAGACTTAGCATGCACATAGACTGACTCGTATTCAATAGCCATCTCTTGCGCCATATGCTCATTAATACCAGTCATCCCAACAGTCAACTCAAAGATCTTGAGCAAACTAGTACCCAGACTTGGTCTGTATTTAATTTTCTTGCCAAGTATATTATCGGCAATAATATGTCCATGACGATTTGCAGGACCAGCGAGGGGAATATATTGGTTTTGATTAGTGATAAAGTTTTTCACTTCAATTAGATCACCGCCAGCCCATATGTGTTCATTAGAAGTTTTTAAATAATCATCAACGATCACTCCGGAGTATTCACCCAAGTCTAGTCCCGCCATCTCCGCTAGAAGAATATTAGGTTTCACGCCAGTAGCTACTATCACTATATCTGCGTTAATAGAAAGTTCTGTGCTTTCAAACAATAGCTGTACGCCCTTATCAAATAGCTTCTTATGAACTATATTAGCCATCTCACGGTCTAATAAATTTAAGACCTGAGTGCTGTTGGTAATCAAAGTTATATCCAATTCTCTTTTGGCGAGCTGTTCTACCATTTCCATGCCGATATAACCACCACCCATAACGATTGCGGTTTTGACAGGATTTCTACTTATGTACTCATCAATATCTTCAGCATCATTAATAGTAAGCACCGGGAAAATATTTTCATTACTAAGATCTAAATCTTTAGGGCTATTAAGCTCTGCACCAGTAGCCAGAACTAGTTCATCATAGCCCTCTTCATAAGAATGATCCTTTTTATGGTCATAGATACTTAAACTCTTATCAACTGTATTAATAGCTATGACTTCGTGATTGAGGCGCACATCAATATCATTCTGCTCAGCGAAGATCTCGGCGCTCTGCCCGTCTATATCATCCAGATATTTAACTGCACCGCCAACATAATAGGGCAGTCCACAATTAGCAAAAGACATGAAGCTACCTTTCTCAAGAAGTATAATCTTTATGTTTTCATTGAGCCTGCGTAATCTACTTGCAGCAGAACCACCACAGGCATTTGCCCCAACTATAATAATTGTTTTCATATGTTTTTACCCCTATTACTACTATTGGCGCGAGCCTAGTAGAAATGTGACTCAGGTCACATTTCTACGCTGCCGCTAGCGAGTGCAGAATAGATGCTGCACTCACAACGATAAGACTAAGTTACATCGATAGCATTATCGACTCTAGTAACTCCTGTTATTCCTTTTGCGATAGCACCAGCATGATTTCTCATAGCTGAATTATCAACATCTCCAGTAAGAGTTACCACTCCACCTTCAACTTTGAATGACACCATTTCATCAAGATCTTTGCAAGCATCTATCTGTCTATCAAGTTCTTTGTAGATCACCTTGTCCCCCGCTTTAGTGTATGAATACGTCTTAGTAGTCGTTGTCGTTGTCGTACTTTTTCCTTGAACTTCACTAAATACCGTAAAAGCAGTGACCGCTGCGATTGCTAGTAGATTGATTTTTTTCATTTTTAACTCCTTTATTGTTGTTATGAAAACTATATAACTGGTTTCTTGATGCCTATAAGCCCCAGCACCAGTGTTACAAGAAATATTACGAAGAATAACCAGAACATAAATACAGCTATCTCAGCTGTTGCAGATGCAATACCGCCAAAGCCAAATATTGCTGCAATAACCGATATAACGAAAATGTAATTGCAAACCTAAGCATTTTTAATACTCTCAGACCATTTATGCACTTGCTTAGCAGCTTCTTCTTTAGCTACTCCGTAACGTTCCTGCACTTTACCAGCCAGCATATCCAGGCAGCCTTCCCATGACTTCATGTCATCGTCAGTAATCTTGCCCCATTGCTTTTTAACTTGTCCGACAAACATTTTCATGTTTCCCTTTAGCGTATGTTTATTCATTGATTAACTCCTTATTAATTTGTTCTGTGATGATTATTACACAAATCATTAGTAAACAAAC
>CAZQXM010000213.1:0-2152 GCA_964597205.1 uncultured Gammaproteobacteria bacterium
GATTTTTTATCCTTATATATGATTCATGATACAATGAATCAGTTACGTCCTCTAGTTGAAAAGCTAAACAACACTAAAGACAAAGGCTCTGAGATACTTCCGAACCCCTTAATATCCCCAGATAGCACCAGTACAATGAAAGTAAACGCACTTGAATATACAGAACCAAGTTCTGTAAATCTTGCAAAATCCGAGAATTTTAAAGCAAAAGTCAAAAGGCAAAATAAAAACCCTTTAGAGGATTTTAAGAAAGCTAGTCAAAAGGTTATCGAAATTATAGCAGATATCAATAATTCTAATAACATAGAAAGCTACAATAAATTAACAGAAGCTTATACTGCATTACTCACAGCAACAAGCGTTCTACGCTCATTCGCTAATGATAAAGTCATTACTAACGATTCTGGAGCACAACAAGAACTAGCTGCATTATTTACTTTGCAAACTTCAATAGCAGCCAGAAAACAAGATATAATAGACAAACTTTCAGCCCTAAGCAGCGCTGAAAATGTACCCGCTATTCTACCTGTGTTAACTGTAGATAGTAATCATTCAAAAGCAGCGGTCACTACCACTAAAATAGCTCCTGCTCCATCAACCACTCCAGTTGTCGCACCTGAAGTTACTGCGTACATAGCAGCTAGAAAACCAGTACGGGTTAATACAGCAGATACTAAAACACGAATCAACTCTATCCTCACTGATGCTAATGATAATAGCAGCCTTAAAGACTTTAATAATTCTATTAAAACCGCTTCAATAGCTAAGCTATTAGCTGCAAAACAACATATTCTCAAAAGCCAAAAGGAATTTGAAGCTAGCGAAATACTAAAAGCCTATAATACGGCTTATATAGCAGTAAAAGATATTGACACAACAAGTCTTGATTCCAAAACAGCGGCTAAAGTTTCAAATCCACATAGTGCTCGGGTCGATTATAATGACTTAGTTACTAAAATAGACACAGAAATTACTAACAGACTAACGGTCATTCAAAAAAACTTTGAAGATGCTCTAGCAAGCTACCGAAGTTTTAATTTCGACACTACAACGGGTCTTATACTAGTAGAAAGCAACACAAAATCCCCTGCTGCATTAGTTAAACTTAAAGCAAAAAAAGATTATCTAGTAAAAAGATACAATGAGGCTGAAGCAGTTCAGACTTTATACAATGAGACTTTCAAAGCACTTAGCCAATTTCGCGATCTAATGCTTAATCCTCAAGAAATTGGCAACCTTCTAAAATCTGAAGTTGGGTTTAATTACGTACAAGAATTGGAAAATATAGATTCATTAATTACTGCTGAAGAAAGAAAAAATGCCGCTCAACCTTCTAACAACGCTTCTACTGCTCAACCTAGCAGCTCTAGTGCAGCCATAACTAATACTCCCGCAATCAGCTCGAGTACTTCTTCAGCAGGTAGTCGTTATAACAAAGATGCAAAAAAGGCAGCAACTCCGCCTCCTTCTCTAAGTAGCTCTAGTGCTTCTTCAGCAGGTAGCCCAAATACGGCATATTTTACTAGCACAAGCCTATCAAGTGGCACTACAGGTGGTTCTACTACCCCTCCAAAACACCCAAACTGGCTAAAACCATTATTGATTGGTGGTGGTGTTGTTGGGATATTGCTTGGGGTGGCTTTGCTTGCGGTGGCGATTGCTTCGTTATTTGTTCCAGGTCTACAAATTATCGGACTTGCAGCATTTGCAGTTGCATCTGTTCATATCGCTGTATCAGTTAGTGGCGTTGCCGCTGCTGGTGTTGGTGTTGCAGCTGTTGCTGCTGGTACTACAGCTGCTGTAGTCGGCGCAAAAATGGACGGCCCAACTGGTCCGGTTAATAATCCAAATGGAGGAGTTGCTGGTCAACGCCAAAAAGGTAAAAACCAATAACTTAACTCTCTCCTAACCCCCCGCTTCATTCTTACCAAAGAACCGAAGCGGGGGTTTTTATTTTTAGTTTTGTAAAAAAGAGAGATCCTGATAACTAAGTTCAGGATGACGGGTCGTCTACGACTTCCCTGCACCTCTCGTATCGTCATCTTGAACTTGTTTCAGGATCTCTCTTCCTTCTTACCACCCCCTCCACACCCCAATAAAAAATCATTGCCCTAAGCAAAATTTTGGAATACAATAGTTAATATATTAACTA
>CAZQXM010000214.1:0-2092 GCA_964597205.1 uncultured Gammaproteobacteria bacterium
ATGCTAGTAAATGGAATAAACTTGCCAAAAGTGACGTGCAAACAATACTAGAGAATAGTAACTCAGCCGAGTTAGGAGTGATTCACGAAGATAAAGAGCGTCCAAGTTTTAGCGAAAGTTATAAACATGAATTCTCTGCCCAAACAGTAGAGAAGAAAACCAAAACAGCTGTCAAGATAGATCGCAAACTCGAAGACCTCGAAATACTTATGCTTGGTTCAGCCGGTGAGGGCGTACAGTTCGCTGCGCGCAGTCTCATGCAATTAGCGATGGGGGCAGGGATGCACGCTATTCAGAAGAATGACAACCCAATCACCATCGGTACAGGTTATTCAATGTCAGAATTAAAATTATCCAAGCGTGAACTTTTATACTCAGGCATAGATAAAGCTGACTATGTGCTAATCAGTTCAACAGATGGTTTTGCGCGAGTGCGCAGTGAATTAAAAGAACTAATAAATCCAGAAGGATCAACTGTGATTTGTGATTCTTCACTTGAAGATGCTATTAAGAATCTAGGCTTGAAGAATTGCGTGATTATTAGCGCAGATTTTCGCAAACTTTGTAAATCTAAGAAAGATGTAAATTTTATGCTGATGGGTAGAATGCTCTCAGAGCTTAAGTCTCAGGGACTTAGTGATATAGAACCGGCGGATTTTATAAAAATACTTAGCAAGAATACTGAAGCGATTATTGTGGCGATAGAGCAAGGATTTAAGCTATAGTCATTGCCAGTACAGTGAAGCAATCCATAGCGCTATACATATCAGATTTAACTTGAAAATCATACAATAAATGAGTTACAATTAATAAATTCAAGGGGGACCAAATGAAAATTAACGATAAGCAGTCGCAGCAAATAGCGACAATATTCACGGCAATTGCAACAATAGTTCTATCAGGAGCATTATCATGGTATTTTATGAGCAAGGCAATCACAGTAAGCATGCTCTGCGAGATGATCATGGTAGCAATCATTGTTTACTCAGTAGCAGTTTTAGTATTAGGAGTTGAAAATGCAAACAGAAATTGATTTTTTTGGAGCCGTAATGTCAATAGGAATTACCGCGATAATATGTGGCTCAGTGATATTATGGATAAAATTTAAGAGTAACTAAAACGCCGAAAACCCAGTTATAGACTTGCCTATAGCTAGTGTGTGTATATTCTCTGTACCCTCATAAGTAATCACCGATTCTAAATTAGCCATATGACGCATAATCGGATACTCACCAGAGATACCATTAGCACCGAGAATGCCACGAGCTGTTCGCGCAATGTCTAATGCCATACGCACATTATTGCGCTTCACCATAGAAACATGCTCTGGTTTATATTTACCTTGTTCTTTAAGACGAGTAACTTGAAGCGTCAACAACTGCGCTTGAGTAATGCGACTAATCATATCAACCAGATCAGCTTGAATAAGCTGATGCGAAGCTATAGGTTTACCGTGAAATTGCACGCGAGACTGAGAGTAAGCTAAAGCCTCTGAGTAGCAAGCCATCGCCGCACCGATAGCACCCCAGGCAACGCCCAAACGCGCTTGATTAAGGCAAGCTAGAGGAGCTTTTAATGATTCAGCTTTCGGAAGTATATTCTCTAAGGGAATCAAACAGTCCTGGAACACCAGCTCAGAAGTGATAGAAGCTCTAAGCGAGTGCTTGCGCGTCATAAGTGGTGCAGTATAACCCTTAGTACCCTTCTCTACAATAAAACCTCTAATGTTGTTAGCGGTATCACCATCTAACTTCGCCCAAACTATCGCAGCATCAGCGATTGAGCCGTTGGTAATCCACATCTTAGCGCCATTAAGAACGTAACCATCTTTAGTAGTTACAGCATGAGTAGACATATCAGAAGGATTAGAACCATGATCAGGTTCTGTAAGTCCAAAACACAATATCTTGGAACCTTTAGCAGCTTCTGGCAGCCATTTATTTTTTTGATCCTCTGAGCCAAAAGCATGTATAGCGAACATAGCTAATGATGTCTGCACCGAGACAAAAGATCTAAGCGCTGAATCACCAGCTTCAAGCATCATGTTGAGGAGTCCATAACTCACATGATTAAGACCAGGACAACCATAACC
>CAZQXM010000215.1:0-2028 GCA_964597205.1 uncultured Gammaproteobacteria bacterium
GATCTAGTACTGGTGGATGCCGGTTGTGAGTTCGAATATTACGCAAGTGATATCACTAGAGTCTACGCAGCTAGCGGTACTATGAGCTCAGAGCAGCAAGATCTCTACGATATAGTTATCGCCGCTCAGAAAGCTGCTATAGAAACTATTAAACCAGGATCAAGCTTCAAAACTAGTCATGAGGCTGCAACTAAAGTTATCGCTGAAGGACTTAAAAACTTAGGTTACATCAAAGACGTAAATAACCTTGATGAAATAAAAAAATATTACATGCATAGTACCGGTCACTCAATGGGCTTAGACGTGCATGATAGAGGTATAGATAGGGTGCGCGACAAAGACACTAAGTATGTACCAGGCATGGTGACCACGGTTGAGCCAGGTATTTATGTGCGCGAGAAAGGGATTGGTATACGAATAGAAGATGATGTGTTGGTTACTGGTGATGGCTATGAAGTGCTGACGGCGGCGCTGGCTCACTAACTGCAAGCCGCCGCATCAGCAATGATACGCAACTTACTAGGATGATTAGCTATTAAATAACCAAGCCCCGTATCTGGATCTTCGCAAGCACGTTTCAGTGAAGCAGTTTTATCAGCACCTTTAATGACTACAGTGATACTACTATCACCAAGACTGTTTAATCCAAAAAGATCCGTACCTATAGTTAAGCCCTCACGAATTGCTTTTCCTTGATAACGATATTTACTGCGCACATCGAAACCTTGAAGAGGAACATTAGTAATATCAGCATTGAGATAACCGCCTTCACCAATAAAAGCAACGTGTGCAATATTAGGATCAGCACCTAAGCCCATATAGATTCGGCGCGGACCGCCACCTTGATAGAGTTCAGTCTCAAAAGATTTAAGATCAGCCGTGTCTATAGAGAAGAAACCCGTCTGCTCGACTACGGCTGGAAGCGCCCGCCTGATAGCAACAGAGAAACGCGGATCATCAGGGTGAGGATTGGCTTCAAGCTCCATATAACTAGTATTAGGAATAATCAACTCATCTAAATGCGAAAGTCTTAGTTCTGGATTTAGAAGCGAAGGATTGTTTTTAAAATAGTCATTCACATAGTTATAGATACTGCCCTCAAAAGTATTACCCGAAGCTAGCAAAACCAAACCCGGCTCTTTAAATTCAGCAATCATCTCAGTAGCGACGACTTTGTCTAGCTCACGGCTATCACCGTAACGAATTAATTGGAGATGCTCGGGATAATTATACACTGTTCAATTATTTCAGAGATACTGCTTAATGCGCGTTCGCCACTCAGCTCACTAATAATACTAGGCGCAGTTAGTTCATGCGGCAAGTACTTAGCGCCTTCTTGGTAGTTAGTATAAAACCCAATAAGATTTAATCCTTTAGCTTGAGCATGCTCCAGACTCAGCAAACTATGATTAATAGTTCCAAGATTAGGTCTAGTAACTAATAATAAAGGTAGCCCGAGATCTTTAATTAAATCAGAAACCAAATAGCCAGCTTTAATAGGCACAGCAAGTCCACCCGCACCTTCGATAATAATTATTCGAGCTTTGATTTTTTGATAATCATTAATGATGCGTTGAATATCTATCTCTACACTTTCTTGCTCAGCAGCAAAGCTCGGTGCTGCTGGATATTCAAGAAGATAACTATTGTAAATCGCGACGCCCGGTACAGCTGCTGCAATCTCATCCATATCAGTCTGGGCAGCTCCGCATTGTAGAGGCTTATAATAAGCAAGCCCACCAGGCTTAAAACCGCGCGCTACTAATTCGCGCAGCAAAGCAATACTAGTATAGGTTTTACCAACATTCGTGTCGGTAGCAGAAATAAAGATACTAGTGGCTGACTGGCTCACAAAGGATATACTAACATTATGGCTAAACTTATTAGCGCATTATTAATTATCATTAGCTTAGTGGCTTGCTCCAAGCCTGAGCGCCCAAGCTGCCCTCTGCCAAGCACTGAGACTAAAACTATGACTATGCAAGAACTAAAACCTGAATATCAAAAACTAATAAAGACTGCTATTGC
>CAZQXM010000216.1:0-2021 GCA_964597205.1 uncultured Gammaproteobacteria bacterium
CAGCAGGCATAAATTTTGATGAATTCCAAAATAGTGAACTAGGGAGAATTCATGCTAAATCAAAAATTGTCGAACAAGGTCATTATGATGACTATCTTGCTTTCATGGGACTTGTTCAGAGAGAGAGTGATAGCCTTGAGAAGATTTTAGCGATTGGTGATTCTTTCCACGCATCTACTTCTGATTTCTCTGGTCTCCAAGATGGTCTCAGTAAGCTCGGTGTTAGAATCTCTCTTGATAATATTCGTGACTGGCAGCAGACTAAACAATATATTAGAAGAGTAGTTGCTGCAAATCTTCTCAATAAATTAAATTCTAAAACCCCAGCAGCAGCAGCAGATACTAGTAATAATGAAACTCCAGCAGGATCAGGGACTGAAGCCACACCAGCAGCAGCAAGTACTACATCCGCAAGTGATAGTGGAACTCAAGCAGCAGCAGCGCCTGAAGCCACCACAGCAGAGGAAACAAATCCTGTAACCGCAGCAGACCAAGGAGATACTAATAATAATACAACCTCAGAAGAGGAAGCAAGTTCTGCAAACCAAACAGAAGACCAAACAGGGACTAGTGATAGTGAAGCCCCCAAAGAAGAGGAAGCAAGTTCTGCAAACCAAACAGAAGAGAAATCAACGAGTACAATAACACTGAATCGTCGAAACAATGTTATAACTCAGGGACTAGCTGCTCTAAGAGAGAAAGCCACAACCACCTTTGCGTCTCTTAAATCTAAAGCTAACTCTTTCCAGAGCGCGCGACCCAGCAGATCAACACAAGCTACAAACCCACCAGCGAACAGCCCTACAAACACAACTACTCCGTCCCAAACTACTCCAAGTAATTTTTCTAGCTTGAAGCCATTCTTCAAATCTGAAGATGTTGAAGTCGGAGAGGGAGTAACCGTATCTCAAGCCATAGAAAGGCACTTAGTCCAGCCAGAGAACACTCCGCAAATTAACTACAATGCAAATATTTTTAATTCTAGCCAATTAACTTCTAGTCGCTGTCAGCTTATCGAGAATATCCTTGTAGCAGATGAAAATAGGGCCTATGATCAGGAGCGTAACCCTGATAATATGAGCATTAGAGCTCTTTTACAAGCTGTTCCTAATGATCCACTCTGTGCAACCAAAAGACAACTTGGTCTTAAATTCTTATTAGCTCAAGCCAGTGCTCAATCAAAACTAAACGCGGTTTCACAAGAATTAAAGACTATTAATTTAGATTCAGATGCGTTAGACACTCTTGTTCAAACAGTTCAACGCTCTGACATATTTCTTAGAAGAGAACAAACTCATCTTGAAAATATAGATAGAGCTAAAGTCTGGCTCAGTGATGAATGTGCAGGCCAAATCCCAAAAACTATTACAGAATTTACTGCAGGTCGAATGCAAGAACTTTTTGATTGTTTTATAGATAGAACTCAAATTACTCCAGAGCAACTTCAACAGGCACTAACTTCAGTTCAAAATAAAATAGATGCTCAAGGGTTTCCGGGTCTCTTTGCAAGCAAGATCACTCGAGAGCTTAATCCTGACACTAGCCATCCCACTTTCGTTTATTATAATGGTGGGGACTCATGGACTGAGAAGATACGGGAACTGTTTGAGCTACTTGCACTTAGCCTTAGAAATTATCTAGGTTTGGAGATACGCTAAATGAATAATCAACACTTAATAGATCCTCAAGAATTAATCCAAAAATCTTTCAAAAAGCAGGTTCTTGAACGCAATTTGAAGATATTATTCAACCCTAAAAGTAAATTCTCAATGAAATTTTTAGCGCTTGATTTTCTATCTCACTTTATTAATGACGAACTTATTAAAGCTAAACTTCTTGATTTAGCTTCCCTTGAAAAAAACCCTAGTTTGAATGAAATTTATCACAAAATTCTTGACGGAAGCTATGAATCTATTAAAAATAAAAATAAAAGAACTCAAGAAGAAGCCCGTTCCTTCTGGACAAGCAAATCCGAATCCTAATGGAGGCGGCACCCAGATTTGAACTGGGGATAAAGGTGT
>CAZQXM010000217.1:0-2015 GCA_964597205.1 uncultured Gammaproteobacteria bacterium
CCTTATCCCATAAGGCTTCTAACTTAGAATATTCACTTTAGGTTAAGAACAGGTTAAGGATAGGCTCAGGACTTAGAGTCCCAGATCAGTATCTCTGGTGATCATAATCTGCAATTCTTGTCCTTTGGTAACAGAGGCAGGATCGCCGTGTGAGAATAAGGCTACTACGCTGCCAGCTAGTAAGGACCCAGCAACTGGGATACCAGCAGTGGCTACTGAGAAGATTTTGCCTTTATCGGTGCTAAGTAGTTTTTGTGTTGGTACCATCGCTTTATCACCGAAGTCAGTTTGCGGATCTAGAACCCCTTCGAAATTCACTATTCCTTCCATGAAGCTTAAATCAGCATCAAGCGGCACATAGTCACCAGTTGGTGTCACCAAGCTATCTAGCTTGATAGCTAGTTTACCTGAGCGCGATAAAAGTCTAGGACGTTTTACTACTGATACTTTGCCGCGTATCCAACTACTCTTAGGGATTATTAATTTACGATAGTCACCTTCAAGGTAGTAATCTTCTGTAACTTTTGCTTTGAAGCTATCACCGATTTGTGCGGTCTCAGCTGAGATAGGGGTTTCCACTACCATGCGCAATCTAGTGCGAGTTGGAATTTGTGCAGTTTGTGAACCAAGCTTAAACGGTGACGCTGCAAAATCGCTAACACCAGTTGGTTGTACTGGTTCATTGTTAGTATTGGTGATATTAGATTCAGGACTCTGTGGCTGACGTAAATCAGTCTCCATCTGAGCTACAGAGCCAGTGCTGAGGGCATTGACGGGGGCGGCAAGTATTGCGAGTATGAATAGAGGATAGAATTTTCTAAATACATCATAAGTAATCTCACGGTGACTCATGCCGGTTTTTGCTTCTAGTTCTTCAACGGTTCTAGGCAGTCTCTTTACGTGCTCATCCCAGAACCAAGCGAAACAGTAGAATATCCAAGCTGGGGATGTATAAAATATAACGGCGGCTATGTTTAACAATATTGTTCGTAGCATTATTTAGCCTCCTCATTGTTTAGCTCTGTCATTATTGTAGCCCCTTTATAGATTGACTTCAAGCCGAACCATGCCATTACTAAGCATATGGCTAGATGTAGATTCCAACAATGAAGTAATTGAATTAATATTGGCTCAGGGTTTAGTATTCCACCTAGGGCATAGATACAGAATGGTGTGCAGAGTGTGTAGCCTGTAAAGCGAAACACTTCTGCTCGATAAGTTTGCAGGTTAATATATTTAATCCACTTCATGAGTCCTCCTTAATGAATGGTTTAAGTCTGTTTTAGCAAAAGTGTCTAAAAAACGAAAGGGGTCATTTTTCCTCTGGGTTTTTTCTGTTATAGTGTATTTATTATGATGTTAGCTCTTTATATTTTGGGTCCTTTAGTTGTAATTGCTGGTACTGTGCTTTTCTTGATGATTAAGTCCCAGGAAGCAGAGTCAGAAGAACATTAAGAAACCTTAATCTTGATTCTTGTCAAATAATAGGGGGCATAATACTTATATATCCAGTTAGCTTCATTGGGGAGGCTTAATAGGAGAATTAATTATGAGTAGTATAGGTGGCGGTCCAAATAATCACGGTAATATCAATCCATCTGGCAGAATTCTGCCAGGAGCAATAGCTCAGATTACAGCGCCGCAGGCTAGAGCAATTGTTGCGCCAGCAAGTCTTCAAACAAAACTTGGGGAAGCAACTACTCCAGGTAAGTTTTTTGCTGTAATGACAGGTCTATTACCGGCATAACTTAGTCTTAACCTCAATATGTCATTCTATATATGGCAGCCACAAGATCCAGATTAACTGGGTAAAATACAAAAGGCAGCCTCTAGGAAAACAAAATGTCATTTAGCGATAAAGAAAAAAGAAGATTAATAGCTTTAACTCGAGCCCTCAAACAAGAGAAGGGGCTTAGCATGAAAAAAGTTGAGCTTGATAGTGATATCGCTAGATTTCGTGATGCCCAAAAACAATTAGAAGTAATTAAACAAGAGTATAAAGATAGTCCTGCTGT
>CAZQXM010000218.1:0-2002 GCA_964597205.1 uncultured Gammaproteobacteria bacterium
ATGACGGGTGTTACGCGCAAACCTAGAGAAGGAATAGACCAGTATCGTTCCTATTTGACCACTCCGAGCAGCCTCGAGCATTGCATTTAAACCAGGACGTGAGGCTTTAGATCCCGATATACCGGCATCACTAAACTTAAGGGGGGCTTGGACACCTCTTTGATTACAGTAATCCAATAGAGCCCGTTCCTGGGCCTCCAAACCAGTATCCTGGCGATCGGTTGAAGTTCTTGTATAGATAGCTACGTTCTTCATGGTACCTCCCCAATTATGGGTTACTAACTTGGTTACCCATTATTATTGCAAGATTGCCACCATATATGGATCTATCTAAGCCCATAATTTCATTAGAATTAGGATTGTGAAGAGTGTGAAAAAGTGTCGAACTTGTTTCTTTTAAAACTGGTAACTTAACCTAACCATAAGTTAATAGACGATTTTGAGCCATAATGTTGAACTTTTGACTACCCTACCAATATTTAGACAATAATTCTTGGTATACTATTCTTAAATATGAATTGTTACCAACGAGGTACACATGGAAAATGAATCTCTCTTTATTCGTATTGTTTGCACGCTAGATGAATTCTTAATAATTTGTACTATGTGGGCAATGCCTTACATGGGTGCCGCATACCTTTTCCTACAGATTCCAGCTGAGTCCGAGCTGTGGAAGAAGATTGTAGCGATTGTATTTGGTTGGGGAATTGGACGATTTATTCATGGCTATTTTCAAATTAATGATAGGCAAGGATAAGACGTCACTTAATAGACAATCAGGAGCTATTTTATGGATAAAAGGATTGCAGAGAGCCTGAGAAAGAAAGTTGCCAATAAGAAAGCCGTGAAGGTCAAGGCTATGTACTACATTGATGAAGATCTACATGCAGCACTTAAGAAATTAAGCTCAGAAGACGGGACTTCAGCTTCAGATACGGTGGAAGAGTTGATTAGGGAATACCTCACTGCTTTAGGTAAAATTTAAAATATACAACTTAACCTCTCCAACTAGTAATAGGTGCTTTTAGACTCAAAGCTACAGGCTCTTTATTTCCACATTCAGGGCAGGTAATCATCGGATTTTTTGCAGTTGCTTCTACATGTATTGCAAATGATTTCTTACACACAGAGCAAGTATGAAACCAAGGAGTGTTATCTATATTAACTTTAAAAGGTTTAGCTGCGGTAGTTAAAATATTGGCTAGATCACTAGAGATACTTGCGCTCTTAAGTTCCAGTGTCTCAATTTGTTTTTGAATTTGTGCTTGCTCTTCTGGGTTTTTAGTTTCCTGCTGTACTCTAAGTTTTGAGATAATTTCCATTCCATTATTTTGAACAGCGGTTATTGCTTTACGGCTATCATCTAGGAAATATTTATATTCATTATGCAAGGCTTGGGCAGCATTTCGATACTCTAACTGAGCATTTTCTATTGCAAGTTTATATTGTTCCTTCTGTTTCCTATCCCAAATAAAGATCATAACACCAAAAAATATACTCCCAGCGGTAACTAAAACCGATAACACGGCCACTAAAAATGAATAAGGGTTAGACCAGAGACCCATCATCTGGTTTGTTCTCTCTAGCAGAGAAATAAATCGTTCATCTGAATCAATTTTTTTCTCAATCTTAGATAGGGAAGCTTTTAACTGCAACATTTCTTGATTTTCATTAGAAGCTCCGAAGGAGCCAAATACCAAGAATATAAAAGGGATAAGAAGCATTTTCTTCATTGTCTATAACTGTAATCAAATATTTCTCTTATTCAATGATCCCATGGAAATTCTATGGAAAGTGTCAGTGCAAAACAGTAGTGATTTGTGAGAAACAGTGAGAAGTGCAACCAGGCTTTAAATCCTTGTTAATGTTTAATTTTTAGTCGATTTAGCCTTGTTTTAGTTCGAGGTCGATCCCATGCCGGGAACGGCTCCGAAGCTTGAGGTCGCAGGTTCGATCCCTGCACCGCCCAATTTTTTAACCTCTTGAAATTCAAAAGATTAAT
>CAZQXM010000219.1:0-1994 GCA_964597205.1 uncultured Gammaproteobacteria bacterium
AGCAGTCGACTCATAATCGATTGGTCGAGTGTTCAAGTCACTCCGGGAGCACCATCTACAGGTTTTGATCCTGATTGGTCTAAGAGCACCATCTAATGTCAAATATCTGGAAAACCTATCCACGCCAGAATATTCCAGAAGATTTACTCTCTTTAGTTAATGGAGACACGCTTCTAGCGCGCTTACTGATTAATCGTAAGGTTATTGATGCCAGGTATTTTACTAATCTCTCTGGCTTAAGCGAAACAGATCCTTTAGAGATTCCTGAGATGGATAAGGCTTTTGCTAGGGTTAAGCACGCGATAGATCACCACGAGAAGATACTTATATATGGTGACTATGATGTTGATGGCACCAGCTCAGTGGCTCTTCTTTACCGGGCTTTTGCTTTATTAGGCACTAAAGTTTCTTACTATATTCCAAGCCGTCACTCAGAGGGCTACGGGCTTAATAAAGCTGCGGTCTATAAAATTCGTGATCAAGGTGCTGCTCTGATGATTACTTGTGATTGTGGTATTAGTAATCAAGCCGAAGTTGCTTATGCTAATTCTCTCGGGCTTGATGTAATAGTTACTGACCATCATTGTTTGCCAGAGATCACGCCGCCGAGCATAGCGAATTGTAATCCTAAGACTTTAGCTATTGATCATCCATTGCACTATCTGCCGGGTGTTGGTGTTGCTTATAAATTAGCTTCATTGTTATTGGATCATTATTTACCTAGATTATCCAAGGCTTTAAAACTTTCATTATTAGATTTAGTAGCACTAGGTATGGTTGCTGATATGGCTGAACTGAAAGCTGAGAACCGTTTGCTTACTGTGCGCGGGCTTGAGGTTCTCGCTAGAACCGAGAAAGCAGGCTTGCGTGAGTTACTGAAACTGGCGGGAGTCTTTAAGACAGACGCGAACGCTGATCATATTGGTTTCGGGATTGCGCCGCGCATCAATGCTGCTGGCAGGCTTGCTGATGCTACTAGAGCGGTTGAATTGATGATTACAGACGATGCTGTTAGAGCTTTAGAATTAGCTACGGCTTTAGATCATGAGAATAGAGAGCGCCAACTACTCTGCCAGCAGCATACTGAAGAAGCTTTTGATTTAATAGCGAGTACTTTAGACCTAAATACAGATTGCTGTATCCCTATTGCTAAAGCTGATTGGCATCATGGGGTTATAGGTATAGTTGCTAGTCGCATAGTTGATAAATTTCACTTACCAGTTTTTATTATGGCTATAGAAGGTGATAAAGCGCGCGGCTCTGTGCGTAGTATTAATGTTGATAATTTAGATGTTTTTGATGAGATGTCTAATATTCAAGCTCGTTATAATATTTTTGATAAATTTGGTGGACATAAGATGGCAGCTGGTTTTTCGCTGCAAGCTTCTAGGGTGCCAGAGTTGATAAATATTCTACGCGAGCATTTTAAAGAGAGATTGAGCGAGCAGAATTTAGCTAAGACTATGAAAATAGATTCGGCTTTACTTTTAAGTGAGCTTGGTTTTGAGTTTATAGAGAGGCTTGAACGTTTGGCTCCATTCGGCATCGGAAATGCTACGCCATTGTTCGTATCTGGTCCCTTGAAGATTCGTTCTTGGCGCAGTATTGGCAAAGATGGTAAGCATCTTAAGATCTATTTGAGTCAAGAAACTACTATAGGTACTATTAAAATTCCAACTAATAATAAAACTTATGAAGCCTTATTGTGGAATAGAGCAGAAGAGTTTCTAAGCTATGTTGCCAGTGGTCAAGAAGAGATGGCTGCGGTATTTACAGTGCGAGTCTCAGAGTATCAAGGTGAACGATCTTTGCAGTTAGAGATTAAGGATTGGAAGGCTGTTGCTGACGTGGATACTGAAATTTTTGCGAGATTCACTACGCTTGTAGCTGGAAGTGCAAAAACGTGACGCGTGTCACCTTTTTGCTATAATTACTCTTCGTATGAGTTCAGCATTTCTATTTCCTGGTCAAGGTTCGCAATCAGTAGCTATGGG
>CAZQXM010000220.1:0-1900 GCA_964597205.1 uncultured Gammaproteobacteria bacterium
TCATAATTGCAAGTGTGGTGTAGACTGTCATTGTGACGAAGTTCATTGTTATTGGTATACATGGTTTGGGTGGCAGAGCCGCTTGGTTAAACCGCATTCAAGAAGAACTTAATAAGCAAAAATCTGAGCACGAATTTATTTGGCACGCTCATGACTTGCCTGGTTTCGGTGCTGATGGCGACGGACATGTGCGCAGTTTTCATGACTGGCTCAAATCCGTGCAAGATGAATACGAGAACTTAAGGCGCGCTAATCCTGATGCACGTTTCGTTATCTTCGGTCATAGTCTTGGCGGAGTGATAGCTAGTAACCTCTATGAGATACACGAAGGCGACGCGCTAATACTTTCGGCGCCTGGATTTAAGGGAGCTCAGAGTACTTTTAATCCATGGTTTGTTGCGCGCGTCATACTCACTTATGTTTTTAGTAGCAGGACTTTACTGAGCTTGCCTTCACCAAAAACTCTCAAGCAAGGAATGATACGCGGCAAACTTTACACTGGCGATCCGACTGACGAAGATGTTTATAAGACTAAAGAAGTTAGCGCCAATCTACTCTGGCAAATATTACAGCTCGGCAAACATACTGAGCGTAATCTTGGACGCCTGCGCCGTAATCCTATTCTTATGCTGCAAGTGGCTGAAGATCCAGTCGTAGATAATATAGCCCAGGATAATATCTTCGCCCTACTTAATCCAGCTAGTTCTAATAAAATTATAATCCCGGGGGCGCTGCATGACTGGCCTTTATACGATATAGTGGGCGAAACTGTGCCTAAAATAACAGAATGGATTATCCAAAATTCTTGATCCTGGTCGGATAATAGTGTTAGGATAAGGTGCATGAGTATGGTTTTAAAACATTTAGATGTAATACCGCTAAAAAAACAAAGTGATTGGGAAGAAAAACTGCGTAAGTGGGTAAGAACTCCTGAAGGAAGGGCTGCTTTAACACGCGCACGAGCACGCTCTATCGAGAGTAGCCCAGCGCAACCTCAAACTGCGATTAAGATCGCAAGAAAGCCACTGCATGCAGTAACCACCCCTACATCGCAATTAGAAACTATCGAAGAACGAGCAGAAGTGACATTAGGAGAATTACGTAGTTTCTTAAGAAGAAACCGCAAGGACTCAATAGAACAAGAACAGGTTAAAGTACTTGCCTATCATCTAGAAGAAGCTCTCAAGGGTAATAATCTGCCCAGTGGAAGTATTCAAAAATTAACACCAACCTCTTCAAGCCTAAGAACCGCCCACGCGTGGCAATCTTCTGGTCGCAGAACAGAAAACCTAGATCAAAATGCAATACGCAAAATGACTGCTGATCTTTTAAGGGAAGAAGCGATAGAAGCACTTAGCAGCCTAACAGCAAAAACTAGAAACCAAAGATTTTCAAAAGAACCCAGACAAGTAAGTACTTTGGAGGGAAATGGTTTTTCTACAATAACTAGTAAAACTAACACTAGAAGTACCGCTAGTAACGAAACTGATTCTAGACAATGGAATGATCTGGAAGGTAGAGATGGAAAAAGCTAGCATGAGCACAGGATTGTTGCGTACAATGCACTGCAATAAGTAATTGGATTAATAAATTATCTTTGCGCTTGCTGTTGTACGTGCTGAAAATGCTCAGGTCTTACTACTGCTGCTTCTTGGCCCCATGCACGACTGACAAAAGAACCTTCTAGAGTTCGTGATGGTGAGCAGTGTCTTACAATTCATGACGGCGTAAATAAATAGATAAGCTGCAGCCTAAGTTGGAATCAAATCTATCAAAGATTAAGCTGATAATGATGTACTACTAACTGGACGGACGTGCTAAAGCTGCTGAGTTTTTCCATGCATCAACAGCAGCTCGGACTTTTTCCTGTATCTTTAAAGGTAATTTTGGTCCATCATAA
>CAZQXM010000221.1:0-1885 GCA_964597205.1 uncultured Gammaproteobacteria bacterium
TAGGATCGAAATGTTTAACAGCGCGGCGAGAGCGGATGGTTTCTATGGTTTGCATTTTACTGATTATATCTCAGGGTTAGCTGCTATATGGGTTTCGATTGATTTTGCCAAACTATCAAGGTTGTCAAGAGTTTTCTGAGTTCCTAATTTGTCATATTTATCATTTCTTGCATGCTTTGTCTCAACATGCTTAACAGCTTTTGCTATGAAAGCTAATATATCTTCAATCTGCGCTTTAGTAGCATTAGCGCAGAGATGCAGAGCTATTATTGGGGCTAACTTTCTGGTATCTGCTCCAGGTCCTGCTTGCGATAGATCAACTTTAGAATGCAAATCACTTAAGTTGCTGTGAAACTTAGTGTAAGGAATTTTAGTTAGTACTTTTCTAAACATGGCAGATTTATCTAAGTCAAAACCCTCTAGATTATGTCCAAGTAATCTACTAATTAAGCGTTCAAACTCATTAGAGTCTGCTTTTTTGAGCTGAGCGCTTAGTTTGGCTACAGCATTGCTGTTGTCATCACCTTCTTGGTTTAGGACAGTAGCAAAATATGCGTTAAAGAACTCGGTTTTTTGTGCGTCATCCAAGCTTAAGTCTGGTTTCTTGTTTGTTAAATAAAGACAGGTTAATAAGGACCTCGCGAAGCCTTCCAGTTTCAAGACCCTTGCGGCTAAAGGAATTGATGCCCATTCATCTCCTTGATTCTTCTTAGCTACTAGCGGAGTGAATTTTTGAATTACAGTATCAATGAAATCTAGAACGGTTTTAACTTCTTCTGCAGAGCATTGCATGGCAAGGTGCTTTGCAATTGTGAAATTCTTGTTTGGACCAGCTCCTGGTGTCTGCGGTGGAGTGTTAGCATTCTGCCAGTATTGCTGAAAATCTTCAAATCTTTGCTGTAATTCTTCAGGTAATGCTGCGTGTAATTTACTGAAATATACCTCCGCATACATTGAATTTTGTATATCCTTCCAGCCCAGAAGTGCATCAGTCAATGAATTCAGTTCTGTTTCGTTATCTGGCTCTACTCTAGTTGCAGTTATGCGTTTAACTAAATCTTGCGCAGTAAGCCTACCTGCCTGTCCTAGCGCGAGAGCAAGGTGGCTTTCGATAATATTTACTACTTCTTTGTCAAGTAACTTAATTGACATAGTCACTATTCTAGCCCAGGTCTAAGAAAGTCTATGGCCTTGCAGATATTGTCTCTACCAAGTTGCATCCAGCCGTATCTACCATATATGACTGTTTCCTCGTCATTTAGACCGAATTCGTCTACGACTCTTCTTGTCATTTCACTTTCCGGGTTGCTGAAGAGCCCTTTTATAACTGCTTTTAGCTCTTTAGTTTTAACGGCATGTGGACGGCTGGCGTAGATAGTCGGATCGATCCCATATTGCTTAGAAATTTCTCTGACTATTTCACCGAATGGTTTTGTGCCTTCTTTGATTTGATCTATAACCTTGTTATAAACCTTGTCATATTTCTTTAGTGCGCCTGTAAATATTTTCAGAACGCCTATTGATATTGGTCTGCCGCTATCTCTATCGACTAGGCTAATTACTCTTTCGACTTCTTCTTTTATTGCTTTGTCACTAGGATCCACTATGCGACCTCTTGGTAATGCTAAGTGAACGAGACGGATAGGTCTATTCTCGTTAATTTCAGTGACTACCTCTGTCATAGTCCGAGTTCCACCACTAAGCAATTCTTGATATCTTGGAGGTATTGGTAAACTGTTTTTGTGAGCTTTAAGTGCCCTATCAAGCCTTATATAAGGAGTTCTTTTGTGACGTTTAACTGAGTGGGCAGTTTTTGTAGTTATAACTTTTGACATTTAGAGAATCTTTGCTAAGCCTAGTTTTGCTAACAAGAGTTCTGCGGTAT
>CAZQXM010000222.1:0-1883 GCA_964597205.1 uncultured Gammaproteobacteria bacterium
CTACAGAATAGTAAGGAGTCTCTTCAAGCATCTCTTTAAGATCCATGCGAATAAGTGGTTCATCGTCAGCTACTAAGACTCTAATAGCGTCTTCGTTGGTGTTGTGTTCTAAATCTGGCATGCCTATATTGTAGCTAATTTAAACTGAAAGTCATAGACTTCTTATTAGCACCAATCGATTCATCTTTGGCTTTCTTCTTATTATCAGTAAATTCTTTAAGAGCTATCTCAAGATCCTCGCGCTTAATAGAGACTTCTGCTTGACCTAATGCTTTAGTTGGATCCTTTTCAGCGGTATTAGTCATTTTTTTATTGATTCGCATTTCCGCGATCACCCTAGCATCTTGTGCAACAGAACCTAGGTCTCTACCAGATAAATCATATTTAGCGAGCAAGTCTTTGGTAGCGCTGTCTCTCGCAAGGTTTTCATAGGCACTAGCTTTTAAACCTTGATCTGTTAATCTGCGTTTAAAAATATCAGTTTTTAATTCTGGTGATGGGTTTGAGAAGTTACAAACTAAAGATCTACTTTGAATTGCAGTATCCATTTCTCCAAAAGAATTAGTGGCAAGAATTACTCGAACTGGCTTTTCACCTTGATAGCGATTAAAAGTATCTAGAAAAGCTTGGGTAGCGCCTTCTTTGCGTGACCTAATAATGGCATCAGCCTCATCAATAAATAGAATCGCTCCTTTTTTATGGGCTTTCTTAAACGCTTCATCAAGGGTTGAACTGCCTATTTTAAAGCTGTGGATTGGTTTTCCAGCAAGATTACCAATACCATAAGCAACAGCTGTCTTACCGTTACCAGGCGGTCCAGCCAGTATTAATAAACCATCTCTACTAGTGCCATGTAATTCTTGTTTTGCACTTTTATCAATTAGATAACTTGTTGTATCACCCATAAAGACCTTGAGTGTTCTTTGGAAATTATCAAGATCTTTAGGATCCCAACAAAGATCTTTAACTAAATCCACTTTCGGTATTTGTGATGGTTCTTCAATCATCTCAACCAATTTCGGGCGAACAGTCAAATCAAATCCAAATGAAGCCGCTGCAGCTCCAAGAGGCACTATCATTTTTTTAATCGTCGCACTTAAACCTTTTTCGCCTGCTTGCATTAAATTAAATAGAGAAAAACCAACTCCAAATACAGTCAATATTTTAGGTAAAAACTTAAATGAATCTGACTCGAGAATTTTTAAAGCTCTAGCGCGAACTTTACCCTTAGTATCTTTAGGTATATTAGAAGCAGCTTTAGGGTCTTGCCATTTAATATCTTTAAATCCATCAACAGTAGCTAATGGCCCTTGACTGGAACTGGCCTTAATAGGTGCTGGAGAATTAGGAAGAATGCTAGTCATTTATCTTGGCTAAAGCGTAATACAGATTCTAGCCTTTTTAAGGACTTGCAGTCAATACATATATATTTAGGGTCTAAAAATTGGCTCTCTAAGCGGGTTTTACTTAATTGGCCAGAATAATACTAGGTAACCTCAGTCTCACCCTCGCCCCACCAGATTTGCGGGTCTCTATAGTCACCTCGCCGCCAAGACTATCTTCAGCCAGATTACGCACTATCTCCCAACCCAGACCATTATTAGTCTTATAGTTAAAGTCAGCCGGGAAACCCTTACCATTATCCTCAACTATCAACAATAAATCTTGAGCGTGAGGCATTTTGCCAGGTCTATCATGATCACTCTGCAAATTAATATTAATCTCGGTAAGGTCGGGACCAGCATGCTCAAGGCTGTTGCTTAGTAGCTCATTGAGCACTAGAGCTAGGCTAGTAGCCTTCTCACTAATTACAAAAACTTTCTCAGGACAATTGAAATTCAGCTTAAGATTCGGCATACCGAAAGATGCCACCACCTCACGAA
>CAZQXM010000223.1:0-1875 GCA_964597205.1 uncultured Gammaproteobacteria bacterium
GATAACCGGCACCGAGTGGATCAGAATCTGGATTGAGAAATATAGTTAGGCGTTGTTGTTGGTATTCCTTGAGTAAGCTCCAAAGAAAAGGTCTAACAATAATAGAAGCGATATTAGTGGCGATTAGTATAAATAAACCAGCCATACGTAGTGGCTCGCGCCAGACTTGGTAGTAATAGGCAACACTGGCAACTAAGATCAGCATAAAGACTAATGCTGCTACCGTCAGGTTCATACTAAACCAAGGATGCGAATAATCGAAGATTTTATAACCGAGTGAAGCGCATATCGCAGTGATAAGTGGTGAGATTAGTACTAGTAACTGTACTATGCTAGCTCCCGCCCAAAACAGCATCCCTAGGGTGATTGCGATATAAACAAGAGTGGTACCGAGATCGGGTTGTAGTAGTACTAATATCGCTGGCGGCGCGACTATCGCTGCTGTCTTAAAAATGTCGAAATAATCACGAACTGGGTTGCTGGATAGATAATTAGCAAGAATAATAATTAGACAAATCTTGGCTAGCTCACTAGGCTGCAAACTAATGGGACCTAATTGTAACCATCGCTGCGCGCCTAGAACTGTGCTGCCAAATACTTTAAGGATAATAAGTAGGATAATATTGAACCAATATATTATCCCAGCGAAGTTACGGTAGAGCTGTATCTCGATGTGATGATGAGCCCAAGCTACTGCTGAGAAACAAACAGTAAAATAAACAAGTTGTTTCAAAAGAAAACTACCACCAGCAGTACTGGTTTGTACAAAAACCCCAAAGCTAATTAGAGCTAGTGTTGCATAAAGAAGCTGCCTGTCACCGATGCGACTGAGTATTTGTTCTAGTTGTTGCTTGAGCGGCATTGGTATTTATTATAATGTGATAGCATAATTCACCTTGACAGACCTTAATACCAGCTACAAGCATAATATTAAATTTTGGGAAGACGCTTGGCAGCGTGTTAAGCACCCTTATCGTAAACTTGCTGATCTTGATTACCTCACTGAGATCCCTGAGGTTTTCAAACAATATAACTCTAAGACTATTTTGGATATAGCTTGCGGTTCAGGCTGGCTATCTTTTTATTTAGCTTCTTTTGGTTTTAAAGCTGTGGGCGTAGATATATCGGTATCGGCGATTGATTTAGCTAATCGGTGGATAGTTGAAGATAGCAAAAATGAGCCCGATGGCTCGTTTTTGCGCTCTCAACCACGAGTGCAAAACGAATCCGTTTCTAATGACCAAGCCTCTTGTGCCACTACTAATACTGATAAAGAAGTGAAAGCTACAGCTGAAGCTAAGTTCTATGTCGCTGACATGATGAACTTAGACCCTCTCTCTAAAGAGTTTCCAGCAGAGGGCTTTGATGGCTTATTGGTTAATGCAGCTTTTGAGCATTTGGATTATGCACGCGGGCGTGAGTTCCTGGAGCATGTGACTAACTATATGAAACCAGGCGGCATTATGTTCGCGATTTTCGATAAAGTGGGTGATGGTGGCAAAGGCGAATACATAGAACTAGAAGATGGCACCAAACAATACACTGATAAGTTTCGTGATGGTATGTTTCTTAGGTATTACTCTGATGATGAACTTAAAGACTTATTAGCTAAAAGTGGTTGGCAGATTCTAAACTGGCGCGAGAATGCATTAGGTAGTCGCATAGTAGTTGCTAAGGCACAGCGAAGTAATTCTCTTGCGCCTAAAGAATCCACGACTAAATTAATCAACCTTCATACTCTAATTTCAATTGGAGCAGCAGCTTTGATATATTTCATTAACTCCAAAACTCTTGGGCAAGGAGTTTTAGTTATAAGTGCTGTGCTAAATTTATACTTAAGAATGCTTTGTTTTGGCTTTGCAGCTCAGCTGCAAC
>CAZQXM010000224.1:0-1869 GCA_964597205.1 uncultured Gammaproteobacteria bacterium
GATGTTAAAAGCTGGAATCGTCGGACTACCTAATGTAGGCAAATCAACTCTCTTCAACGCGCTAAGTGATAATCATGGCGCACAGGCAGCAAATTATCCGTTTTGTACTATTGAGCCGAATAACGCTATCGTTAACGTACCAGATTCGCGCTTGCAAGTTCTCCAAAAACTAGTGGGTACTCAAGTCACTGTGCCTGCTGCTATTGAATTCGTTGATATTGCAGGTTTGGTTGCTGGCGCCAGTAAAGGTGAAGGCTTAGGTAATAAGTTCTTAGCGCATATTCGTGAGACCGATGTAATCGTGCAAGTCGTTAGGTGTTTCGAGGATGGCAATATTATCCACGTCGCCGGCAAAATCGATCCTATCTCAGATATAGAACTAATTAATACCGAGCTTGCTCTCTCTGATCTCGAGCAAGTACAAAAAGCTCGCGAGCGCAATGGTAAAAAATTACGCGGCGGGGATAAAGAAGCAGCCGTGATCGATGCAATTATGGCTAAAATCCAACCCTTGCTAGAAGAAGGCAAAGGCGCGCGCGCAGCTGGACTCAGCGCTGAAGAAAAATTCCTTATCAAATCTTTTGGCTTAATTACTCTTAAACCTATTGTTTATGCCGCTAACGTCGCCGAGGCTGATATGGCTAGCGGGACTAATAGTTTCGTCGAGGCTGTACGTGCTTACGCTAAAAGTGAAGGCGCCGGCGTGGTGGTGGTCTGTGCTGCAGCTGAAGAACAATTAATCGGCATGAGCCCAGAAGAAAAAACCGAGTTCCTCGCTGAGATGGGTGTTACTGAAACCGGCTTGAATAGTTTAATTCGTGCTGTTTACGATTTACTCGGCTTACGCACCTATTTAACTGCTGGCGAGAAAGAAGTTCGTGCCTGGACTATACATGACGGCGACAAAGCACCTGCTGCTGCCGGAGTCATCCATACTGATTTCGAGAAAGGATTCATCAAAGCTGAAGTTATTGGTTACCAAGATTTCGTTGCTTGCGGCTCGCGCGCAGCGGCTCGCGACCAAGGCAAAGCTCGTCAGGAAGGCAAAGAATACGTGGTTGCCGACGGAGATGTAATAGAGTTTAAATTCAACAACTAACGCAAGCCTATTGGCAATGGGAAAGTAATCTTCTCTTCTTTGATATTAAGAGTTTCAATCTTAGTTTCTAAACCACTTAATTTAGCAATAAGAGTTTCAACCAAAACCTCAGGCGCACTAGCCCCTGAGCTAATGCCTATAGTTTTCGCATCAAGTTCAGCACCTGGTTGATACTCGTCTGGATTAGGAACCAGCTCAGCACTTACTCCTAATTTTTGAGCTAACTCTAATAAACGCATAGTATTAGACGAGTTAGTACTACCTATAATTAATATATGGTCAGCCACTCTAACAAGCTCCTTTACTGCATCTTGCCGATTCTGCGTAGCATAGCAAATATCATCTGAACGCGGAAATTCTATATCACTAAACGCCGATTTAAGCTTCTCAACTATAGCTGCCGTATCATCGAGAGACAATGTAGTTTGAGTCGCCACTACTAAGCGCTCATTAGCGAGCACCGGCACCAATCGCTCTACATCAGCGACAGTTTCCACCAAATAAATATTTTGCTGAGGCTTAAACTGCTCATCACGGCTAGCTTTAGTACCGTCGTCGCATTGTCCGTCATTGCGAGCCGAAGGCGAAGCAATCCCATTATAGATCGCTGCGTCGCTACGCTCCTCGCGATGACCAGCGTATCCCATCGCCCCCAATACCTCTTGGTGTCCGCGATGCCCGATATAAATCACTCGCTTACCTTCAGCAATCGCTCGCGAAATCTCATTATGCACTTTAGTTACTAACGGACAAACCGCATCTATAAAATT
>CAZQXM010000225.1:0-1866 GCA_964597205.1 uncultured Gammaproteobacteria bacterium
CGGTATTCGTGATGATGTTCTATTCAAACCAGCATCTCTTAGTGCTGACGAGTTTAAAGTTATGAAGAGCCACGTAGTGCTCGGAGCTAATATAGTGAGTCAAGTAGATTGTCTTAAGCCTTGTCTTGAACCAGTACTATTCCACCACGAGCGCATCGATGGTAAAGGTTATCCGCATGGTATCGCTGGTACTGAAATACCGTTCATAGCTAAGATCTGCACTGTAGCTGATTCCTACGACGCGATGACTACTAATAGAGTTTATATGCCAGCGCGCAGTCCAGAGGATGGACTTGAAGAAGTATTAAGACACGCAGGTACTCAGTTCGAACCAGTAGTGGTTGAAGCCTTCGCTGAGTGGTGGCATAAAAAATATCGTGATAACGATTCGATAATTCAGGCGCAATTAGGCACAGAGTATCCGGCTATCCAAGAACATGAAGAATCTAAAACTAAATTCCTCGGCAGGTAGATCCAAGAAAACTTTAGTTTGAATGCGCTGTCTTTGTTTTTGTTCGCGTTCTTGCTTCGCTTTAAGGTCATTAAGTAAGCGATTACGAATTTCAGCGCGAAGGTCTTTCTGCTTCATAATGATATCTCTCGGCAGTTTTGAGCCAGTGCACATCGGTCAAACGATGTAGTCATTGCGCGCAGCATACCGTCATCCTGAGCGCGTAGCGCGAAAGAATCCCCATACTTTGCGCAACACATGGGGGTCCTTCGCGTAGCCTGTAGTGAGCGTCAGCGAACTGCTCAGGATGACAATTCGCTCGCAATGACAGAAGATGATTTCACGCTTATAATCAAGCTATATGCCTAAATTCTGGTCAATTACTGCTGCAATAATTTTCTCTCTGAGTTCTGTCTCAGCCAAAAAAATCGATATTATCGGCTCGCAGGTCTCAGGCGAAACTACAGTAAATTCACGCACCAAAAAAGGTGCCGTCAGCACTATCCACATCAAACTAGACCGCATCGACTCTGAGCTTGATGATGCTATCGGTCGCGGTGATGTTATAGAAGCTTGGTTAGTAGACGAGGGTACTGAAACTGACGATAGCCGCAGTAGTGCTGAGACTGGTGATAATGATTTAGCATTCGATGATGAGGAAGTTAGTTCTGGCTTAGTTATAGATGTGCTCGAAACTGTACCTTACGCGCTATCACTCGGCACCTTCACCAAAAGTAACGGCAATTATGTTTTAAATTTCCGCACCCGCAACTCACTTGCGCCTTATGACTACATCATGCTCACTCAAGAAGATGGTGGTAATCGTGGTAACTATGATCCGCGTCCTGGGACGCTCTTGTCTAGGACTGAGATTGAGCTCAATAATTAATTTATAAGATCTACTATTTCTTGCACCGCCACCTTCAGCGCCTCAGTCCCAATCTCAGCTGTCGAGAGGCTATAATCCGCACGCATCACCCCGTCTGGATAGAGTCTGCGGAATTTAGCTGGCATCACCCAAGTAGCGTTCTCGCCTGTTACTTCTTGTTGCGGGCAAGTATAAGACTCTGGTAGCTTCATAGAACCCGGTATTAGAGACATAGTCACTGAGATCTCAGTTGGCGTAGCGTGATAACCTTCCTTGTCACCGAAATGTTTTTTGATAATGTCATTTTCTAGTTTAGGCATCACCCACCAGTTAATGAAGCGCACTTCAAGCTCAGCAAACTCGTCCAAGCACTCTTGCATGGCATTCAAGAAAGGACCCTTGTTACCACCGTGACCATTGATGACATAGATAGTTCTGAAACCTGCTTTCTTAAGGCTTCTAAGTAAATCTATAACTATATTAATGTAGGTTGTCGGGCGCAACGCCATAGTGCCAGGGAATCCTAGATGATGCACAGCCATACCGT
>CAZQXM010000226.1:0-1862 GCA_964597205.1 uncultured Gammaproteobacteria bacterium
GAAGCAAGACCAGCAGGTCGCTATAACACCAAAGACATAGCAGCTAATCGCCAAGAAATAATTAAAGGTTTAGATGCAGCTATCCTTGAATACAATGAAGGGATAAAAAACATAGAGAGCTCTGGTTACACTGGATCAGCAAAAGCTCACGCCCTAGAATCAGCCAAAGGATTATTAGCCGACCGTTTCAAAGCAGTATTAGAAGGTAAAGAGCATAAGGTATATCAGGACGATATAGCTTGGTTAACTACGCAAATCAAAACCGCAAGGACACTAGAGAAACAAGCTGAAGACAAAAATGGTTTTCTTAATAGAATGCAAAGCTTCCTGAGCAGCAAAGCAGGATTAACACTAACAATGATTGCAGTACCAATATTTGCTCAACTAGCATCTTTTATACCTTTTGGGATTGGTGAAAAAATATCTGGCTTCACTCAATCTGTGATGGATTTTGTGTTCAAGATTTCAAGCGTCGGCAATATGTTTGCGAACAAAGGTGGCGGAGAAGAGAAGGCGGTAGCAGCATAATGAATCCAATAATCGCTAGACTCAATCAATCAGCTAAAGCTCGCGGCATAGATCTTGAAGCTGTAAGAGTAACTGATACTGCGAAATTAAACCCACCTGAAGATGAAATATGCACTTGGTTAAATGATCTAATGAAGCTTGAAGTACGCGATCTTAGCAGCGTCAAAGCAATACGTCAGCATCTTCGCGGTGTTTTTGAAACACACAAAGCATTAGGAGGGAAGGCTAATGCCATCATAAATGCTAAAGAAAAACAATTAGAACTTGAAGGTTCAATACCATTAGTAGAACGTCTGAGAAATGGAGAATTAAAAGTTCCACTTGAACAGATAGGAAGCGCTCTCTCTACTTGTAGCAAAGAGGGTCTAAGCCTGAGTACAGGTCTTGATATTACAGAACAACGGCTACATTTATTTCAACTTGCTGTTTCTGTTCAAAGCAAGCTAAAAGATGGTGAGAAGCTAGAAGATGTTTTAGCTGCTGCAATCAGAGGGTCAAGCACAAAATTCACTAAAGAAGGTCTTGCAGCCTTAAATAACGAAGCAGCTCGCGAAGTAATACTAATGGATGGTACCCAAACCATAAATAAAAGTCTAGGACGCATGACTATAGTTCTGGCTGGTAAAGATGCTGTAATAGAAGGCAAGAATGACCCACTTTATGGTTTAGCTAGTACTAGAGAGATAAAGTACTCTACCCAAATCCAAGATATCAAAGCAGACGAGCTTCCTGGTATAACGAAAACGGCTATCCAAAAACTTGATGCATTCTGGGATCAAGATTCTACTAAAACCTTACTTGCAAAACATGAAGTTAAGATAGAGAAAGGAGAAGATGGTCTTCAAATTAAGGCTGAACATCTAGAAGGTCCTGCTGCCAATGCTTTCAATCATGAATTAGCAGAACACATGGTTATCTACATTAACAATGAACCTGTAAGCAAAATTACCGATCAAGAAAAAGCTGTTATCGTAGAACTCTCAAAACGCTCAGCCGATATAGTGCAAGAAGGCGGCTCACTAAGCAAAATGATAAGTGGGTTACTGGGCGGAATAAATTTAGGTAGCCTGCTAAGTTCTGGTATGTTTGGTCTTTTAGCTGGTGGATTAATGAATCCATGGATCGGCATAGCTGTAGCTATAGCATCGGCTCTACTAAATGGTTCTGGACAAGATAGTACTAACACCGCAACAAAAACTGCATCAACAAGCGTTGCAAGACAAGCTCCACCTGCGCCTACACAAACTAGTAGTCCAGTAGCTGCTGTTGTTACACAAGTATCAGCTCCTCCAGCAAAAGGTTCTGCAACCCCAACTGCAGCTACAACCAACACA
>CAZQXM010000227.1:0-1860 GCA_964597205.1 uncultured Gammaproteobacteria bacterium
ATCATAGCAAAAGATGGGTCTTTGTAAAGTTCTTATCGCGAATTCTAAACAAAGTTTTGCATTGGCGACAGAACTGACTTATTCTGGACCTGAATCCTTAGCTGAGAAGCTGCAACCAGGCTCATTAGTCATGGTGCCTCTACGCAAAGGTAAAGAGAATGCGCTAGTTATTGAGACTTTAGCTAGGGGGATTCAGCCACTAGCCTATGAGCTTAAAGAAGTCGACGAGTTAATTATCGAGCAGCTATACCCTGCTGACCTTCTAGAGCTAATAAAACATACTGCTAATTACTACGCTTGTTCTTACAGCGAGGTGCTCTCATCGATATTGCCTGGTACTCTGATCGCCAAGCCTGTTAAAGAAATCCGAGCCAATAAAGATTTTGATGCTGCTAGTTTAGACTCAACTGCGCAGCAAATTTTCTCTATCTTAGTAAAAGCGCGCGGCGGACATATGCGCTATTCACGTCTTAAAACTTTAACTAAGCTAAGTGATACTGAACTTAAAAAACAAATTACTAAATTAATTAAACTTGGGGCAGTTAGTCAAGAGCAAGCTCTAACTAAAACTCGTTATAAATCTATTGCTAATCCATTAAGCGAACTGGCTTTAAATGAGGAGTCAAGTACAGTCCCTGAGCTTACTCCAGATCAAGCTAATGTTTTAGCTAAGATACACAGTCACAAAGATGAAGTTGCCCCTAAGTTCGTACTGCAAGGAATTACTGGTAGCGGTAAAACGGAAATTTATCTGCGCCTAATCGATGAGGCTCTTAAAGCTAAGCGTTCAGCAATAGTCTTAGTTCCTGAGATTTCACTAGCACCGCAGATGATTAGTCGTATCTCAGCGCGCCACAATAATATAGTAGTCTGGCATAGCGCCCTTAGTAAAACTGAACGCCAATATACCTGGGATAAAATCATCGCGGCAAGAGAAACAGGTGAGCCGATAATAGTAGTAGGTGCGCGCTCAGCGATATTCGCGCCGGTGCATAATTTAGGGCTCATCGTTGTTGATGAGGAGCACGAAAATAGCTATAAACAAGAAAGTCCTGCCCCGCGCTATCACGCTTGTGAGCTAGCTTCCAAGCGAGCTGAGCTAGCCAGAGATTGCATGGTTATATACGGTTCAGCGACGCCAAGCATAGAACTTTACTATAAAGCCTTGAGTGAGGACTTCCCAGATTATCATCTACTAGAATTGCCGCAAAGAGTTAATGCTGCAACACTACCGCGAGTAGAAATAGTGGATATGCGCGAAGAATTAGCTGCTTCTAATCGTGGGATTTTTTCGCGCGTACTTAAGCAGGCAGTTGAGAATGCGCTAACTGAGCACGAGCAAGTTATATTATTTCTCAATCGCCGCGGCGCAGCTTCGCATGTGTTCTGTAGAACTTGCGGGCATGTGTATAACTGTCCTCACTGCTCGTCGAAGATCGTTTATCACTCAGATCAGCGCCGTATGGTTTGTCATCACTGCGGGCACCAAGAAGCGCATCCTAGCGAGTGCACGGCTTGCGGCATGCAAACTATTAAATTCTTCGGACTTGGCACTCAGAAGCTAGAAGAAGAAGCTCGCAAAGCATTTCCTCAAGCCAAGGTCGCTAGACTCGATAGTGATATCAGTCGCTCTCAGGGAGCCTATCTTGAAGTATTGCGTGATTTCAAAAATCGTAAGATAGATATATTAATTGGCACCCAAATGATAGCTAAAGGTTTAGATTTGCCGCAGCTTAGTACCGTCGGTGTGGTCGCTGCTGATACTAGTTTCATGCAATTAGATTATCAAGCTGAAGAGCGTGGTTTCCAATTGCTCACTCAGGTGGCAGGGCGTGCTGGACGCAGAGACAAGCAAGGACG
>CAZQXM010000228.1:0-1837 GCA_964597205.1 uncultured Gammaproteobacteria bacterium
TTGGGTTATCGCTAGGTTAAGAAAACGGATTCTCTTATAAATATTTGATGTCTAAGATATAAGGTTTTAATTTGAGGGTTTTTGACTAGTTGAAGGAATAAATTCGGCTCTATTCATCGAAGTTGATATTACTTTATTCTATTAATCTCTTCTCTTAGTCTACGTTCTAATCCATCTAACTTCTTCAGTGCTTCTATTTTTTGCACTTTGTCGTTGCTTGACATGTTTTTTGTTGACTCTCGCTGCTCGAGAATAGTATTAAGTCTTTTTTTAATTTGATCTTTTTGAGCATCACTTAATTGATCATTGCTTCCTAAATCTTTCAGTTCGTTTTTTAGTGCTGAAATGGATTCATTGTTCTTGGCTTGTAGCGATTCATAGACTTCAATTGCTTCAATTTTTTTATTAACATCACTTAGTGTGGTATCAAATTGAGTATTTATTGTAGTTATGCTGGCTTGAAACTTTGCCCTACCAAGTGGTGATTCTTTAGCCTTTAGCTCTAATACAAAACGTTCTTGTACTTGAAGACTATTTTTTTTCTTTTCAAGTATCTCTATCTTGCTCTTATAAAGCTCTACTAACTGTCGTTGACTTTCGTCTGGTTCTTCAATGCTTTCCAAGTCTCTAACCTTATCTTTTGATGAGCTTACTTGGTTATCAATTTTAATCATTTCACCTTTAATTGTCGTGAGTGCTTTATCGTGAGGTATTTCTGTTGAAGCTGGTGCGGACGCTGCTGGCTTAGTAGTTGATGTTGGTACCACAGCTGGGGCTTCTGCTGCGGCAGGTTTAGGCGCTGGAGTAGTGGTTGTGTTAATAATTAGACCGGCTGCTTCAAATTTTCTCTTTAAATCTTCAACTTCCTCTTGAGGTATAGCACCACTGCCAAATAAAAAATTTATGTTCTGATCATCTGCTTTGAACATTTCTTTGCGAGTCTTAATATCTTCTAATATTGTTTTGATAGTGTCATTGATATTGTCAGCTTCATCGGCTGTTTCTATCAGACCTTCAAGAGTTTTTTTGAGATCTGCTTTAGCTTTATCAGTAGGCGTAACTTCAGCTGCCGATGGAGCTGCACCCGAAGTTGTAGTTTCCCCGGTCAAACTATTTAATGCTGCCTTTATGCTAAGTTTTTCTGCTGGCGTTAATTTATTATCCGGATTTTCTAAAATCTTATCTGTCAATTTGATGATCTCAGCTTCATCCTCGTCACTGAGCTCCCCAGCTTTTTTACTGCTAGTTTCTATTAGTGCTAATAATTTTTTATAATCACTCGTTGGGCTTGTTCTGTCCGTGATTCTTAGGCGAGAGTCTCGAAGAGTTTTTCTTAAAGCACTAAGCTCATCTTTTACTTCTGATTCTCCAGCTTCCACTTTCGCCGCCCCTGCAGCTGCGGTACCAGAGCTTGTTAAAGCCGCATTAATTTTTGGTTTATTAGCATCACTAGCTAATCCAACTATAGTTTCTTGTTTGATACCAAGTGTGACTAGCGTTTTCACTATCTCAGCTTTCTCAGCATCACTAAGTTTCGAATCAAGTAATTTTTTAACGATCTCTTTTGATCTATTGTTTGTGCTTGCGCTAAGTTCTGAGATTGTTCCATTCTGAACTTTTATTTTTAGATGTTTCAATGCTACGCGAGTAGCAATATCATCACTACTTAGAGCATCGATAGTTGCTAGAGCTTCATCTCTTGTATCTGAGCTTAGACCAGCAGCCCTAGTGCCAGTCCCAGCCTCCCCTCTTTCAGTTCCTGATTTTCTTTTGAGTAATTCTCTAAACTCATCTCCATATCCACGTCCGAAGAATTTATTTTCTAAGGCTGAATTTT
>CAZQXM010000229.1:0-1771 GCA_964597205.1 uncultured Gammaproteobacteria bacterium
ACGTGGCCATAAGCCACAACAACGTGGGTTTCTAGTTTGCCCCAAGCGCAAGTGACGCTAAAGCGAACTAAAAGGAGAATAAAATGTCAGAAGAAACAAAAAAACAAATAGCAGAGCTTAAAGACTTAGGTCTAGTCGGTAAAAAAATCGGTATGACTCAAGTGTTCGACGCCGAAGGCGATGTGGTTCCAGTAACTGTAATTCAGATTGCTGAGAACATTGTAAGTTCTATCAAAACTAAAGACAAGCATGGTTACGACGCTATCCAAATAGCGAACTTCGCTTGCAAAGAAAAAGCTATTACTAAAGCTGAGAAAGGTCACTTGGCGAAAGAGAACCTGCCTACTCTTAAGCAGTTACAAGAGTTTAGACTTGAAGCTCCTGCTACAGCGGCGCCTGGTGATGCGCTTGACGCAGAAGAGTTCTTCAAAGGTGTTGAGAAAATCAATATCCGTGGAAAGTCTATTGGTAAAGGTTTTCAGAGTGGTATCAAACGTTACAACATGAAAGTTGGACGTAATAGCCACGGTTCTAAATCTAAACGTATTATCGGTTCAATCGGATCTGGTACTACTCCGGGACGTGTTTACCCAGGTAAGCGCATGCCAGGTAATATGGGTAACGAAATGGTAACTATCGCTAAGGCGAAGTTCGTTAGCTATGATCCAGCGACTCGCATACTTCTTATTAGAGGTCCAGTACCAGGTAAGCCAGGTTCAATTGTTACTGTTACAGCATTCGGCTTGAAAAAGTGGAACCATAACAATAAATAGTTTGCTTCGTCTACTAATCCCCTCATTAGTTGTAGTTTTGCTCTCGGCTTGCTCCAAGCCAGCAGTTCATGATGCGTCTAAACTTAAATTAGCTTACATGCTCAATATCACTCATGCAGTGCCTATCATTGGTATTGAACGTGGTTCTTTGACTAATATTGAGCATCAGTATTTTTTGACTGGTACTAATATGGTTGATGCGCTGATCACCAGTAATATAGATCTAGCTTATTTCGGTCCGGGTCCTTGGATTAATGCTGTTAGTAAAGGTATAGATCTGGTCTTGCTCAAGGTGGTGGCTTATGGTGCTAACTCCTTAGTTTTAGCTAAGCCGATTGATCAGGTGCGTAAAGTTGGAGTGCCGCAATACGGTAACACTCAAGATTTGGTGGCGCGAATATTGTTTAAGAAGCTAGGTCAGAAAGTAGAATTCATCGCTATTAACACCGCTGAGATGGAGATGGCGTTCTTCACTCATGATATAGATGCTGCTGTCGTGCCTGAGCCTTGGGGTACTTTGTTGAAACACAAACCTGGTTTAAAGGCTGTTTCCATAGTTAAGGGTATAGATTTAAATATTTATCCAGCCACTATGCTGATAGCTGAGCGTGGGTTCTATAACGCGCACAAAATGCAAGTGGATAAATTCATAAGCGAGCAGGATTTAGTGCTGGACTGGATTAGAGCTAATCCTGTTGAAACTAAGGCTCTGATTAAGAAGCATTTAGAGGCTAACACTAAGAAAACTCTTAAAGACGCTGATATAAATGACAGCTATTCTAAAGTTAGATTCGATTCACATATAGATGAAGGTCTTATGGAAGAGATGAGGCAGGCGGCGATAGAGGCTAGGTATTTGCGCACTAAGCCGGAGCTTAAGAAATATTATGCTTCTAGATAAATTAATTGAATTTGTGGAATGTGGAGGGAGCGACCTTGAAAGTTGACGTACTAACACTTTTCCCTAATATGATTACTAACTATGTTAGTGAGAGTAT
>CAZQXM010000230.1:0-1757 GCA_964597205.1 uncultured Gammaproteobacteria bacterium
TTTCTATCGGCAAGCCGTGACTGTCATAGCCAGGGATGTATGGGCTTCTAAAACCCCGTTGGGTTTTGTATTTGATAACTATGTCTTTTAGAATTTTATTCAGGGCTGTTCCGATGTGGATCTTGTCGGAGCTTAGATAGGGCGGTCCATCATGGAGTACGAAAAGATCATTAGATTTAAGAGCTTCTAATGTTTTTTCATAGACTTTATCACTAAGCCATTTAGCTTGAAACTCAGGTTCGCGCACTGGACCATTGCCGCGCATAGGAAAATCTGTCTGCGGCAAATCAATAGTGTCTTTGTAGTGGGTTTCTAGGTCGGTGGTAGTATCAGCTGACATCTGTCAAGCTAGATGATATCACTAGCTCTTTTGCTGTATACAGTGACAGCATAGTTGCTCTGCTGTCATGCCTCTTTTACCTGTCAAAATTAAGTTAAATAACGTTAGCAAATCAAAACTTTCTTGACGTTCTATGCAATCTTTTAAATATTGGGTCAATAGTCCTGGCTTTGCTTTTTTATTTAGTAGTTTTTCAATATTTCTAAGATCTTCAGGTTGAGCGAGGTCCATGGCATATGAAATTAGAGATTCAGTTAATTCTTTTTCACTTGGATTTAGCTTTTTAAGTCGCCCCACTACATGCATTAAGATTGACGATCTATGCTCATTTAGTGAATCCGTAGCAGTGGGTAAACGCATAAATACATATTATAGCAAATCCTAGCCTTAAAGTACAATAAACCCCTGTGAGCTCTACTGGCTATAACCATAAAGACGTCGAATCCAAATGGATTCCTACTTGGCTTAAGGCTGATTTGTTCAGGACTGAAATTAACGCAAATAAACCTAGATCTGAGCGTTTTAGTATAGCCCTGCCCCCACCTAATGTGACTGGCGAGTTGCATATGGGTCACGCACTAGGCGGTACTATCCAAGATATTTTAATTCGCTATCACCGTATGCTCGGTCATGATGTGCTGTGGCAGATAGGTACTGACCACGCTGGTATCGGCACCCAGATAGTAGTAGAAAAATTCCTCAAAAAATCTGAAGGCAAAACTAAACATGATCTTGGGCGTGAGAAATTCATTGAGCGCGTAAAAATCTGGAAAGAAGAATACGGCGATAAGATCATTGAACAGATGAAGAAGCTGGCGTTCAGCCCAGATTACCATCGTTGCCGCTACACCATGGATGATGCTTATGCGCGCGCTGTGCAGAAAGCTTTCGTCGATTACTATAACGCTGGTTTGATTTATAGAGGTAAGCGCATAACTAACTGGTGCCCGCATTGTTTAACTTCGCTATCTGACCTTGAGATTAATAAACAAGCTACTAAGAAAAAACTCTACGAAATTAAATATCGTTTCGAGAATTCTGAAGATGGAATTATAGTGGCTACTACTCGCCCAGAGACTATGTTTGGTGATGTGGCGGTGGCGATTAATCCTGCCGATAAGCGCTTCGCGAAGCTCGCTGCTGAAATTAAAACTAAACCAGGTTCTGTTAAAGTTCAGATACCTTTTACTACTAAACACATTCCTGTGATTCTTGATGAGCAGGTGAAGACTGATTTCGGAACAGGCGCTCTGAAAGTGACTCCTGCGCATGATGCTAACGATTATGAGATCGGCAAGCGCCATAAGCTAGAGCAGGTAGTAATCATGACCGAACGCGCTGTGATGACTAATGTGCCTGAGCAATTCAGTGGACTAGATAGATATAAGGCTAGAGAAGCGGTGCTTGCTGGACTTGA
>CAZQXM010000231.1:0-1754 GCA_964597205.1 uncultured Gammaproteobacteria bacterium
TATCTATAATTTTGAGCTTTTCTTTAAGTTCTTTTTCGGCCTTAGCTATGTGCCTTGGATACGAGTTATAGTTAGCCATTAAACTCTCACAGCCAATAACTGTTCAAGCGAAGCTACATCTTCAACATTAATTACAGGAAATCTTCTATCTTGCTTTTTAACTAAACCATTAAGCACTTTACCAGGACCAATTTCAACGATATTAGTAACCTGACCTAGTAGAAACTTAGTGGTACTTGTCCATTGCACAGCACCAGTCATTTGCTGTTTAAGATTATTTTTCAATTCTTCAGCCTTAGTCACCGCTTTAGCATTAATATTCTGAATAACTGGGATACATGCATCTTTAAAACTAGCAGCATCTATTGCTTCAGCAAACCTAGCCGCCGCCGCCTGCATCAATGGTGAATGGAAAGCTCCACCAACAGCAAGAGCTATAACTCTAACCTTAAGCGACTCAGCAGTTGCAATATTATTAATCGCATCTTCAGCTGCTTTAACTCCAGCACTAGTGCCAGTGATAACTATTTGATCAGGAGCATTGTAGTTAGCGACGCTAACTCCATCTATACTTGAGAGAATTTGATTTAACCTTGTTTCATCAAGCCCAATTACAGCAGACATAGCACCAGCAGGAGCCTGCTCCATCAAAGCTCCTCTAAGAGCCACAAGTTTAAGAGCATCTTCTAGACTAAGAACATCAGCCATATACAGAGCAGAGAACTCACCTAAGCTATGTCCAGCCGTATAAGCCGGTTTAGCAATATCACCATTAGCAATTTTAGTTTTAAGCAGAGTTGCTAAAGCGATACTTAGGGTGAGAATGGCTATCTGAGTATAAACGGTGCGTTTAAGCTCCTCCTCTGGACCATTAAAGACTATCTCAGAGAGTTTAGTAAGACCAGGGTTTTGCTTAGCAAATATTTCATCAGCTAAATCATATACACTACGTGCTTCAGCACTAGTTTCATAAAGGGCTTTGCCCATAGCTACAGACTGTGAACCTTGACCGGGGAATAGGAATGCGGAAGTCATACGAGATACTAATTATAACATTCCATCACTGCTAGCCCAGCAACCCATCATGCACTCACCCACGAGAGCGCATAAACGTGACGTCAGTCACGTTTATGCTAAATCTGGCAAAAACTTCAGTATCAACCTCTACGACAGCTTTCCAATCCTTAATTTCTAATTGCAAAGATCTTTCACCTTGATACTCAGATACACGCACCGCAAACACCGCTGCAATCTCTTGCTGACCGCTTGCCACATAGCTCAAAAATTCTTCTGCTCTATTCCACAATAAAGCCTCATAAGTTTTATTATTAGTCGGTATTTTAATACCACCAATAGTAGAATCTTGACTCAAATAAATTTTAAGATGCTTGCCATCTTTACCAATACTGCGCCAAGAACGAATCTTCAAGGGACCTGCTACAAATAGTGGCGTAGCATTACCTATACCGAAAGGTGCTAAGCGTTCTAAACGTTCTATAAACTCAAAACCAAGCTCACTTAACAATAGAGCCGAGTCTATTTTAATAGTCTTAGCTAAGTTCTGCTCTGCTAATCTATTTTTGAAATGTTCACGCAAAATATTTATAAGTTCAGGCACTCGCGCAGCTGCTAGTGAAAAGCCTGCTGCCATCTTATGTCCACCAAATTTATCAAAAATATTATACTGGGATTGAATTAAAGACATCTCTTCAAAAATATCTAAATTATCAACATTAATACCACGCACTGAGCCG
>CAZQXM010000232.1:0-1747 GCA_964597205.1 uncultured Gammaproteobacteria bacterium
AACTAAATCTCGCTGATCCTGCTGTTGGCAGGCAGTGGCTAGGTCCAGCCAAATAATCACCGAGACTTTCGCAAGAGTTTGATCCGATAAATATCGCGCCGGCGTTTTTGATTTTAGTAGAAAAGTTGCGAGCATTCTCTAGTTGCAATTCTAAGTGCTCTGGGGCGTAGAGATTAATTAACTCTGCTGCTTCTTCTAAGTTCTCGGCAACTAGAATAGCACTCCATTTACTAAAGCTAGTTCTAATGGTTTGAATTTGTTTGTCGTTCTTATGCTTACTAAGATTGTTAATAGCGGTTTCGATAGCAGCTATTATTGTAGCTTGCTGTTGAGTGCTGAAACTTATAACTAAGGTAGATTCTAGTCCAGAGCCGTGTTCTAGCTGACTAAGTACATCCGCTGCAACTTCTTCTGGTTTGGCTGAGTCATCTGCTACTATCGCTAGTTCACTAGGTCCGTAGATACCATCTATCCCAACTTTACCGAATACTTCTTTTTTGGCGATGCTGACAAATATATTGCCTGGTCCGACTATCTTATCGACAGGACTTATAGTTTCAGTACCATAGGCAAGAGCCGCTATCGCCTGGGCGCCACCGACAGCGTAGATCTCGTCGATATTAGCGATGCGAGCTGCCGCTAATATAACCGGGTGAATGCCGCCATCACGGTTAGGAGGACTAGCCATTACTATGCGCCGAACTCCAGCGATGCGAGCTGGAATAGCAGTCATTAGTACGGTGGAGAGTAGAGGAGCCTGACCACCTGGAATGTAGATGCCTACTGAGTCTAAGGGCTGGTAATTAACGCCTAAATTCTCACCAAGCTCACCAATAAATGACCAGTTTTTATTAAGTCGAGTGGCACGCATCTCTTCTAAGTGGAATTTTTCTATGCGTGATTTAGCTTCAATAATGGCAGCTTCTAATTTATTGTCTATCTTGACCTTGCTTGGTTCTTGTTTGAGACTGCCAGAGTAATTGTCAAACTCCTGGTTGTATTTTATTAGCGCTGTGTCACCTTGAGCCTTAACCTCAGAGATAATCTTACGTACTATGGTCTCGCGTTCACCAAGCTCAATACTGGAGTAGCGCTCGGCTAATCTAGCGATTATTGCTTTATTGCTTTCGTTTTTAATCAAAAACTATAGTTCTCCCTTGATAGACTATGACTTTATCTTCTGCATGTGCTCTAAGAGCTTTGGTGAAAACTCTGCGCTCAATGTCTCTACCTTTGGCGATGTAATCATCAACTGTATCCCTGTGTCCAACAGCGATTACATCCTGCTCTATGATAGGTCCCATATCAAGATCTTCTGTAGCGTAGTGCGCAGTCGCGCCGATAATCTTGACACCTTTATCGTAGGCTTGATGGTAGGGGCGAGCGCCTTTAAAGGCGGGTAAGAAACCATGATGCACGTTAATAATGCGATGAGGATACTCACTAGTAAACTCAGGCGTTAGTATCTGCATATAGCGTGCCATAGCAATGTAATCGACATTATGTGATTTAAGTAAACTGATGATTTGTTTTTCTTGTTTGTGTTTATCGCCACTTTGAATGGGCAAATAAGCAAAGTCGATTTTAAACATCTTGGCGACAGGCTCGAGATCAGGATGATTACTGATAATGATAGGGATTTCGACATCTAGTTCTTTGTATTGTTTTTTGAGTAAAACATCATAGAGGCAGTGGTCATATTTAGAAACTAAGATCGCCATGCGTTTGCGCGTGCGCGCGAAGCTAT
>CAZQXM010000233.1:0-1732 GCA_964597205.1 uncultured Gammaproteobacteria bacterium
GCTATAGTGAATACATGCCTAGCGGTAAAGCAGATGTAATAGGGATAGGCGCCGGCATCGCTGGACTAAGCTGCGCTTACGCGCTTAAGCGCTCTGGTATTAAGGTCTTAGTGATAGAGAAATCTGATCGCCTTGGTGGTAATCTTGATTCTCGAATTTATAAGGCTGCTAATGGTCAAGAGGTTATTTATGAATATGGTCCTAATACCATAATGAATTCACATACTGAGCTAATGAAGCTTATTACTGATCTAGGCTTAGAGTCAGAACTAATTAAAACTAAATTTAGCGACTCTAAACGTTACTTATATAAAGAAGGACGCTTGATAGAAGTATCGCCGCTAAGTTTGATTTTTTCAAGCTTGCTAAGTTGGGGAGCTAAGTTCCGTGTCTTGGGTGAACCTTGGTGCCCTAAGCTTGAGCGTGGTGATGAGACTGTATTTAGTTTTATGCAGCGGAATTTTGGCATAGAGATGGCTGAAATCGCATCGAGCTTTCTAAGAGGTGTTTGGGGTGCTGATAGTCATAGACTTTCTAGCGCCGCAGCCATGCCAGCTTTAGTAAAAATGGAAGCAGAGCATGGTTCTATATTGCGTGCGATTTTTAGAACTAAGCGCAAACACCGTAGTGAACCGCTCGCTACAGTTTCATTTAAACAAGGAATGAATACTTTAGTGAACGCTCTAGCAGATGGCATTGGCAGAGAAAATATTGTCATCCTGAGCGATAGTAAAAACGACCTCGACGGGTCGTTTTTGCGCTCTCAACCACGAGTGCAAGATTTATTGCTTGATCATAAACCAATAATAATCCTCGCTACTAAAGCTAGTGAAGCTGCTGAGCTTTTAAGTTCTGATTCCTTAGGTCTAGATAGAGACTGGTCACTAGACCTCTCTTGGTTAGTGAGACAAGTAAACTACGCACCAATATTTTTGCTAACACTTTCACTGCCGCGTAAACTTCTACGTAATTCTGGGCTAAGTACCTTAGGTACTATTTGGTGTTCAGAGTTATTTACTGATAGAAATTTAAGTGAAGAATATTTATTTACCAGCTATTTATCACCGAGCATAGATGCTGATCTAGACTCTTTACGCTCTCAGGCTATAGCTGAGCAGTTGCAAGTCTTGCAGCCTTATGCCCACTCACAGTTAAATTCTGCTGATTTTACAGTGGTGGATACTAAATATATAGAAGAAGCTATCCCTCAGTATGAATTAGGTGCACCGGAACTACTTGAGTCTGTGGAGCGTAAACTGAAAAATCAAAATGATCTATTTATAGTTGGTAATTACCTGCATGGCATCTCGCTTGAGGATGTAATTAAGCAATCCCATCGCGTTGCAAAACTCGTTGAAGCAGCACTGCAATCTAAAGCCCCAGTGTTACAATAAAGCTATATGTTTATTTTCGATGGTATGTGGAAAGGAGTTTTGCTAGGGTTCTCGGTACTAGCTTTTATCATCGTGATGTTTTTTACAGTATTCTCTAAGATCATGCCTGGCATTAATGATGAGGGCGAAGAGATCAGCCCAAGCGAGATGTAACCCCATTCATCCATGCTGCTGCTGTCATTTCGTTCTTGCCTTCTGGTTTAAGTTTTAGTATGCGTAATAGACTGCCATCGTAGCAATGCACTATTACTGATTGATCTTTTCTGTCTATTTCAAAACGACTAATAAGATCATTTTTAGGAACATTAGTGAAAGCTTCCATGACTGAACTTTCTAGT
>CAZQXM010000234.1:0-1713 GCA_964597205.1 uncultured Gammaproteobacteria bacterium
AAGAAATTCAAGCACTAGATTCAATTAAAACTGTTGAGAGTGTGATTAGGGTGCTGGCGTAGTTATTTAGCTGCTACAGTAGTTTTTGGGAAAGCGATGTCGCTCCAATCATGCACATTTCTATTAAGAGCTAGCGCTGCAAAATTAGTAATAGGCTTATCCACAATTTCAAATTTGCCACTCAATCTTAAAAGAGAAACACCTGTGTTGCGGTTAGCTGGAGTACCATAAGTCTCAGCTTTAATACCCATATAACCCAAATTTATGATCATGTCACTAACGTGCTTTTCTATAACAGGTAAAACATGAGCAAGATCACTTCTTAAAACTTTTTCGTTATAGCCGCCATCAGATCCTCTTCTGTGCGCAGCCACCGTCTCGGCAAAATGCTTATAAAATGCTTGCACCAAAGGTTCTTTAACTTTGTCTCTTTGCTTTTCACTTGAATATTTGGAATCAATAGTTTTGATAGCTGTAGCTTTCTCAGCACCAGTAAGTAAGCGAGGATTTGCAGCCCAAACTTTAACAAGATCTTCATACGCTAAATCACCAGCATCATATCTTGGGTTAAGTGCTGCTACTGCAACTTTTAATTCATGAGAACCATGAATAAGTGGTGCTCTCTTTGCAAGATCATATTTAAGTGTTAGGAAATTAAGACCCTTAATTGCAACGCTTTCTGTCTCAATACGACGTTGAAGCTCTGTTACCGTGCTTGCATATCTTGCTATAGTCTCGCGGTGTTTTCCGTATGGGATTGCTGTTTTATTAGCTTCCAATGCTGTTATTAAGTTTTTTTCTCCGGCTTCAAGTGCTCCATAAAACGTTACGTAATTCTGAGGAGTATTAGATCCAGGTTTCTCTAAAGCCTTGTGCACCCAGCTTAAAGTTGCATTCAAGTGATCAAAAGCCAAATCTACTTTAGTTGGGGCTTGCGCGAAAACGTCTACCGCTTTCTTAGTTGGAGCCACTTGGGCTGATCCTGGCAACGCTGCTGCGAAGAGTCCTAAACCAATACGACCAAGAGCCTCTCTTCTAGAAAGACCTGGGGGTGCTACTGGTGCAGTTATACTAGACATATCAAGATATACAACGCCCAAAAACTCAGTATTTTATAGGCACTAACCCCTATTATAGCAATACTTAAATGGTAAAATATTACAATATTATAACTTTATTATAACAAAAGCCGCTTGCCACATCTTGCTAGACTGAAATCCATGCCCAGCCATGAAAACCCTTGGATTTCAAGAGCAGCCCAAATTGGCACTATAAGTCTCTACTTACTACTTATTACAGGTCTCTGTTTTCTTGCCATTGAACTTAAGGACTTATTAAAGCTATTTGCTTTTGGACTTTTAATTAACTACCTGCTAAGTAAACCAACTAATTTACTTACTAAAGTTGTGAAATTTAGAGCTCTCTCTATATTTATTTGTTTTACTCTGATTATTTATTTTTTTCTGACTCTAGGTTCCTATATCTATCCGATATTTGAAGCGCAGTGCAGGGTACTAGAAGAATTACTACCGCAAATCACCACTAAACTCCAAGACTTACTAAATAGCGCTCAGATGAGCCCAGAGAATCACAGCCTCTCCAAAGAAATCATTAATAGTCTAGGTCAAAAACCCGGCAAAAATTTACTGGCCGATTTTGTGCTGCTTATAAGTTCAAGCATGGGGCAAGGCAGCTTCTATCAACTCATTGCTA
>CAZQXM010000235.1:0-1686 GCA_964597205.1 uncultured Gammaproteobacteria bacterium
CGTCACCAGCTGCGCCGGCGATCCTGACTATAACGTTTTTCTTAGCTGACATAATTATATGTATAGCGGCATTTAGGCTTATCTAATGCGCCATATTGAAGATTAGCATAAGGGGCTAAAACTGGGGCGGGGGAACTGTTATAGAACTTTTAAGATGCGGGGATCTGTATTACTTGTGCTTCAGATGTCCTATACCTTTGCTTCTAGGCTTAGAACCATCCTTTGTAGTAAACCCCAAATAATTATCCTTATTAATCAGATCAAAACTAGCTGTCGGATAGTTGTTCTGCCATTGACCGAATTAGTATGAAATCAGCTAATATAGTGCCTATTTATACGAATTCAGTGAATTTAGTCTTAATCACCGCGTTTTACAAGCTTATATTAAAGCCCTAGGTAAATCATAAATACCACGGAATATTTAAGTACTACTTCTAATTTCCGTGGTATAATCTAATTATGACTTCTAATTTCCTGCCCAGATTGCTTTCTCTGCCAACTAAGCAGAGTTTCTTTCTATTGGGACCAAGGCAGGTTGGTAAAAGTGCCCTGATCAGAAATTGCTTCTCAGAATTTAAATTACTCAAATACAATTTATTAATTCAAGAAGAGTTGTTGCGCCTAACGCAAAACCCTCAACTCTTTAGAGATGAGGTTACGACACGTAATCCTAATATCACTCACGTGTTTATTGATGAAGTTCAGAAGCTACCAAAACTTCTTGATGAAGTTCATTATATTCTAGAAGAAACTAAAAATCCTCCGTTCTTTATTCTTACTGGATCCAGCGCACGTAAATTAAAACGCAATAAAGCAAACATGCTCGGAGGTAGAGCCTATGATTTAAGCTTAACGCCTTTGACCTATAAAGAAATTGCTAATGCACTAGGTGAAGAAATGTTTTCTGAACACAAAGCACTTTGTTATGGCACCTTACCTGCCGTCTATCTAGCCGACAGTAAAGATGATGCTATTAAAACTTTGCAAGCATATACAAATATTTACATCAAAGAAGAAATTCAAGAAGAAGCCTTAGTGCGTAACTTAGGAGCCTTTACTGGTTTCTTGCGCTTAGCTGCTGAAGAAAATGGTCATTTGCTTAATTTTACCAATCTCTCTCAGGACTTGGGTGTAAGCAGTAATACTATCCAAAGCTACTATCAAATCTTAGAAGACACTCTTATGGGTTTTATGCTCAGACCTTTCGCTGCTTCGAGTAGGCGCAGCTTAGTGAAACGTCCTAAATTTTATTTCTTTGACACAGGGGTGCAAAGAGCTCTCAATAAAGAGATAAGTGTAGAACTCGATGTGGGCACTAAACGCTTTGGCGATGTTTTTGAACATTTTTTTATCAAAGAAATGATCCATTTAGCTCGCTATATTAACCCTGAGTATGAATTTAGTTTTTATCGCACCGAAAATGATGCAGAAATCGATTTAATAGTTAAAACTCCATCCAAAACTATTTACGCTATTGAAATCAAATCCTCTACTGCTCCAAGCCTGCAGGAACTCTCAGGATTTAAATCATTTAGAGAGATTTGTCCTGATGCCAAACTAATCTGTGCCTGCCGCTGTCCTCGTCCTTACAAACTAGGTGATATTGAGATGCTACCTTGGACGACTGTCTTTGATAAGGTTTTAGCTCTTTAATGCCTGCTCGAACTGCAAAACCGTCCCTTCAGC
>CAZQXM010000236.1:0-1676 GCA_964597205.1 uncultured Gammaproteobacteria bacterium
CCCGTTCACAGGGATTTACCGCTGCTGCAATTGTTATTCTAGCCGGGGTTTAGGGCTATTTCTAGTGGATTTAGGCCTTTGGGCTTGATTTTAGGGCTTGGGATTGTTAAAATATAGTGTATATGGGAGTAAGTCTTGCTAAAGCAATGCCAACTTTTACTCGATGGGCTAGAGAGGCCCATGGTGCTCTTCATGCTGTTAAAGATTCTGTTCGTTCAGTAGCTGCTCCTGGTGCTAAAAGTAGGGCTTTGGCAATGGCGGCTTTGGCTTTACCATTGGCTTTGCCGGTTGGAGCTAAAGCCGAGGATGCTCCGAAGAAGAGTACTAAAGAGGTTAAGGCTATACATCAGAAGGCTGACCAGGCTTTGCTTGCGGCTGCAAATAGAGCTCGTGAGGCGAGATTAAAGGAAGCTGAAAGGGTTTTGAGGTCTGAGCCGGCTCGCATGAATGAGCTTTCAAAATTTCACCAAAAGTATGTTGTTGAAAAAGGTAATACTACTTCTGCTGTAATAGGGTCTCTTGATTCTGATAGAGCAGATCTTTATCAAGCCTTTTTAAAACTAAGTGGCTTGAATAAGTAATTTTTAGACATTTTTGTAAATATTTACTTTTGTTAACAAACCCTTAATCTAATTTGATTATCTTGATATTAAGCCCACTTGGAGGAGGACATACTTGTGAGCAAGATAAATGCGAGCATTGCTGCCACTTTAGACAGTGGAAACATTGCCGCTTCAAAACCAACCAATAATTTTACTGATGTTGAATTAAGTCAACCAGATCTTGCTGAGCAGAATCTAGGCGATGGGAGGTTAACTCGCTTAGATACGGATAATCTAAAATCTAACAAAAAGGATGTTGAGACGAAACTTCTAGATAAACCGGCTCCTCTCGTAGTGTTTGATGATATTGATTCTGAATTTTCTAAACCAGTAGCAATTAAGCCAAGTAATAAAGTTGTCTCTGGATTATTGGAGTCATATAGTTTCCGTAAATCACTATTAAGTATTGAAAAGTTTAATCTTAATCTTGATGATTTCCAAAAAATGCTGCAAGACATTAGCTCCGCGACGGCTACTAATAATTTATCTAAAGACGAAGTCGAAGCTGTGATGAATTCTGTGAAGCAGTATATCCAAAATTTCAAAGCTGCAATCCTCCCTCAAATTGATAAAGCAATTAGTGAAGCGAAGACTGCAGAAGAGAAATCTAAGCTCAAGGCTCTCAAAGCTAGTTTGGAGAAATTAAAACCTGAGAATATAAAATCAGCGGATGATATATTGGAGGCGCTTAAAGATCCTCGCATGCAAGCTGCTTTTGAACACGTACTCAAGAATGGTAAGAACAAAGATGGCTCTATCGTTCTAGAGGATGCTGATGCTGATTCGCTCAAGCGGTTATTGCTTAGACTTTCTGCTCCGAGTGATTATGATTGGATCTCTAAAAAATTATACGAAGTAGACTCTTCTAATTTCAGGTCTATATTTGGAGTCAAAGATCTAGATGATTTTGCTAATAAGTCTAAGTATGATCTTATAGGTTTAGATCCTAAGCTTCTTAAGGATGCTGATACTCAGTGGAAGGAAACTCAGAAGGAAGTCGCTATAGCGGAGAAGCGTGCTGAAGAAAAACAAGCCACCGCTGCCACTCGCAAGCAAGAAGAAGCGGCGCGTAAT
>CAZQXM010000237.1:0-1664 GCA_964597205.1 uncultured Gammaproteobacteria bacterium
GTAAAGGGCAAGATCACATAGGTAGCATCGCGACTTTTATCTCTGAAACTCTAGCTAATCAGCGCGTAATTAAATCTTATAACCTAGAAGATTGGCGTAACGCGGCGTTTAAACAAGAATCTGATGAGCTCGCGCGTCTTAATAAAAAATGGGTTTACTATATGGCGCTAGTTTCGCCTTTAACTAATATAGTAGGAGCGATAGGTATCGCTTCAATACTTTATCTAGGGCTTAACTCGGTTATTTCTGGCAATATTTCAGTGGGAGAATTCTCATCGTTCTTCGTAACTAGCATACTTCTCTATGATCCGATTAAACGCATCGGAAGAGTAGCTACTATTATCCAGTCGGCTTTGGGTGTCGCTGATAGGGTTTTTGCGGTGCTGGATGAAGAGCAGCAGGAGAGCGGATCTCAGAGACTAAGCCAGCCGCCAGCTCAAGCAGCTGATATTAAATTCACTGATGTTAAATTTGCTTACGGCGATAAAGTTATATTCAAGAAACTTAATTTAGAAATAGCAGCAGGCACCAGCATCGCTCTGGTTGGTCCTAGTGGTGGCGGCAAAACTACACTTGTGAGTCTGGTGCCGCGCTTCTATGAAATTAATTCTGGTGAGATTAGTATTAATGATTGCGATATCACCGCGATGCCGCTGCATGAGCTGCGCTCGCATATAGCTTTTGTTACCCAAGAGCCGTTATTATTCACTGGGACTATTAGAGAGAATATAGTTTTGAACTGTAGCAGCGATGAAGCAAGACTTAATTACGCCCTCATAGCCGCCCACGTCGAAGAGTTCAGTTCTAAAATTGGTTTAGATAGTGACATCGGTGAGCGCGGCGCGAAACTCTCTGTAGGACAAAGACAGCGAGTAGCTTTGGCGCGGGCGTTCTATAGCAGGGCACCGATAGTGATACTTGATGAGCCGACTAGTGCCCTTGATAATGAGTCGCAGGCTCTTGTGCAGGATGCTATTGAGAAGCTGATGCAAGAGCGCACTATGTTGATTATTGCTCACCGTCTTAGTACAGTAGAAAAATGTAAGCGCATCATTTATATAGAAGATGGTGAGATTAAAGAATCGGGTTCGCATATTGAGCTTGCTACGACCGCTTCAGCTTATGCTAAGTTATTGGAATAGCATAAACGTGACTTACGTCACGTTTATGCGCTGCCGTGGGCGAGTGCATAATATAATGGAATAATACTTAATGATTCGAGCAATACTACTAACCTTACTAATAAACTTTTCAAGCCAAGCCCACGCCAGCACCCCTGGTGTCGAACGCCTCGAAACTATAGTGATGGCGCAGGTAGCTACTGTAGTCCCTGCTGTTCCAGTCGCTGCGCCTAATGTCGAGCTTGATAAAACTATAGCTAAACAGGGTCAAGTGATAATCGCTAAATTTACTGAACAGAAGCATAAGCCAGTTGTATATTTTACTGATAGAGAATTTACTACTTACAAGATTGGTGAGAAAAGTTACTGGACGGCAATTCCAGTAGAGAACTTAACTAAGGTAGGTGATTATAAACTTGTTGCCAAGGCTGGTGATTGGTCTAAAGAGTACATTATTAAAGTTAGAGACAACCAAAAAGGTATTCAGCATATTCATCTTGCTGATGATAAAGACGATATAGTCGCGACCCAGAAAGAGCTTAA
>CAZQXM010000238.1:0-1624 GCA_964597205.1 uncultured Gammaproteobacteria bacterium
TTCGAATAGAGCTATGGACTCACAATGCTAATGGCTTAACTAAGATGGATTTTAAGATGGCGGCTAGGATTTTAAAGCTCTCAACAGAGCCATAAATTAGCTTAAATGTAAAAACAAGAGATTAATTGCTTTATATTATTGTGGCAGTACCTTCTCTGAAGCCCACTTCAAGCCTGTCAAACCCAGCAGCTAAGGCTAGCAGGAGGGCGCCAGCACGGCCAGAAGCTAATGATGCTTCAGTTAAGTCAACTCAAGTTACAGCCAATGCTGGCAGGGTTCATGCTTCGGCTCATTTTACGGAAGCAGATTTTCAAATCACAGAATCTAAGGTTTTGGCAATTACTAATAAGGGTTTTGAAGCACTCGCAGTTGCTCATTCACCTTTAGTTCAAGTTCTTGATAGTTCTGGCAAAATTTCTATTCAAGTCAAGACTTCTACTGGTACTAGAATTGTTTTTGAACCTGATGCTAAGGATTGTTTTAACAACGCTATTCACAGACCAACTCTATCTAAAGATGGTTCAGGCTTGGAATTGTTTAGATCTAATCCTAAGACTGGATTAACCGAGTATGTCCAAATTAAATTAGCAGATAGGCAACCAAGAATTGATGTGCTTGCCACAAGTGATAAGCACGATATTCTTGATGTGTATAAAGACCCAAAGACAGGCAAAGTTTTAGCTTATAAATATTTAGATCATGCTGACTTGCGTGACAAATGGAAGGCGCTTGATGACAAGTTTGCTCGCTCGAATAAATTTAGGAATTTACCAGAAACCAAGGCTTTGCCAACTAACATAGGATCAACGGTATTAAAATTACAAGGCGCTGATGCTAGAAAATTATCAGCAGTTCTTTTAAGACCTATTGGTGGAGAGCTTCAAGGAACGGTGGTGATGGCACATGGTGGTCCTCATGGTCACTTTACTAATGCTATTCCGCCTGATGCTGAGATAATGCTTGCGAAAGGTTATAGTGTGCTCTGTGTTAATCATAGTGGTTCAGATGGGCATGGTAAGGAGTTGAGACAAGCGATCCATGGTAATTTCAAAGTTGCAAGTGATGATCTTATTGCTGCAACTAAAGATGCTCAAAATCGAGGGCTTATAGGATCTAAACCATTACTGTACGGACATTCATTTGGTACTTACGTTGCTGCTAAAGCTGCGGAGCTTAGTCCTAATTTGTTTGGCAAACTTATACTATCTAGTCCGACTATCTTATATCCAGATATTGAAGCTAATCATGGTATGACTCATACGGCAATTGCTGCTGCTCTTAAAAATTATGCTGGTGACGCTAGTAAATTAGATGCGAGTGAAATTAAAATTCCAGTTTTGCTGTTTTATGGATCTAAAGATACTTATGGTTACAAACCTGGTTTAGCTGCTTTGAATGTAATGAGATTAACTGAGGAGGCGCAGAGTATTCGAGTATCTGTAGATCCAGATGCTGGTCATGCTGGTCCTAGACCTGGAAACCCTGGCTATCAGAGAAGGCAAGAGCTTATTAGCCAATTCTTAGAATAATATTGTATGACGGGTTGGGCATTAGGCCTCTCTGCCATTTTCAGATACAATGATTTTATGACCTGTAGAGGAATGAAACTTAATTCTGATATCGA
>CAZQXM010000239.1:0-1622 GCA_964597205.1 uncultured Gammaproteobacteria bacterium
CCTTGAAGGCTAAGACCATTTTGCAAACCATAGAACGTATTATTGTTGGATTTAGGCAAGGCGAAATAAGGACTGATTGAGAGTCCATAATTACTATATACCCCTGGCATGGTTTGATATTTCTGTAGATTATAGTTGACAGATAGTACCCCCCCCTGTGTTATGTTGATAACTTCTTTTAAGATGTTCTCCGCAAGTCTAACTAATTTTAATAGAGCTAAAAACATAATAGAAATGTTTAAGCGTGTTGAAGAGATCGAATTAGCTACTAGTGGTGAAGCACGTTTTAAATTATTTGATGAGCATCAAATGGCGCAGCGTGCCTTTAATGAAATGCTATGTGCGGTGCTTGCTGCTCCTGCTAAAGCTTTACCAGTAGCGTTTTTGCCGATAGAGATTTTTACCGATGAGTTTTTTCAACTAGCTAGAACATACCTTGCTGTTATGACTGGCGTGTTTGGGCGAATGTTATTCGTTAATGAGCTACCAAGCAAAGAGGTTTTAGCTGAGATGCATGCTCCAGTGAGCTTCAAGCCCACGCCTGTTGAAGGTGATATTTTGAGTTTGGGTGGGTTTTTCAATGGTCCTGGCTGGGGACACGGGGAAGATAAGTCTTAACATATTATGTTATAATACTAATATATCCATGCCTAGCCCCCTCAGCACAGCAAATATGACCTCAGCTCTAGACACCGCCCGCTCAGTATTCACTGATGAAATTAAGGCCCTAGAACTTGTGGCTGCGGCATTGAGTGATAGTTTTGAAGATGCAGTTAACTGCATGCTGAAAATTAAAGGCAGAGTGGTAGTAACTGGTATGGGGAAATCTGGTCATATCGGTGCGAAAATTGCAGCCACTCTTGCTAGTACTGGTACTCCAGCTTTTTTCGTGCACCCGGCTGAGATGGGACACGGTGATCTGGGTATGCTCACTCAAGACGATGCGGTGCTGGCTATTTCTTTTAGCGGCAAGACTGACGAATTGCGCAAAGTACTTTCACCAATTAAGCGCTTAGGAGTTCCACTTATATCTATTACTGGTAACGCCGATAGTGTGCTTGGTGAATTTTCAGATCATATTTTACTTACACCTATCACTAAAGAAGCTTGTCCATTAGACCTGGCACCGACTAATAGCACTACCGCTGCTCTTGTGATGGGTGATGCGCTGGCTATTGCTTTAATGCGCAAACGTGATTTTCGTGCTGAGGATTTTGCGCGCTCACATCCTTTGGGTTCGCTCGGTAAAAGTTTATTATTGGTTTCTGATTTAATGCGTAAAGATCAGCAAGTCCCAATGGTGGAACTTACGACTCCGCATCTGCAAGTTTTAGAAGAGATTAGCGCTAAGCGCCTGGGTTTAACCACTGTAGTTGATAAGCAATCTAAGCTTAAGGGCATAATTACAGATGGAGACTTGCGCCGAGCTCAGCTCAAATTTCAGGCTGAGATCTTCAAGAAGCAAGCCCAAGAGTTGATGGTTACCGAGCCTAAAACCATAAATGCTAACTCGGCAGCCATTACCGCTCTTAAGATTATGGAAGAGCATCGTATCTCTAATCTCGTAGTTCTTGATACTGAGCTGAGACCTTGCGGTATAGTAGACCTTAAAGATTTTCTAC
>CAZQXM010000240.1:0-1604 GCA_964597205.1 uncultured Gammaproteobacteria bacterium
AGGCTAATTACGAAAAATATATTCTTGATCATTTAGACGGGCAAGCGCATAAATATGAAGAATTATTTTTTCACTATGAAGTTATACCTTATGCGCATAATATGCCTGAACTGTGCAATTGGGCAGATATAGCGATTTGTAGATCTGGCGCTATGACCATTGCTGAGATGGCAGCAGCTCAAGTGGTGCCGATTTTCTTGCCTTTGCCTTGGGCAGCTAATGACCATCAAACAAAAAACGCAAATCACCTAGTCCAGGCCGGAGCTGCTTATAGCTTCAATCAAAAACAACTAGGGCTAGCTGCTACGGAAGCCGCTCTTGGAGAGGCTTTAATGACTTTAATTACTAAGCCCGCTGAGCTGGCGGCTAAGCGCGAGCGCTTGAAGGCGTTTGCTAATCCTGAGGCGGCGAAGCAGTTGGCGGAATTGATTATTGCATCGCGGTAGCAGTCTGTGTGCGCTTGCGCAAAGACACTGGCTCTTTATAAGGCATGCGTATCATTGCAAGTTCTAAACAGGACTTACTCGATTGACTTATCTCTGCGTTATTTGTTCGCTCGGCATGCTCATTGACGTTTGAGTCAACTCCGCTGCCTCGCTCACAAATGCCTTGATTTAAGCCAATCGCTGTCGTCCTGTTGTGATTCTCTAGTGCATCAGCAGGAAGCTGCATAAATATATTAGCGCCGCCGCCATGAGCATTTGTAGTTGGCTTGATTTTAGTTTCGCTCCATTTAGTAACGCGCTCAGCAGAGAATTTATGATCTGCTGGGTGACCGCCATAATAAACTTCGCCTAGGGTGAAATTATAAGATCCAGTAGGAGTGATAAGTTCAAGCTGATCGCCAGCATCAATGCGGTTTTTCACCTCTAGTTCTACGACTCTAGTCTCTGGGTTATGCGCTACTACGCGAGCGGTGTAGAGGTGAGTCTGTACACTGTGATCTTTTTCGAACTCTTGAGCAGCGGCTTTAGCATTGCGCGCATAGAAACCAGGAATAAAACCACGATTAGCAGTAGTGCCAAGCTCGTCTATTACCCATCTACGTGTCGCAGCATCTAATGGCTGACCGGCTTCTAGCTTATCTAGGGCTGCGCGATAAGCGCGCGCTACTATGCCAGCGTAATATTCAGTTTTATTGCGACCTTCGACTTTGAAGCTGATGATTCCAGCATCTTTCAGTTCTTCAAGATAGTCGATAGCACAAAGATCTTTAGAGTTCATGATGTAAGTACCGTACTCATCTTCGTCTACTTCCATATGCTCGCCCGGACGTTCTTTCTCCTCTAAGAAGAAATTACCGGTCAGAGGCACGTAGTTAGAGATCACATCATCATTTGAATGCAACATAGTCTCTAGCTCAGCATCTGTGAACTTCGCTCTTATTTGCTCATCACTTAGTCCGAGCTGTTCTTTAAGTACAGCAAGCTTAACGGCAGCTTGGTCGTTCACCTTCACATTGAAACCCCAACGACAAGTATGCGAGCAAGTGCCTTGATTAGCATCACGATAATTGAGATAGTTAGAGAGCAGACAGCGACCTGAATAGGCCATGCAAATAGAACCATGCACGAAAGCTTCTAGTTCTATATCTGGCACTTGTT
>CAZQXM010000241.1:0-1578 GCA_964597205.1 uncultured Gammaproteobacteria bacterium
GCCAGTCTAATATAGTTTTAAGCATGATTTATTTGAATATTGCCTGTAATTTACCGAGGAAGCCCATTTTCTTATTGAGTTTAAGGAATGGCACTTCTTCGCCTAATAATCTACGCGCGATATTGCGGTAAGCTTGACCAGCAAGTTTATTATCGGTGAGTGATAGTGGCTCGCCCTTATTAGTAGAGATCACTATCGCTTCGTCGTCAGGAACCACGCCGAGCAAATCGATAGAGAGTATCTCTTGTACATCTTCTACGCTCATCATATCGTTGGTCTCAACTAAACCTGGTTTAAGTCTATTAACTACTAATCTATAACCATCAAGCTCATCTTTGCGTGCTTCTAATAGACCAATAATGCGATCAGCATCACGCACTGATGACATCTCAGGTGTCACTACTACGATAGCCTCGTCAGCACCAGCAATGCTGTTTTGGAAACCAGACTCTATGCCAGCTGGACAGTCGAGTATAACGAAATCAAACATAGTCGCTAAATCGCGCACCAGTTCTTTAACTTGATCAGCGTTAACACAGTTCTTGTCGCGAGTTTGAGCTGCTGGCATTAAAGATAGATTAGGTAGTTTTTTGTCTTTAACTAGAGCTTGTTTAGCTTTGCAAGTACCTTCGATAACATCAACCATGTTGTATACGATGCGATTCTCAAGACCCATAAGAATATCTAGGTTGCGCAAACCGATATCCATATCGATTAGACAGACGCTTTTGCCAAGGTCAGCCAATGCCGCACCAATATTCGCAGTGGTGGTAGTCTTGCCGACTCCGCCTTTGCCTGATGTTACTACTACTATTCTGCCTCTTTTCATTTCTTCTGTCATTGTATCCCCACCTTAGTTCTTAAAGATCCTTATTTCATTATCCACTATGCGAGCTATTTCTGGACTAATGTTTTTCTTGTCGCCGAGAAATTTTTTGGCTTTATTTATTTTTGTCGACATCGCTATCATCTTGTCAGCGATACGTAGCTGTCCGCAATCCAGTCTGTGAGCAGCGACTATAGCAGTCTCGTCACCTTGCACACCAGCGTGAGCAATACCGCGCAGAGTGCCCCAAATAACTATGTCACCAGTAGCGATGATTTCAGCTTGAGGATTAACATCACCGATAACGATGATGTTGCCAGGATAGCGAACTAATTGCCCTGATCTTAGATTGTGTTTGATATAGAGAGTCTCGGGCAAGCTAGAAACTATTTCTGCTTGAGCGCGTTGTCTTTTCTCGGTAGTCTCTGGGTCTATAAACTTAGCGTCGATATTTTCTTCACTATTAGGTTTGGATAAAGCTTTTAATGAAATATTTCTCTGATTAAGTTCTAGTTTTATTTTTTGGATAATCTCACTGAATTCATTAGACAATTCTTGATCTAAATCAATAGCGGCTGGAATAATTAGAGAGACGGAATTACCGGTGAGGAAATCGGAGGTCTCGGTTAAATAGCTATTAAAATCTTCAGTAAAATTGTCTGACAGTAGATTCTCTTGAGAAAGATCTATGTAGGCGCCCTTTTTATTTTGTTTGATTCTGATTTTGGATTTAGTAGCGGCCATATTTAGAC
>CAZQXM010000242.1:0-1551 GCA_964597205.1 uncultured Gammaproteobacteria bacterium
GTGACTAAACGCGCCTTAATCTCGGTCTCTGACAAGTCCCAGCTAGAAGAACTAGCTAAGACTTTATTAGAATTTAATTACAATATTATTAGTACTGGTGGCAGTGCTAAAGCTCTAGCAGCGGCTGGCATTGCAGTTACTGAAGTTGCAAGCATTACTCAATTTCCTGAGATGCTTAGCGGTCGTGTTAAAACTCTGCACCCTAAGATACTCGGTGGAATGCTGGCGCGCCGTGACTCTGAGGAGCATCTGCGTCAGCTTGAAGAACACCAAATCCCAGAGTTCGATATTATCGTGGTGAATCTCTATCCTTTCGCTGAGACTATCTCACATCCTGAATGCTCAGAAGAGCATGCCATCGAGAATATAGATATAGGCGGACCGACTATGATCCGTGCGGCGGCTAAGAATCATGAATTCGTAACTGTAGTTACTAGCCCTGCTCAATATTCTAGTTTAATTGAGGATCTTAAGAGTCACGCCGGAGCTACTACGCTTGATCTGCGCAAACGTTTTGCTCGTGAGGCTTTCGCTCATACGGCTAGCTATGATGCGGTGATTGCTAATTATTTCGATAGCATCGCTACTACCAAACCTGAGAAGCTCGCAGAAAATATTCCTGCTGGCATGCGTCACAAACAATCTTTGCGTTATGGTGAGAATCCACATCAACGTGCTGCGCTTTATACTGATCCGCTCGCGCGCAATACTGGTGTTGCTAATGCTGAGCAGTTACATGGCAAAGAACTTAGTTTCAATAATTTGCTGGATTTAGATGCTGCTTGGCGCATAGTCTCTGAGTATAGTAGTGATATTCCTTGCGTTAGTATTATTAAACACAATAATCCTTGCGGAGTAGCGATAGCTCCTAATATAGCGATAGCTTATACTGAGGCGCTTAGCTGCGATCCTACCAGTGCCTTCGGTGGCATAGTTGCTGCTAACACTATTATTGATGAGGCTGCGGCTCTTGAAATGAAAGATATTTTTCTTGAGGCGATTATTGCTCCAGATTTTAGTATTGCTGCGCGCGAGATACTTTACGAGAAGAAGAATCTGCGTCTACTTAAAGCTAAACCACTCCTTCAAAGCCAAGGCTACGATATTAAAAAAATCTCTGGTGGTTATTTAATTCAAGATACTGATGAATTACTGCTTGATCGTGATGAGCTTGAAACTGTCACTAAAAAACAAATCGAAGAACATCAATGGGTAGATTTATTATTCGCTTGGAAAGTGGTTAAGCACTGTAAATCTAACGCTATAGTAACTTCTCTTGCTGGCAAGACTATCGGCATCGGTGTTGGTCAAACCAGCCGTATAAAAGCGGTTGAAGATGCTTTGCGTAATTGTGATTTAGATACTCGAGGCGCGGTGATGGCTTCTGATGCCTTCTTCCCATTCGCTGATAATATTGCTTTAGCCGCGCAAAATCATATCGCTGCAATTATTCAGCCGGGTGGATCTATTCGTGATGAAGAAGTTATTGCTGCCTGTGATGAAGCTGGTATTGCAATGGTCTTTACCAAGTGCAGGCATTTTAGGCATTAA
>CAZQXM010000243.1:0-1550 GCA_964597205.1 uncultured Gammaproteobacteria bacterium
GAGCTAAGAAAGATTTTGCGACTAGTGACAAGATTCGTGATAGTTTAACTGCAGCCGGAATCGTCGTGAAGGATCATAGAGATAAAGCCTCAGAGTGGGAAATCTCTACTTGAGTGTACTCTTTGTAGCGACTCAGGATACTGCTCACCCCCTAAGTCTTGGCATCGCCTCCAGCGCTGTCGCGCCGATCGGCGATGACGACTGCAGGGGACCCCGTGGTTCGCAGCACCCTGAGTCGCTACAATAGTATCTAAATAAAGATCCCACTATGAAGTTCAATCTAAAACATTTACGCCTCGCTGCTAGCTTCCTCACTATGCTTCCACTAGCTCCGCGTGAAATTGCCAGCGACGAAGATTGGGCTGAAGTAATTAAATATTTTCCTTGGGTTGGGTTTATTTATGCTTTATTGAACGCCTCATTACTGCTCTTTTTTAGGTTCTATCCTGGTATTAGTAGCAAACCTATATTGTTTGCATTTATATTAGTCTTCACTAACTTACTAGTGAGTGGTGGCTTGCATCTAGATGGACTGGCTGATAGTGCTGATGGTATCGCCGCTAGTAAGGGTAATCATGCTGAGACTCGCACGGTGATGCGTGATAGTAGAGTAGGAGCCTTCGGGGCGATAGCTGTAGCAACTTTAGTTGTAGCCAAAGTAGCTTGCCTGGCTGAAGTTGATCTGATGACTGATTTTTATGGTCTTATGGCAATGCTAATACTAGTGCCTATAGTTGTTCGATCTTCTGTTGTGGTTGTGATGTGCAAACAAACAATGGACAACTCAGAACACACTAGTAAAGTTTCAGCCTTAATGGGTGGTTTCGATAAAAAACTTGCGATGCAAGAAGTTTGGAAAACTCGCACACTAGCTCTTCTGATTAGTTCATTAATAGCGATGTTTGCCACCAAATTTGGAGTTTTTGAATTTATAGAAGCAGGTTTTTCGTTAATAATTTTTGTATTTTTACTAAGTTTTCTTTCTTACCAAGTAAACCTCTATCTGGCGCGTAAACTCTACGGACATAGTGGGGATAGTCTGGGTGCTGGCATGGAAGTGACTGAAGCAATCGGTTTTTTGTTGGTTGCGTTAAGTTAGCCGTCATTGCGAGGAGCGCCAGCGACGCGTAGATGGATTGCTTCGCCTTCGGCTCGCAATGACGGGTGCCGCACTCGCAATGACAAAGATGCAATGCTACAATATTGTGCTGATATGAGCACCAAAACTATGATAGAAACCGCTAAACGCCTAGAACAAATCCCACCTTATTTATTCGCCCGCATCGACGAGAAGAAGGCTGAAGCACTAGCTAAAGGCGTAGATGTAATTAACATGGGTATCGGCGATCCTGATATGCCGACTTTCCCGCATATTGTTAAGGCAATGCAGGATGCTGTTGAAGATCCTAGTACTCATGATTACCCACCATATACAGGCACTCTGGATTATCGTAAAGCTGCTGTTAAATGGGTCGCAGAGAGGTTCGGCGTGCGCGAGTTTGATCCAGTTACTGAGTGTATCTCTAGTATCGGCTCTAAAGAATCTATCC
>CAZQXM010000244.1:0-1537 GCA_964597205.1 uncultured Gammaproteobacteria bacterium
CCTTAGGTATATTGCGTTCTTTTTCAAGTTGCTCGGCTGATTCTGCTAATTGTTTACCTATTTTGAACATGATTGATCTTCTCTTCTGGTCCTCTAAATTAAAAAACGGGCTTGTGGCCCGCTCCATAATAAAAATACAAACGGAATTCGACTTAATGCTTCATCAACATTAAGCCTGGTTTATATTATAGCTGGAATTACTGCCAGGCGTAGGCAAAGGAATCTCAAAGTTGATTTCTAATACAGTCCAGGTTATGCTATTATCTTGGCTATGATTGCTTCTGCAGGGCTATTTAAGATAGAAATAAAACTTCCCTCCCGTTTAGCTACAACTAGATCGGCATTCGAATTAAGCCCAAACACTCCTTACTATTCTGGAGCAGATAGTGCTTACAACTCTAATAATGATCCAAACTACTTTGCCCGCAGACTAAGTGACGGAAGGCTAATAGATTTTAGAAGACTTATATCTGCGATGCGAATTATTAACCATGGTGGACCACTAAGCCTAGATGAAGATTTTTTATTAGTAATAATGCAGAGAAAGACACTAAACGAAGAACCCTACTCTCAAACTAGCGCTATATATAAACAACTAAGCACAACAGCTCAAATTTTCGTTAACCAACTAAATAAAACAAAAGATCGATGCTTATGCTCTTTGAGCAATGACACCACAAATCCAGATGCTGCCTTTAAACTAGCTGAAGACTTTCATAAATATTTAGTCAGCTTCAAAGATAATCTTCAAAAACTTTCAAGCATGCTTGAAAGTTCAGAACCTAGCACCGAGGCTGGTCAAGCATGGAAAAAAGATACTTTAGCTCTATGTAAAAAATACACACCCTACTGTGAGGCTGTAGAAGAAATCTTCTCAACAGAGTTAGGTCCAAGTGAAGATCTAATAGCTTCATTAGAAACAGGACTAGAAAGCAAAACTACTAGACTTAGTGGTGGTGTTACAAAAGTAGGTATTGAACTGAAATCTCCTCAGAAACTAGTTGTTAATGGTGCTCGCTCGCTCTGGCTAGCTATAGAAAGATTAGTCTCTAATGCCTTCCACGCAATTACTGAATTAGGTTTAGATGCTAAACCAAAAGTAGAAATAAAACAAGATGCAAACGGTAGTACTCGAATCTCCATTGAGAATCCAGCAAAACTAAAAAAACCAGGCGAGAAGCTTATTATGCTCTGCCAGCCTGCAGCAGACTCAATAAATCCGTGGAAGAATGAGTACGGAGGACTATCTTTACCAACTGTAGCTGCAATAGTTAAGCGTCTTGGTGGCGAGATGCTCGCTAAATACACCAGCCCAGAAGGACAAGTTACCGAACATCAATTCTGCTAACAATTAATCTCTACGTCTATCCCCAAGTATTCTAAGCAAGTACAAGAATAAGTTGATGAAATCTAGATAGAGAGCTAATGCTCCTGTCACTGCATAGTTAGGGTTATAACCAACACTCTGCCCTATCTGTTTAATCTTCTGCATATCATAGGCAGTAAGCGCTACGAAAATCAATACGCCAGCATAGCT
>CAZQXM010000245.1:0-1535 GCA_964597205.1 uncultured Gammaproteobacteria bacterium
GCTAAGCAAACGCCCCCACTATCTTAGAAATATTCCCAGCTCCAGTAATTAACAATAAATCCCCATCTTGCAGAACCGCATCAATACCAGGTTTAAGAGCAGAGACCATATCTTTATAATTACCCTGCACGTCGAGCGAGGCAGCAGCCGGTGACAAATACCTCACATTCTCTCTCGCTACTTCAGCAACTAGGCGTTCGGTCGTCACGCCTTCTATATGTTTACTACGCGCGACATAAATATCTGCCACCAATAATAAATGTCCTTCCGGAAACTCACGCATCACGCGCACAAAATCTTGCCATAGTTGTTTAGTACGCTCAGGATGATGTGGTTGATAAACCATCACTAGTCGCTTAGGCTTCATCGCCAGCGCTCCATGCATCAGCGCTGATAACTCAGTAGGATGATGCGCATAATCATCATAGACGCAGACATGATGTGCGCCATAAGAGTTATTAATTAATTCAAACCTACGCTTAATCCCCTTAAAACTAGCCAGTGCCTTAAGAGCCACTTCAATACTGATTCCTAGCTGGCAAGCTACTGCAAGAACTCCGCAAGCATTCACCAGATTATGCCCACCATGCATACCTAGCTCTAGCTTATATTCGCCAAGCCCGCGCACGCGCAAAACCCGCGACTCTATATCAATATAGTAATCAGCCTCTACGCGAGAACTATAAGTCACTAAACCTTTATGCTTCGCAGCATAGTCAGCCAATAAAGAATCATCAAGACAGACAACCCGCACAGTAGCCGTTTCAAGAAACCCAAGAAAACAATTTTTAATCTCCTCAAATCCACCCGGATAATTCTCCAAATGATCAGGCTCGACATAGGTAAGCAAAGCTACATAGGGCTTAGATTTCAGATAGCTTTTATCGCTCTCATCACCCTCCAGAACGAAATATTCTCCCTGACCAGCTTTACCGTTATTACCGTAATTAGCTAGCACTCCACCGACAGCATAACTGGGATCTAATCCTGCTTGCACTAGTAGATGCGCCAGCATCGCCGTGCAAGTAGTTTTGCCATGAGTACCAGTAACCACTAGCTGCTTATAATCTGAGCTGAGATAAGTGAGCATATCCGATCTATGCCAAATCTCTACCCCGCGTTTACGCAACTCTATAAGATCTGGATCAGTCTCAGGCACCGCTGTACTGCGAACAGCTAAATCTATATCAGCATCCAATGGATCATTAACCGCATAAGACAAATCACTACGCGAAATCTTTACGCATGAACCCTCTAATATCTGAGTAAGCGCGGTCATACCGATGCCAGCAGCACCGAGGAATCTTATATGTTTGTATTTAAGCTTTACTGTCATTGTGAGCAAATAACTGTCATTGCGAGCAAAGCGAAGCAATCTACTCTCGCTATTTTAAGTTTACAAGAATGTTCTAGAAGCTAAAACTTACTACTTGCAGCCTAAAGCACAAAAAGGTGACATTAGTCACCTTTTTGTTATAACTTTATTATAATATTACTTAGCCGTTTTAATTTTGGCCACTAATCTACTCTTGTAA
>CAZQXM010000246.1:0-1528 GCA_964597205.1 uncultured Gammaproteobacteria bacterium
GATCCAATGCCCACATTAGGTTTACTGCTGTTGGACGGGATGCGCGTAGGGCTTTGTCGGCTTGCATTAGTGCGTTAAGTACGTCATTGCGAGGCGAAGCCGAAGCAATCCACTCGTCAATCGCAAGCACCATCCCATAAGCAGCAGTAATCCCTATTAGCGGCGCTCCGCGCACTGTCATATTTTTAATAGCCTCTACTGCCTGAGCTAGAGTCTTGATTTCTATTTCAGTAAAACTATATGGAAGTAAGCGCTGGTCTATAACAGCGATACATTGTTTATTTTCTAGCCACTTAATAGGGGAGAGCGATTGCATTTGGATAATTATAGAACATGCTTGCTGGCTTAGCAGTCAGTTCGTCTTTTCTTGTCGCCAAACTGCTTCCTAGGTTTCAGGATTTCATCTACGATTCCTTGTTGCTGTGCTGTTAGATTATCGTAAAGAGTTTCTCCATCATTCTCGTTTGTGGCTGAGGTCGTTTTTAAATCCTTGCAGAATTGTTCGGCTTGAATAGGGTCGTTTAATTTGGCGAGATGTTCAAGGGCTAAGCTTACATATTGATGTAAAGAAGGTTTGTTGATTATCAAGCTGCCAATATCAACGCGAACAGCTTGCGGACCTTTATCTATAAGATTTCCAATTTTCTCTGCATCCAACCATTGTAATTTGCTTTCATCGGCTTTCCCTAAGATAGTAGTAAATGAACAAGTGAGTTTACTACCTCGTTCAGTTGACCTTTTTGCTATTTCAGTGTGTATACGATCTAAGTCGTTAGCTTCGTATGGGCAGAAATTAGGAGCTGCACTAATCATTTCTAACCATCCTTGCGGGTCTAGACTGGTACCTTGAGCTGTGGCTTTGATTGCTGTAAGCGTTAAATTGGTGAGAGCCTCGGGATCTAGTTTCTTGAGCATAGGTTGAATAATTCTACAAAGTAGAATAACTTTTTCAATTACTTCTGGATCCTTAGATTTTGCTATCTTGCTTAAATCTTGAGGAGTAAGTACTTTTTCTAATATTCTCGGTTGGTGACCTGCTGGTGGAATAAAAGGGACGGGTGTTTTTAATAAGTCTTTAAATCTCTTGGGATTTAAAGTTGAGCAGCTTATCATTGCTGCTAATTCAGCACTACCAAGTTTTATGCAAACTGCGCCAAGGCGCTCATTGGCTTTTGGGAAAACCGTACTAGCTTTAGATAGTATTTTATTTGCAACTACTAGAGCATCAGCGGTATCAAGTGTTGCTAAAATTTGTGGTTCTGTTAGATCCTCTAAATAGCTACGAGCAGTTTCAGCACGCAGATCAGTTTTTAATGCTTTAACCAAGCTTGCTGTTCTATCTGTTTTGGCTGCTGGTGGAGCTGCAAGATTAGGAGCTGGCGCTGCTGGTTTTGGACTTACTTTTACCACAGCAGTTGGACTAGGAGTGTTTACTTGTATTGGAGTTGCAACTTTTTCTGCTGGTGATAATATTGCTGCTGTTGGCATAGACTTATAAGTATATATAGAATCGCATAACACTGTCAAG
>CAZQXM010000247.1:0-1528 GCA_964597205.1 uncultured Gammaproteobacteria bacterium
GCGCATAGTTTATTGCTGGAGACTTTTACGGATTATGGCGCAGGGACTCTGGTTCGCCCCTAGCGTAATTCGAAGATTATAGCTTTCACCTTGCCGTATCCCTGCTGCTGACAGAGTTTGTTTAGTTTCTCTAATAACTGTGGTTTAAGAAATTGCAAGTCATTAGCTAGTGCCGCAGAGCGCACGCCTACTACTAGTTCCATGTTCTTATTCAGTTTAAGTGCGAAAGTTTTAGCTTTAAGTAGTTCAACATTAGTGTTGTTGATGGTCTCTAGTGATTTAGTCCAGAGTTCTAAGATCTTAAAACCTTCTACCTGCTTGCCCAGACCGAGCCTGGTGAAAAGTCCCGCCAGATCTTTCTGGATGCGGCTTGGTTCTTGAGGCTGTTTAGGCGACCTGCGCATATTGTTTTATAGTCCCATTTTCTATTTCTATAATCTGTGCTTCTTTAGACCAAGCTTCTAAATGCTCACCAAGACCAGTACTGGTAATGATGACTTGGGTCTCAGGGCTGATGGCATTTAATAGAGCGACTTGTCGGCTCTGATCTAACTCTGCTAGTACATCATCAAGTAATAATATTGGTTCAGAATTTTTAGCTTGGCGCAATAATTCTAGTTCAGTGAGCTTGATCGCTAATACTGCGCTGCGTCTTTGACCTTGGCTAGCGTAGTTACCCGCGAGTTTACCATTAATAGTGATATTAATATCATGACGTTGCGGACCGATGGTACTATGCATGCGTGCGAAATCTTTAGCTAGGTTCTGGCTTAATTCAGTTTGGGTAAGCGGAGCACCCAAGTAGTCTAGAGACAGTTGCTCATCAGGGTTCTGGCAGATGGCATTATATTGCCTAGCTGCTATTGGTTTTAATTCGCTAAGTAGTTTCTCTCGCGCAGCGATAACTATATTAGCGGTCTTGATATATAGTTCATCCCAAAGCGCAAGTTCAGAAGCTTGCTGAGTGTTGAGGCGCGCATAGTAAGTGCCAGATTCGACCAGCTTAGTAATGTAGCTATTACGCTGGCGTAGCATCTTCTCGAAGTCTTCAAGTTTAGTAGCGTAACTGTGATCTAATTGAGTGGCGATAGCATCTAGCCAGTCACGGCGAGTTCCTGGACTGCCACTAACCAGTTCAAGATCATTGACCATAAAACTTACAGAACTTACTAAATTATTTAGCTCGCGATTAGATTTAGTTACGTCATTGACTTTGATGCCGCGGCGACCGCTGGGTCTAATAATGATATTGATTTTGCTGTCATCGCGAGCCGCGTTGTCATTGCGAGCCGAAGGCGAAGCAATCCCATCGATGTCGCATAGGGATCCTTTCGCTTCGCTCAGGATGACGCGGTGCGTCGTTTTTTCACAATGACTCACTCTTGCCTGAATCACCGCCGTCTCCAAATCAAAATTAATCAATTCAGAATCCTTAGTAGCGCGCCGAGATCTTAGTCCGGATAATATCTGGACGACTTCGAGCAGATTGGTCTTGCCCTGGGCATTTTTGCCGATAATAATGGTTTTA
>CAZQXM010000248.1:0-1527 GCA_964597205.1 uncultured Gammaproteobacteria bacterium
GAGCTAAGAAAGATTTTGCGACTAGTGACAAGATTCGTGATAGTTTAACTGCAGCTGGAATAGTCGTGAATGACTATAGAGATAAACCGAGTGAGTGGAGTATTTTAGGTTGATGCTTGGTGTTGATATGCAGCGGACACATAGTGCTGCGAACCACGGGGTCCCCTGCAGTCGTCATCGCCGATCGGCGCGACAGCGCTGGAGGCGATGCCAAGACTTAGGGGGTGAGCAGCACTGTGTGTTCGCTGCATATCACCTATGAGTAATAACCTGAAATATTTCCGCCTCGCCGCCAGCTTCCTCACTATGCTTCCGGTCGCACCGAAAGAAATTGCCAGCGACGAGGATTGGGCTGAAGTAATTAAATATTTCCCTTGGGTTGGATTTATTTTTGCGGCTCTTAATACTACAATATTGCTTTTCTTTAGGTTCTATCCTGGTATTAGCAGTAAACCTATATTATTTGCATTCGTTTTAGCCTTCGCCAATTTACTAGTTAGCGGTGGACTGCATTTAGATGGGCTCGCTGATAGTGCCGATGGTATCGCTGCTAGTAAGGGCAATCATGCTGAGACTCGCACGGTGATGCGTGATAGTAGAGTAGGAGCTTTCGGGGCAATAGCAGTAGCGACTCTAGTTATAGCTAAAGTGGCTTGCTTAGCCGAAGTTGATTTAATGACTGATTTCTACGGACTTATGGCGATGCTAATACTAGTGCCTATAGTAGTTCGCTCTTCTGTTGTAGTTGTGATGTGCAAGCAAACAATGGATCATTCAGAGCAGGTTAGTAAAGTCTCAGCTTTAATGGGTGGTTTTGATAAGAAACTTGCTATGCAAGAAGTTTGGAAAGCTCGAGCGCTGGGAGTTTTAGTCAGCTCATTAATAGCCATGTTCGCTACTAAATTTGGGGCTTTTGAATTTATTGAAGCGGGATTTTCGTTAATAATTTTTGTATTTTTGTTGATGGTTCTTTCCTATCAAGCTAGTCTTTATCTGGCGCGCAAACTTTACGGGCATAGCGGTGATAGCCTTGGTGCGGGGATGGAAGTGACTGAGGCTGTAGGCTTCTTGTTAATAGCGTTAAGCTAATTCTGTCATTGCGAGGTACGGAGTGCCGAAGCAATCCACATACTATACTCAATGGATTGCTTCGCTTTGCTCGCAATGACCTGCTACAATTATTTGCTGATATGAGCACCAGAACTATGATAGAAACCGCTAAACGCCTAGAACAAATCCCACCATATTTATTTGCCCGCATCGATGAAAAGAAAGCTGAAGCGCTAGCTAAAGGCGTAGATGTAATTAATATGGGTATCGGTGATCCTGATATGCCAACTTTCCCGCATATCGTTAAGGCGATGCAAGATGCTGTTGAAGATCCTAGTACTCATGATTACCCACCATACACAGGCACTCTAGATTATCGTAAAGCTGCTGTTAAATGGGTAGCAGAGAGGTTCGGCGTGCGTGAGTTTGATCCAGTTACTGAGTGTATCTCTAGTATCGGCTCTAAAGAATCTATCC
>CAZQXM010000249.1:0-1518 GCA_964597205.1 uncultured Gammaproteobacteria bacterium
TTAACACGCCAACCAGACCCAAGCCAAAATCTAAGCAATATATTATTGAAACCAGAGGTAATCATTATCATGATCCTAGTAACGCTGAGTTCGCTACTGAAGTGCTTGAATATACTGAGCTGCCGGTAATCAGCCAGGAGCAAGCTTTCAAGCTAGAGGACCAGCTTAGAGATTTACTCAAAGAAAATGGCATGCTAAAAGTGGAGATTATTAATGTCTATAAGCGTTAATCCAGTTGCAGCATTTTATCCGGTGCTGCGCTTACCTCAAGCTGAGATTTTTGATCGTGATAGAGCAAATGTTCTTAGTTTTTATAAAACTGTTATTGATGCAATCTCTAATGCTGCATCTACTTTTATTGAGCTTGCTAAACTAGAAGCTACTAAATCACATTTGGAGATTAGTCTTAGCTCGCCAGAGTTAGAGGCTTGCTTACCTTTACTTTTGGATTATGCGGCAGAAAGAGATCTAGAGATTTCCTTAGCCTCACTTGGCTCAGAAGCTGATTATAATCGTTTAGCTCAGGCTAATTATGCTCTGCAGATTTTTGCACCTGGAGTGGTTGATGGACTTGGGCTAAGAGCCTGTTCTGATCAGACCCTTAGCTATATTCCTGGGGTTTATAGTAAGCATGATTTTGATTTGCTTACTGATTTTGCTAGTCAAAACTTAAGTTGCCTTAAGGCAATTAAAATATTTCCTGTTACAGCGACTGATGCTCGTGATATGGCTGAATTTCTTGAAGGACCTTTTCCTGAGCTTAAGCAAGCTCGCGCAGAACGTAGGCTAGTAGCGGTATCTAAGGATCTGCGCGAAAAATATCTTATGGATAAAGGTTTCACCATGATTTCTAGCCCTAGTGATTATATGATGTTGCGTAATTATTTTCTGACTAATCCCAAATTAAAGCTACTGGCTGTTGAGCCTGAGGATCTTCGCGTGCATGATATTTCTGGTCTTGTTTTGCTTAAATATCTGCGCTCAGAATTTCCAGAACTAAGGATTATTGCTGCTGGTATTAGCAATCTGAATAATCCTGCTTTGCTTGCTGAGATTTTTAGTGCTGGTGCTGATGCTATTGCTTCTGCAACTTTTAAATTATCTTTGAGTCGCTTACAGTACGGTTTTGAGCTAGATGATTATCCTCGTGCTTTAGCTGAAATGCAAGGGGAGATGGCACAGGAACTTAGTAGTATTTATAGTTTAATATATCAATGCAATACTCAAACAATTTCATAAACATAGTTCTTTTCCAGCCAGAGATTCCGCAGAATACTGGTAATGTCGCGCGTATGTGCGCTGCTAACAAGCTGAAGCTGCATTTAATTGAGCCTTTGGGTTTTGAGATTAGTGATAAATATCTGCGCCGAGCGGCTTTAGATTATTGGGAATTCCTAGACTATGAAATATACCCTAGTTGGGAAAAATTTCTAGAGAATGTTAAGGGTAATTTATGGTTGTTCTCGACCAAGGTCACTAAATTATATTGGAATGCTAATTATAAGCCAGGAGATTATT
>CAZQXM010000250.1:0-1518 GCA_964597205.1 uncultured Gammaproteobacteria bacterium
TTAACACGCCAACCAGACCCAAGCCAAAATCTAAGCAATATATTATTGAAACCAGGGGTAATCATTATCATGATCCTAGTAACGCTGAGTTTGCTACTGAAGTGCTTGAATATACTGAGCTACCGGTAATCAGCCAGGAGCAAGCTTTCAAGCTAGAGGATCAGCTTAGAGCTTTACTCAAAGAAAATGGCATGCTAAAAGTGGAGATTATAAATGTCTACAAGCGTTAATCCTGTCGCGGCATTTTACCCTGTGCTGCGCTTACCTCAAGCTGAGATTTTTGATCGTGATAAAGCTAATGTTCTTAGTTTTTATAAAGCTGTTATTGATGCAATCTCTAATGCTGCATCTACTTTTGTTGAGCTTGCTAAACTAGAAGCCACTAAATCACATTTAGAGATTAGTCTTAGCTCGCCAGAATTAGAGGCTTGTTTACCTTTACTTTTGGATTATGCTGCAGAAAGAGATCTAGAGATTTCCTTAGCCTCACTTGGCTCAGAAGCTGATTATAATCGTTTAGCTCAGGCTAATTATGCTCTGCAGATTTTTGCACCTGGAGTGGTTGATGGACTTGGGCTAAGAGCCTGTTCTGATCAGACCCTTAGCTATATTCCTGGGGTTTATAGTAAGCATGATTTTGATTTGCTTACTGATTTTGCTAGTCAAAACTTAAGTTGCCTTAAGGCAATTAAAATATTTCCTGTTACAGCGACTGATGCTCGTGATATGGCTGAATTTCTTGAAGGACCTTTTCCTGAGCTTAAGCAAGCTCGCGCAGAACGTAGGCTAGTAGCGGTATCTAAGGATCTGCGCGAAAAATATCTTATGGATAAAGGTTTCACCATGATTTCTAGCCCTAGTGATTATATGATGTTGCGTAATTATTTTCTTAGTAACCCTAAGCTTAGATTGCTAGCTGTTGAACCTGAGGATCTTTGCGAGCATGATATTTCTGGTCTTGCTTTGCTTAAATATTTACGCTCAGAATTTCCAGGGCTAAGGATTATTGCTGCTGGTATTAGCAGCTTGAATAATCCAGCTTTGCTTGCTGATATTTTTAGTGCTGGTGCTGATGCTATTGCTTCTGCAACATTCAAATTATCTTTAAGCCGCTTACAGTACGGTTTTGAGTTAGATGATTATCCTCGTGCTTTAGCTGAAATGCAAGGAGAGATGGCACATGAACTTAGTAGTATTTATAGTTTAATATACCAATGCAAGACCCAGGTAATTTCATAAACATAGTTCTTTTTCAGCCAGAGATTCCGCAGAATACTGGTAATATCGCGCGTATGTGTGCTGCTAATAAGTTGAAGCTGCATTTGATTGAGCCTTTGGGTTTTGAGATTAGTGATAAATATCTGCGTCGAGCAGCTTTAGATTATTGGGAATTTCTAGACTATGAAATATATCCCAGCTGGGAGAAATTTTTAGAGAACGTTAAGGGTGATTTATGGTTGTTTTCGACCAAGGTCACTAAATTATATTGGAATGCTAATTATAAGCCAGGAGATTATT
>CAZQXM010000251.1:0-1516 GCA_964597205.1 uncultured Gammaproteobacteria bacterium
AGCTGACCGCCCCTCTCTCTGGCTGGCTTTAAGGCTTTGCCTACTGGAACCATCATGCCGATTACATGATCTGCTGGTAACTTGATTATCTCAGCTACTTTTACAGGGTCGAAACCTATCATAGGGCAAGAGTCGTAGCCCATTTCTTTAGCAGTTAGCATTAATGTTTGCGCAGCGATACCAACCGAGCGCATGGCTTCATCACGCTGTACTTGCTCGCGTCCTTCGTAGAACTTGCCTATCATCGGCACTAGATAGTTGCGCACATCTTCTGGTGCGTTAGCCCAGTAGCGCTCTGGCTGCTTTGCCCAAGCTTTAAGATCAGCGCAGATCAGTATTACTATAGAAGCTTCAGTAACTTGTGCTTGATCCCAAGCTGCGGCGCGTAGTTGTTTGCGGGTCTCAGAATCTGTCACCACTACGAAACGCCAGTTCTGAATATTGAATGATGTCGGCGAAAGTATAGTAGTTTCGAATAAATTTTTGATCTCGGTTTCTGTCATTTGATGACTAGGATCGAAATGCTTAATAGCACGGCGCGAGCGTATACTTTCTATGGTTTGCATGAGCTATATTTTAGCTGAAGTCTTAGTTAAGCAGGATTTTCTCCTGGCTGCTCTTTTACTGGACTAGCAAATAGTGCCTTAAGTCCTTTAAGAGCCTCTATTGATGCAGCAAGCATTAATTGAAAATCTTTATCTTCACTGTTGATAGTGGTTGAAGCGACCCCGGCTATGATTGGTGTGGCTACTCTAATTAATGCATCTAAAGCATTCAGCAGATTTTCTCTATCGCTAGGTGCTCCATCTAGACCTGTAGCTGTAAGCTGCTCTACCAGTAAAGCCTTACTTGGTGCACTAGCATGAAGTTCTAGTATTTTTGCAGTGACTCGCTGCAAGCTTCTTGTAGCTTGTGCCGGCTCTTTTTGCGCTGGTATGCTATCAGCTTGTTTTTTTAGAGCTTGGGAGTTCTCGTTTATTTCTCTACATAGTGAAGATAATGTTGTCATAACAGTAATAATATAATAATCTGCGTATTATTTCAATCCTTTTTTATCTTTGTTTAGCTATTTTTAAGCCAAAAACCTGTATGCCCTTGCTAAGATTCCAATTCTCGACTCAAGAAGTCGCTGTACCTGAAGAGTTTCAGCCTAATAAGCCGGAACTTTTCAAGTGAACTAACGAAAGTGATGTTCATAAACAGTGATCCGGGGCCCGAGGCCAAAAGCCTCAAACCCCAATCTGAGACTGAGCTGTAAACTGAAAACTGCATATTTGACGATACACAGAACGGATATGTTCTGTGTAAGATAGCTAGGTCTGATCTGAATCTAAATCTAATTCTGTGATTTAGATTCATACAGAAACACAAAAATAAAAAGCACACCTAAGCATCGTAAGTTTTCGAACCTAGTGTCGAACTCACAAGGTGAGATACTAGAAAGAATTTACGAGAAACGGGAAAAAAGCTACTAAGTGCGTATGGTGGATACCTAGGTACAAGCAGCCGAAGAAGG
>CAZQXM010000252.1:0-1511 GCA_964597205.1 uncultured Gammaproteobacteria bacterium
CCCTCTCGAAATCAAACCCTAGAACTACTTGAACCCAACCCAATAATCTTCACCGACGGCATCAAGCGCATACAAGAAGATATACGCGAAGGTGATGTCTATCAAGTAAATCTCAGCCGTAAATATATAGTTAATCATCAAGCTAAAAACTTAGATGAGCTGTGCGACCTTGCTCAAGAAATTTATCAACGTCTTAAATTCAGCAATCCAGCTCCCTACGCCAATCTTGCAGAAAGTGATGATTATATTATCATCAGCAGCTCGCCAGAATGTTTTTTGCGTATAGAAAAACTTCCGTCTGGGGAATTTAAATTATCTACTATGCCTATTAAAGGTACAGCTAATTATGGTGACAAACCGGCTCTACGTTCAAGCAAGAATCAAGCTGAACATATAATGATAGTTGATCTTGAGCGCAATGATTTAAGTCGCATCTGTAAACCTAACTCTGTGCAAGTAGAAGAGTTAATGCAAGCACATAAATTTAACAATCTAGAGCATTTAATTTCTACGGTTACCGGTATCCTGCGCGATGATCTTATGATCAATGATCAACCTGATCTGAAAACTATTTTTGCAGCAATGTTCCCTAGCGGCTCTATTACTGGCGCACCTAAAATTCGCGCCATGGACATTATCGAGGAGCTAGAACCCTGTCAGCGAGGGCCTTACACTGGGGTCTTAGGCTATTATGATTCGAGTCGTAATTTCGGTGAGTTTAGTATATTAATACGCACTATCGTTGTCGATAAGCGAAATAATGAAATCTCTTTCCATGTCGGCGGTGGTATCACGGCTCTTTCTGACCCACTTGAAGAATTGGAAGAAACCCGGCTTAAAGCAGCTAAATTAATAGAGGCTATACAATGCTAGAACTTTTTGAAACTATTAGACTGGATGTCTTAGAAGATGGTTTTAGTATCAATGCCAGCCCACATCTCGATAGGTTAGAGAGAAGCGCTATTGAATTAGGTTTTGATTTTGATAAGCATAGAACCACCAATGAACTTGCGCGTTACATCGAAGAAAACCCTCAGCCCCCAGGACTATACAAGCTGAAAATCACTCTAGTAAAAGCTTCTAAACCTCAATATAGCTTAGAGTCCTACACTCGCTTTCAAGATCCGAACTATATAATTAAATTAAAACTTCTGAGTCCTTCGCGCTATCACTGTCTTTCTAACAACCCCTTAACTAAGCATAAAACTACGCTCAGAGGAGATTTTTCTGATGAATTAAAAGATTGTGATGAAGTAATTTGGCTTAATGAACGTGGCGAAATAGCTGAAGGCTCTTATACTAATATTTTTTGGCAAGACCTGAACGATCAGTGGTATACACCTGCTCTTGAAGTGGGCATACTTGCTGGAACTATGCGCGCACAGATACTAAAACAACATTCAGCCCAAGAAGGACATTATCAAGCTGATTCACTAGAAAGCGCTAAAAAAATAATTATTACTAATGCGATGCTCGGTGCTCGGCTAACTAGTCTTTATCGCCACGCTTAA
>CAZQXM010000253.1:0-1503 GCA_964597205.1 uncultured Gammaproteobacteria bacterium
CTAGCAAGATGAACGTGGAGGAATTTATCCAAACGCAAATCAGCAGCAGTCTCAATAATGGTTTCGTCGATTTTAATTAGCATTGGGTTCCTTCTTCAGTATTAGGTCTAGAAGCAGAAGAAAACCACCAATATTCAGCGCAACATCAGCGATATTAAAAACCGCAAAATCTACAAAAAGGAAATTAATATAGTCAACAACAAAGCCGTGGATATATCTATCGATAAGATTAGAATAAGCACCGCCAAGTATAAAAGCGAATGCTGTAGAAATCAAAGGTCGAGAACCTCTTAAACGATAAGCAAGAAAAGTCAGAAACGCCACTAGTCCAGTAGTTAAGATGCGCATAAAGACAGGGTTGTCAGCAAAAATACTAAAAGCCATACCAGTATTATGCTGGTGCATAATGCTAATAAAATCTGGTATAAAAACAAAGCCATTGTGCTCAGCAAGATTATGCAAAACCCAATATTTCACTGCTTGATCTAAAATTATAACTAGGGCAATAATCAAGACTTAGCTTCTTTATTTTTAGACTTCTTCTCCATCGCTGCTGCTCTGCGCTTCATTTCAGCTAGGTTCTGCAAAGCACCGATTTCACCTTTACCTTGCATCTTGGCAGACGCGAATGCCGAACTAGCTTGCATCAAGATGTTAAGTGAAAGCATGTCGAATTTCATTTTGGATCTAGTCACTAAACCCCAGATGAGTAGAGAGACAGCCGGTATCATCAATAATAAATAACGCTGCAAAGCTGGGTTAGCGAACTCTAGTGGCTTAGTGAATAAAGCCATCACCACAAAAACAACAGTAAGAAATAAACCAAGCAGATAAGGAATCATCTGAATAATCACAGTCTTCTGCATAGATTGCAGAGTCTGAGCTGAAGTCTCGCTGAGTTGCAGCGCGATTTCAGCGTGGAGCTTGTCCTTCTGCATGCGACGTACCACGTCCATAATATGCGCTTCGGCAGGATCAGGCTTAGTGGATTTAGACAAGAAACGACTAATAGTAGTGAGAGTAGAAAAATCATTAGCTGAATGCGTGAGTTGAGTGCGTATAGAACTTAGGAAATGACCGTAGAGTTTAAGCGCGCGCTCTTGGTTCGCCTTGGACACCGATAGGTCTGGCGCTCTCATAGTCATTTTGGATTTTTTGCCTTGCATAGCTTTCACGGTTTTTATTTTAACACCTTGGCTGACTACTATGCTCGTGTCATAATGGAGCCATGGATTCAGATCTATGTAAAACCCGCTACGGAAGTTCATTTGAGCATCATTTAGGGGTAAAGTTCAATCGTTATGAAGAAGGGGTCTGCGACATCGAGCTCACTATCAAGCCCGAGCACCTCAATATCGCTGGCGGCGTGCATGGCGGCATAATCAGCTCTCTGCTCGACATCTCACTCTCAGGCGCGGTGACTTCTACCATCCCAGATAGGAAAGCTGAGCAAGTAGTTACTATGCAGATGAGTATAAATTTTCTTAGGGGCGCTACGCTGGG